>NZ_CAXTNP010000531.1:0-2003 GCF_964245575.1 uncultured Nostoc sp. | reverse complement strand
TGCCGCCAGTACCTGTGCCGGCAATCGCGTCGTTTCCCAAACCTGCACTAATACCGCCACTGCTAACGATACCTGTACCAGTACCACCATTGTCGTCGTCACTGCTACCAGTAGCGATGCCAGTGATTGTGTCTTTTCCTGAAAGTGTACGAATAGAACCTCCAGTTAAAATATCAATCCCAATTGCAGGTGATGCATTTAACTGTTCTCCGATTAAAGTATCCGCACCCCCGGTGCCAATGAAATTAGGTGGAACGCTTAGTCTAGGCATGAGCAAAATCCTCTCAATTAGTTACTACAGTCGCGAAAACTGATTCAAATGACCAGTTTCTCAAGCAAATTCCCTGCAATCCTTTCTCCAACGGCTATTCAATCATTGAATAGCTCTTGGAGAAGTCAGTTAAACCAGTGTTGTTCCAACAAAATAATTAGACACTCAGGGCATTAAACCCACCCAACAGTACATGCGTAGGCTCCCGCCCGCACTTCGACATCCGGCGTTGCTGAATCATCGGATAATTTCGTCCAATTTGGAAGGAATTATCAATGGTTTCAAGCGCCGATTTATCCGGCATTTATGCAACGCCTGACATACTTCGACACAACGACTGCGCTCAGTGCATCGCTGCGCTACCTCGACTCCGGCTGCATGTCCACTTTTTCTAGATGCTCCCTTACTTCAACGCCGCTCAGTACAGGTCGGCTACCAAGAGGGGATTGCCGCACAAGTCAGTAAAACAAGCTCAGTTACCACCGCAGGCATCGCAGTAAATATGAATTTTTCTGCGTTCAACTAGTGCAGATCAGCGTCAGTTTTCTTACCTTTAACAAAGGGATTTTTCCCCAAGGCTATATTGAGATGGGATGTGGATTTACGCCGTGCTGTACTTGTAGAGCATCTAACAGGCTGATAGGCATTTCCATAATCTGGAAATGATCTATGCACCTTACAAGCAAAGAAAATTTGATTACTTTACTGTTCAGTATAATTACCACTAGTTCAGGATTTCATACAATCTATCTTTAGATATATAAAATATATCATGACTTACGCTGCTAGCACAATGCGAGCGCTAATTAAAAGTACATCAATATTAATTAGAGTCGATTCCGAAAGCTTTGTGAACACATAAGAAGTCGTTACCTTGGAAGCACTATTGAAATATTCATCTAACGTAGCAATAAGGGTTTGACACAGGGCAAACGGATAAAATGGAACGACGCTTTTTCTCTTTGTTTCAAAGGTGCTGAGTTTGAAACGCTATTAGCTCACGTAGCCAAATGTGTAGCGGATCGTGATCGCAACTGCCTTTCTTAGACCACACAAGTAATGGATCGTTGAACACTTGGCGTGATCGACTAAGTGCGTGACTGGTAGCTGATTGACTCAAACCAATTTTTTCTCCAGCATTTGTAACGTTACGCTCTTGCAGCAAGGCATAAGTAGGTAGGTGCGAAAAAACCCAATTATGTAAAGATAAGTAAATACAGAGAATGCATCTACTGAGGTAACTGAAATATGGGTGCTCGTTTAAGAGTATTTCTTTCAAGTGAGCAAGACGGAATTTCAGTAAACCGAAAACTTTTGCGATCGCCAAAAAATAGTAGCCTGTAATACCGTTCTTCGATAAAGTGCAAAAGCTGATTGCTTAGGAAAAATGATAATTATAACTTATTAATCAATCCCAAAAACCAACTAAAATCAGACAGATGGCAAGTAAACTTCGCAGGCTACCCCATAGTAGCGGTCTATTGCTTGACGTAAAAATTCAACTATCTGTTTTAGGGGAAATAAATGGGAGAAAACTTGTCTGGAACTTCTTTTTAAGCGACTAAGATAATGCCACACTAGATACAGCAGATTTCGCTGTTAGGAGGTACAATAACAACAATAGGTAAACCAGTTTTGGAAGTGTTGAGGAAAGCTGAGTAACATAGCAATGTTCAGCAACTTAAGGGACTTCCAAGGAATAAAATCACCAAGTACAATAATGATAATCATT
>NZ_CAXTNP010000530.1:0-2071 GCF_964245575.1 uncultured Nostoc sp. | reverse complement strand
AACTCCGTTAATAAGTTTTTGCTTTCTACTTCTCCTGCTCCCTGCTCCCCACTCCCCGCTCCCCTCCTCTTTTCCCTCAATTCTTGCCAGAAGTTGACTGCAATAATTCCAGAGAGAGAAATCACCATAATTGCGATCGCCCAGAACCACGCTTCGTTCATTGCTCCGGCTTCTACAGCAAAATAAATCGCCATTGGAATTGTCTGCGTAAGTCCGGGAATATTACCAGCCAGCATCAATGTCGCACCGAATTCTCCTAAAGCACGGGCAAAAGCCAGCATTGTGGCGGCGACAATGCCGGGTAGTGCTAGGGGTAAACTGATGCGCCAAAAGATTGTGGCTTCGGTTGCACCAAGGGTTCTGGCTACTCGCAGCAAATTACTATCTATTTGTTCAAAAGCTCCCAATGCAGTTTTATACATTAAAGGGAAAGAAACTACGGTCGCTGCGATCGCTGCACCATACCAAGTAAAGACAATGGTAAAGTCAAAAGCCTCCATGAATTTCCCTACAGGGCCATTTTTGCCAAAAAATAGCAGTAACAAGAAGCCGACAACCGTAGGCGGTAAAATCAGTGGTGCAATAAAGATACTCTCAATCAACGATTTACCTTTGCCACGATATCCCAGCATCCAGTAGGCAGCAGCGATACCCAAGAAGAATGTGATAAATGTAGCAAGTAATGAAGTTTTGAGTGATATCCAAAGAGGCGATAAATCCAATGGCATAGTTGCAAAGGGAAGAATTAGCTCAACTAATCCCTAATTTACCAACTTTAGTTAAAATATGTTGGTAAAAGTTGGTAAATTACATTGATTGGAAAAATAAAAGCACAACATTGTTGTGCTTACGTAGTTTGTTTATATTCAGTTCATTGTGACAACAAAATACTTTCTTAATTAGTCCAGTTGAGTACTGTAGGCACTAAAACCATAAGCCAAAGTTTCCTTTAAACTATCTGATGGCTTAAGGCTTCTATTGATGGCATTAGCAAACGGCACTGGAATTCCTTTAATCGTTTCCGGCAAAATTGCATATTCTTCTGTTGGTTCGACACTGTATTGTGGACACTTAGTCTTAATTCCAGCAGTCGCTAACATTTCATTTATTTCAACAGATGTATATTGCTTGAGATAAACTGGATTTCTCACAAATGGATTCAGCCTTCTGATAAAATTATGGATAATATGAGAAGGACAAGACTTGTTGTGAAATGAATGATTAAAAACGAAAATTCCACCAGGTTTTAGTACGCGAGATATATCAGCCAGCAAATTTCTTAATTGTGCATCTGGGATATGCATAAAGACGCAGTTAGAAATTAGCAAATCTATAGAATTATCTTCTAAAGGCAATATTTCAGCTGAATTGCAAATTAAGTTAAATTCAGCTTCCGGAAAAAAATTGTATTCTTGCTTAACCTTGATTAACCGCCGCAACAAAGGTTCAGAAATATCAATTCCATAATATTTTTCGCATTTTAAATTTTTAGCTTTAGATAGATGTAAAGGTGCGCGACCATAACCACAACCAATTTCTAAAATAGAACCAACAGATTTATTCAATGGAAATTTATTCCAAGTACCTCCAGGTGTGCCAGTTAACAGAGTGTAATCTTGTTTGATGGGCGATGTATCTGCAAGTTTTTCAACTTTTTGGGAACCATAGTATGTTTTACCAATTGCGTCCCATCTTTTTTTATGTTGAGTATTATTCAATTGTTCATAGTCGTTAGGAAAATAAATGCCATCTCGTAATTCAAAATCATTCAGACTGAATTTTACATTTGCTAATTGAGTCATTAGGATTATTCCTCATCAATAGTTAAATCTGTTTCCTGTTATACTCTTAACTCAGCATTAACCGCAAGCAATTTTTCCTGAATTGCTTTATCTTAGCCTTTCTCAAAGTCTATATATGGTTCGTAGGGTAGCACAGCTATGCTACTAAAGCACGTATTGTATCCATAGACGCATAGCGGCTACTCTTCGAGAACGCCAAGAACGAACCCGCAGGGGATTCGTAACAAGTTAAGGATTTTTGCAGTCTGTCAATAGTCAAAGAGCGGGCG
>NZ_CAXTNP010000529.1:0-2094 GCF_964245575.1 uncultured Nostoc sp. | reverse complement strand
AACGACACCCCGAATTCAATAAACGACACCCCGAATTCAATAAACGACTGCACAAATGTAAAATTTGCCCATCCTGCGGGATCTTGCTAGATCCCCCAACCCCTTCTCCCAATTTTGGGAAAAGGGGAGCCAAATTTAAAGTCCCTCTCCCAAGCTTGGGAGAGGGTTTTAGGATGAAAGCTCATTGATTTATGTAATAAGTCTAAGAGTGTTCCAATAAATAAATGATCCAAAGTCTGTCATTGCGAGCGCAACGCAGTGGAGCAAAGCAATCACAAAGACTCAGAGATTGCTTCATTCCGCTTCGCTCCATTCGCAATGACAATTGGGCATTTTTTTACTTGGATTACTCTAATATAGGAATTTAACAAACTTGCTTTTATTAAATACAAAAGCGATGTCTTTGCCAACGCCTGCCGTAGGATGCCCGTTCGCGAACAGCGTCTCCTTTAGGAGAAGGGCTGTAGGGCGATCGCAAGAATTGAACTAATACAAAGCGTAGACGCTGCATCTGCGAGTCAAGAGACATCGCACAAAAATTTACACCAATTCCTCATGTATATATTTATGTAAAAATATTTAAATACATTCTCTATTAAGTATAAAAAGTATTACATACGTAAATAAGAAAGGCGATCGCCGATTGCGTGCCATTTGTAATTTTGTAAGTTAAAAATTAAATATTAATTTAGGTAAGCGGATGACAAGTAATAACATTGAGATTGTTTTCAGTTTTGATACAACTGGGAGTATGTACCCTTGCCTTACCCAGGTACGGCGAAAAATCAAAAATACCGTTACCAGACTGATAGACGAAATTCCCTTGATTCGGATTGGGATTATTGCTCATGGTGACTACTGCGATGCAGGCTCAACTTATGTCACCAAAATATTTAATATATCCGGTGATGTTGATGCTATCTGTGATTTTGTGCAAAATGTCGAACCTACTGGTGGCGGAGATGCACCAGAATGTTACGAATTGATATTACATGAATCCCAATCTTTATCTTGGTCAAAGTCAGCAACAAAATCACTAGTTTTGATTGGCGATGATATTCCCCATCCTCCAGCACACAATCCGAAAAAACTGAATTGGCGCAAAGAGTTAGATAAATTAGCTGAGGCAGAAATTACAGTTTACGGAGTTCAAGCACTCAATCGCCCTCATGCCACTCCTTTTTATCAAGAACTTGCAGAAAAGTCTGGCGGTTTTCATATCAATTTAGACCAGTTTTCGTATATTAGTGATTTGTTTTTAGCAGTTTGCTACCAACAATCATCTAATGATCAGCTACAAGCTTATGAACAAGAAGTAATTGATCAAGGACGCATGAGCCGTGGGTTAAATAAAATATTTAACACCATGATGAACCGGGAAGCAACTTCCTATTACGAATCGGCTGATTTACGAGCAGTTTCTCCAGGGCGTTTTCAGATTTTAGAGATTGAACAAGATATTTCAATTAAAGCGTTTGTATTGGAAAATGGTTTGAGTTTTAAAGTTGGGCGGGGTTTCTACGAATTTACAAAAACAGAAACTATCCAGGCTCAAAAAGAAATTATCTTAATGGATCGGGCAACGGGTGATTTATTTGAAGGAGGTGCTGCACGAGAAATGTTAGGTCTACCGATGGATGCAACGATTCGGATTAAACCGAGTAACCTAGAAAAGTATGTTGTGTTTGTCCAAAGTACCTCTGCTAATCGTAAACTGATTGGCAAAACTCGATTTTTATATGAAGTCGAAGACTGGGATCGCTAAGTGCCAACCACTAGGGACTGTTTTCAAACTCGAAGATCCTAACCCCCCTTAAAAAGGGGGGAAAAGATGCCTGACTTTTCACGGGATGTGGAAAAGCTCATTTTAGGGGTTTCCCAATCCCTTATTTTTCGGTTAGCTATTTTCATTAACTCAGGGCTATTGAGAATTAGCCTGTGGAAAAAGCCACGTTTTTTCGAGGCTTGATGACTTCCCGTGAAAAGTCAGGAAAAGATGCTTGTACTAGTAGCCACTGACATCAACTAATCGATATCCTTGACCAACCAATTGATCAAAAGTCGCTTGATACTGGGCTGAAGTCAATCCATGTC
>NZ_CAXTNP010000528.1:0-2125 GCF_964245575.1 uncultured Nostoc sp. | reverse complement strand
CAAGTGTAATGTAATCGAAATATTGCTATTGTTATGAATGATGCGACTTTCTCTGAAACCACTTTTATTGACTATTTAATCGTTATTTTACAAATTATTAGTCGATAAACTTATATGCAGAAATTCAGAAAGATAATAAACCAATTATATCGACATTAGACGGAATACATTTAATAAAAATAACTGTAGTGAAAAGAGACTTTATTTATATTTAAGAGCCTTTTTTGAACAACCGCGAAAAATCATAAGAAGTCAATTTTTACCAACTTCAGTTTGATTATCCCCAAAATAGCAATGCTTATACAACTAAAACTTTTACTTGTAATGGAGACAGTTTACAGCTAAATTAATAACATTAAAAATACATTCATACCAAGTTTGCCAAAAGTGATACAATACGGTATGTAACATCCTGCGAGATTACATGGATGCTTATAAACATAGTTCTCCGTAAACGCTACAAAGTCGTAGAGCAATTGGGAAGTGGTGGATTTGGCGACACCTATTTGGCTCAGGACTTAGATTTACCTAGCAATCCTAAATGTGTCGTAAAACACCTGAAACCGAAAAACTTCAAGCCAGAAGTTTTGACGATCGCTAGACGATTATTTGAGAGTGAAGCAGAAGTTTTATATCGTTTAGGTAAGTTTAGCAACCAAATACCTAAACTATTCGGTCATTTTGAGGAAAATGGTGAATTTTATTTAGTGCAAGAATTTGTAGACGGGCATGATTTAACAGCAGAAATTATTCCTGGTTATCGATGGAGTGAAGGCAAAGTTGTTCAACTATTGCAACAGATTCTAGAAGTTTTGTCCGTGGTTCATCAACAGAATATTATCCACCGTGATATTAAACCTCAAAATTTAATGCGTCGCCTTGAGGATGGCAAAATTGTGCTGATTGACTTTGGAGCAGTTAAAGAAATTAAAGGTTTGGTAGCAAATTCTCAAGGTCAAGTTACTTCAACTATTGCTATTGGCTCTAATGGCTATATGCCAAATGAACAAGCTAATTCTAGACCAAAACTATGTAGTGATATTTATGCAGTAGGAGTGATTGGTATTCAAGCCTTGACAGGCAAATTACCTAAAGATTTCCAAGAAGACCCCAGCAATGGAGAAATAATTTGGCGAAATGAGGTAAATGTTAGCAATAAATTGGCTAATGTTATAACCAAAATGGTACGTTACAACTTTAGCCAGCGATACCAAACAGCAAGCGAGGCTTTGCAAGCACTGAGTTCTATATCTCCAGCACTATCAAAGTCAACAACGTCGTGGAAATTGCCATCTCACGAAAAAGTTTTAGTTGCAACTGGAGTAGGGGGAGGAATACTTGCAATACTTGTGTTAGCTCATTTTATTCTATTACGTACCAAAACGATTGAAAACTTTACTCAACTACCTTGCGATGCTGATCTATCTTTATTATCTTTACCACCATTACCAGACAAACTAGATAAACAGTTTAAAAATCGTACTAGATTTTATGGCTCTTTTGATCAGAATAATAAATTAACTGGCAAGGGAATCTTAGAATTTCCAAATGGTAATAGATATGATGGAGAGTTCAAAAACGGTAAACGTGCTGGTTGTGGAAGATATTCATACCTCCAGAAAGATAGCCCATATGAATATTATATAGGTCAATATGTAAACGACCAACCTGACGGTCTAGGAAGATTAAGATGGAAAAATGGGGATGAGTACAGAGGGAATTTCAAAGATAGCAAATGTGAGGGAGACGGAATATTTCAATCTGGCAGTGGATCTTCTAAAAGTGGAGTTTGGCAGAAAGGTGATCTGTTAAAACATAAGAATATATCATGTAATGAAGAATAAATATAAATATATTTTTATTTTGTAGTATTTTCAAATATTTAGATATCATTTTCATGATAAACTAACCGCAAAACATCATATCTCAAGGAATCAGGAAAAATGAATCAAAAGTCATCTAAAAAATCCCAATTTATATCTAGGGCAGTTTCTTTACTTTTTATCACTTCTTATTTCAGCTTCGCTATTATCCCACAAATAGTACTAGGGCAGCCTAGACAAGAGTCAACACCAACAGATACCACAACACCCTCTAATCAAATTACTCCAGATACCACAACACC
>NZ_CAXTNP010000527.1:0-2184 GCF_964245575.1 uncultured Nostoc sp. | reverse complement strand
GGACAATCAAGCTAGCGACCACGATATGGGATGTAAGGAAAAATACATTCCTTGTTTGGGCATCCACTACCCAAGAAATTAACCATTTTAGACTTTGGCAATGGTACGACTTTGTATTCTCGTTATAACCAGGGTCAGCGAGAAGTTCACACTGCCTACCCTATTGGTGTAGAAGTTCTCATCGATGATATTTCCCAAAAAATGAAACATTTAAATGGCGGAAAAATCGGAGACCCATCCAAAATCCGATTTTGTTTGGAAATGGGGCATACCAGGTACAGCCGTGACATCGATATCAAAGATGTTTACAGCGCAAGTTTAAAAGATTGGTATGAAAAATACTTGAAGAAAGTGGTGAATCTGACACTTGATGCCAAGCACCAAGGGGATGAAATCTGGGCGATTGGTGGAGGCTGCCTCTTACCAGGATTTAAAAAGCTGTTGGAGAAAAACGGCTTCAAAATCCTGGACAATCCGGTAGAAGCCAATGTCTCTGGGCTTCTAGAAATGGCAAAAACTATTAGCAGCAAGAACCCAACTACTACAGCTCTTAAGTGAAGTTATAACAATGGCAGATAAAAAAGACTTAGCACCGGAAAAAGTTCGCCTCAAAGATAATTACCGAGAGCGCATATTTGCAGAATCGCAAAAACTAGATAAAAGTTACCTGGACACGCTTTACTTTATAGTTGATTGCTATTTTGTTTTCATCAAGGCTGGATTACCTGCACACCAAATAGCAAACACTCCGATTAATACTGAGTCAAACCAACCCACGTCTTGGACTCCAACTCCATTTGCAGAGGAGAAAGAAGAAGATTCTTCAGGGGAAACTTTCAGCCTTGATTTTGATTTGTAACCGTTAGAGGTCATACTAAAGGAAAAGTCAATTAAACGATACACTAACTTTTTTAGACTCATTTAGCTCTTTTAATTTAAAAGCCCTGGTAAAAATCCAGGGCTTCGCTCGATATGCAGCTTATTAAATGCCAGCTTAAAATCTTTGCCAGCGTTTTCTATACATTCGCAGGCGTTTGTTTCCAGGCTTTTGCTGTCAAAAATTTGCCGCGTTCGCAGCCTGTAACATCTGCATAACATTCACATTTCATCCTTACCTGTGTGCCATCTCGGTATTATCGGCTGCATACTGATGATATCGTGTTTGCTCAGAACGTACTGGATTATCGGCAGAGGCAACGGGAGAAGAAGGAACGCAAGCCACAGGAGGAGCAGGAAATAAACGCGAATTATGCAGCTAGAATGCAAGCCCAGTATGGAATTAATGCGATTAGACCTTCATCTAATCTACCGTTCACCCCCTAATAATGGAGATGAGAGTAATAATCCCTTGGGTATGGACACAGATGAAAGCCCCAATAATAAGTGGTGGGAGCGGGTTAAATATTATGCCCAATTAGTAGAGTTGCTCAGAGGGTCGAGTCAGCTGTGGGCATGGTAAATAATTACTTAGTACCCTAACGATCGATGAAAAAAAAGTGGGGGGTGATGGTTTAACACTGGAGCAAGTGCAACAGTTACAGGCACAGATGTCTCCAGGAAATTAATCTCGGTAAACATTCATGTATCATCATTGAGGTGTCAACTGTTGTTTCAGTGATTTTGTAACTGCTTTATATTTACAGTATGAAATTGAAAGAGGAGCGCAAGTAGGAGGTAGCTTACTTAACCGTTTTGGAAAATCTTGGTTTCCTCGTATTAAGGATAGAGAATTACGGTTTGCATTCAAAGTAGATACAGAATTAGAAAATTAGCTCTACAATCAAATCCTAAATGAGAACTTTTAAAGTTTTTGCCGATATAGTGGGGGACTTAAACCCAATTATCAAAACTTTTAACTGTTAACTGATAACTGATAACTGTTAAATCCCTTTCACCAGCGAGCGATCGCTCTTAAAATTGACTAATCTGGGACTGAATGCCTTACAGTGCTAGCGTACAGTTCCCTTTTTGTCCCTATTTTACACAAGTTTCTGTGCAATGGCTCAAGCGCCACTTTAAGAGCGATCGCTTTGCGAAAAAGAAAGTTAAAATTCTTGAATCGATACATCCAAATGAATCCGAAACAATTAGAAGACTCCATTTTTGAAGCTGTCTCTGACGCGATTGGAAGAGAATGGACAATTGAAGATAAGCAGTTGATTCAGAATGATTCCGAATTGCTCT
>NZ_CAXTNP010000526.1:0-2200 GCF_964245575.1 uncultured Nostoc sp. | reverse complement strand
GATCTTCGTGACTACTGTTTTATACTTAATCTCTTCCCCTACGTAAATTAAAATTCATGATGTATCAAAAAAATGTCTTATATCAAATCATGTAAATTGATTTTTTATTGTTTGTGAGAAATCCGGGTTTACTGCTACGACTACCAAACTAAGGAAGTCGCGCATTTGGTCAGACCCGAAGAAACGCAAGCAGATAGAGAAACTGCTGGCACAACTGGAGGTGCTGACGAAAGTTGAGTAACTTCTAGTTGGTACTGCTCCTCACTTCTCTCTTTAGCAAATTGTGCAGCAGCCTGCTGCACTAATTCCTTGATGTTTAGATATTTGACGATTTATTCATCGTCTCCTGAATCTTCAAAAAGGCTTTGGATGTCCCTTGCCCCATGTAGAACACGAATGACTTCAATCCCTTGGTTTATGGGACGGTAGAAAATTAGATAATTCCCTACTGGAAAACTCCGCAGATTTGGTGCTAAGGAATCGCGTTTTCTTCCCATACCTGGGTTTGAAGCCAACATTTTGAGTTGACTGTCTATTTTCTGTAGAAGCTGATCTGCTTTTTCAAAGCTGTCCGAGGCAATAAAATTCCAAATATCCAATAAATCAGCTTGTGCTAACGGTTTTATAAGAATTGTCGCCATTATGGGGATTCTCTCGTCTGCCGTTGTTGTTTCGCCAATTCGATAATTTCATCCATGTTTAGCGGTGTAGATTCTCCGCTATCAATCCCCTGCTGTATCTCCCTACGTAACTCGGCAAGGCGTATTGCTTTGAGGGCATCCTGGTCTTTGAGCAGCCGCAGACCTTCACGGATCACTTCACTAGCCGAAGTGTACATACCGCTTTCAACTTTGGATTGCACCCACTTTTCCAGTTCTATGGTCAGAGAAACGTTCATCTGCTACCTCTTGATAGGCTCATAGCAATAATCCTACCAGGAATAACAAAAAATGTCCAACTTTGTTATTACTGGAGTTGAAAGAAAGCCCAAGTAAGAAAACAAGAAGCAAAAATTATTACATTGAATGTTACAGTTGAAGTCTGGCAAAGCTTTCAGTAGTCAATGCTGCTTACCTTTGGTGGTAGACTTGTTCTAAGTGATAGCACCAGATTTGATATCAGTCGTCTGGAGTGCTAATGCTTCTGATACACGACAACCAGTAAAAAGGCAAATCCCTTTCCAGAGTACGATGTTATAACCGCCCAGGCGATCGCAGGAAGCGAGAAACTTTTCAGCAATAATCGCTTCAATTCGTCTTAGGTTAGTATTTTTCCTTGTCCGTTTTGGCACGGTTATGCCAAATACGCTAAATATACAGTTAGTTACTTAGTTCAATGCAAGATTTAAGTCAGTGCAGGAATCGCGTTTTACATAACAATGCTTCCCGTACAAGAGTGGATATTGGAATTCCGCCTTGGTTATCTCGGTCGCTACTGGAGCCTGATAAGTGTTGCTGGCTTATTCATTGGCTTTTTGCTCTGTGCGCTGATATTTCTGCCATTGATCATTAACATGACACTAAATCCGTTCAGATATCAATACCTTAGCCAATTTACGAGGGTTCAATGCCTGTAGAAACGGGATGAATACGTCCTAAAGAAGTAAGCTTGGCAAAAATCTGGGTTAATAAAATAGGCTCAGGCATTTCTGGAAGCATTTTTAACATTTCACGAACATATCGAAAACCACGATAATAAGCCTTAAGATCAATAATGCCCGAATCGGGATTGTGCTGGCGAAAATCAGCCAGAAGATGGTGGGATAAATTGACCATGAAGAATGCTAGATTAGCAGCATTAGTCACAGCCGTTTGGCTTAAGTTCATAAAATCTTCTAGCCCCCAGAACTGCTTGGCATCACGAAAATTGAACTCGATTTGGAAACGGAGTTTGTAGTAGTCGATTATCTTTTCGTATGACAACTTTAGGTCACTAGAAAATAGAATTACATGACTACGAGCATTAGTTTTAAGATTGGTTTTGACTAAAACAACTATATTTAGTGCTTGAGCAAATTCCTTGTGGAGTAAAGTAGTTTGATAAATATCAGTTTTGATATCCTCCTCAATGCTACTTTTACACAAATATGCGTCAGGTATATTACAATAATCCAGCTTGTTACCGTATTTACGACGAGAGCGACAATTAGGATCAGGGTTTTGGTAAGGTATGTATAATGCAGAATCATGGCGCAACTTGG
>NZ_CAXTNP010000525.1:0-2334 GCF_964245575.1 uncultured Nostoc sp. | reverse complement strand
CCCTAATCCCCAATCCCCTTCACTTAAATTAAAGATGCTGTGCTAAGGTCTTATTCAAGGTGGTTTTTGGAACTGCCCCTACGACAGTATCGACTTGCCGACCCCCCTTAAAAACCATCAGCGTCGGAATGCTGCGAATTCCATAGTGGCTGGCGACAGTAGGATTTTGATCTGTGTTCAGTTTCACAAATTTCACCTGTCCTTCGTATTCAGCAGCAACTTCATCGACGACTGGGCCCACCATCCGGCAAGGGCCACACCACGGCGCCCAAAAGTCCACTAATACCGGAATTTCACTTTCCAAGACTTCTTGCTTGAATGTGGCTTCTGTGACATTTGTAATGGATGACATAAAATTGCCTTCCTAATTAATTCTATAATTCGATAATATCGAATTATAAAAATATATGCCACCTGATGAGATAATGCAACTATGAGATTTCTTTATCATCCAGATAGAAAAAATATTTCTTTACCGGGAGTGCTGTATGCATTGGGCGATCCAGTGCGGCTAGAGGTTGTGCGGCGGCTGGCCACTGAGGGGGAACAATGCTGTGCGAGTTTTGATTTTGCGATCGCTAAGTCTACTATGTCCAACCACTTCAAGATTTTGCGGGAGTCGGGGATAGTCTTTACACGTAAAGAAGGGACACAGCACATTAACATTCTGCGGCGTGAAGATTTAGAGATGCTGTTTCCAGGGTTGCTGGATGCGGTATTGAAAGCCGCTCAACCATTGCCTGTTGAACCCGTCAGTACTAAACAAACAGCTTCAAGGATTTAGGGGCATTGAGTAACGCTACCTGTTTAAGAATCTTCTCGTTTTTTAATTTGTGTTTCTAAATCAGCAAAGATATCATGTTGTTCTCGAAAAGCCCTTGGAGTGTGAGATAAACCTAAATCTGTAGAGAGTAAATCAATACCGTCGATAATTTTGGGTATCTGAGCTTGATCAACTTGCAGACCAAGAAAGCATTTCTCCCTGTAATCTGGTCTTCCCTGAAAGAGTGCGATCGCTCTTTTCAAAGGGCGCATAACCTCATAAGCTTTTTCAGCCTTCTCAATTGATGCTTGAGGGATTGGAGATTGCAGCCTGAGAATTGCTAAATCGATTAAATCTCTTGCCTCAACGCTGTCATCTGCGTAACGGTCAGAATTTGACAGCAGCTTAGAGGTAAAACAGTCATTGAAGCTTAAGCAGGGAACTGGTGACCAGTTTGGATATCTTGGTGGATCTAGTTGAAAACGAGTTTCGGCAATAATTTCCGTTTTAATCGGCACATCATCTACAATAACTATCATCCGAATTCCATACTGATTGCTTGTGCTACGTCCAACTTGAATTTTACTTAAATTCCGAAATAATGCTTCATGCCCACCATCAAATACCACTGTCCGCAGGTATTTGTAGCCTTCTGTACCAACGGAAGCGAGAAAATCAACGTCCTTACTCCAGCGATATTCATCAAACTCAAATGCAAGAAGGGTTCCGCCACCGAAGTAAGCAGAACCCTTTCTAAGTATGTCCGAATCTAAGGATTCAAGAACTGTGAGAATTTGATTATGCTGTTCTAACCTAAAGGTCATAAACAAACTTGCAACCAGGATTTATAGTGTCTGGCAAGTTCTTTAAGAAAATGGAGTTCTTCACCCTCAAGATTATTAAATAGGTTGTGATATTGCCAACCACGCTCGTAGCGACTCAGCATTTGTTCTGAAGTAAAGCGATATACATCGGCGGTTTGCCAACAAATTGATTCCAGAAAAGGCAGCTTTTTGGGGATAGTAACAGGATTAATTGTTGGTGTTGCGGTTGTCATAACTCTTTTAATCAACCACTTTAGGCTTATCTTTAATTTTAGATTAACACTAGCGATTTTGAAATTTAATTTTATTCCAACTATAAATTATCTGGGTTGGGGTAAACTCTTCCTTTCCAAGCGCCGCCACGCCCTTGCCAGTGACGTAGTGCTGAGTCTAGAGTCATCAGGGTATAGAGAAAAGCGATCGCAGGTAAGCTCAATGCGAACCAGACAGAACATTTATAAAAACGGATTGTTGGGTAGTAAGCGAAAGTCATTAACAGCCATCCTAATAAACCTGTAAATGCGATCGCCCAATTGCTCCAAACTGCACCCAGAATCACACATACAGGTGGAACTAGATAAATCAGAGGCATTCCTACCAAAGTTCCCAATAGTATTAATGGTGAATAATTCAGTTGGGTATAGGCAGTACGAGCAACCATATCCCAAATCGTCGCCAGCGAGTCATAAGGACGCAGACTCCGAGTCAAGCTACTCAATCCTAGCCAGATAGGCCCTTGATTGGGGA
>NZ_CAXTNP010000524.1:0-2372 GCF_964245575.1 uncultured Nostoc sp. | reverse complement strand
CGCACAGGTGTTGCTGTCACCTTGGGTAATATTGGTATACTCTTCCAAAGTACAAATCGAGCAACCCAAGCCATTACTAATTTAGAGCAATCTCTCCAAATCAGCTTAGAAATGCGCCGGGGTTTGCAACGAGAAAACCGCCAAAAGTTTTTACAGGAAAATAATGCAAGTGCAATTGCTAGTGCTTTAGTCGATGTCCTGATTAATCAAAATAAATACGCTCAAGCCTTTGAATGGGTTAACCTATTCACCACAGCCGATCTTGCTGATTATAGTCGCCTGATTAATGCCAAAGTTGCCAACCCAGAAGCACAGCAGAGCCTTAATGACTGGAGTAAAAAAAATCAACAATTGGAATCCCTGCGACAACAACTGCAAAGCGATCGCTCCGAAAGCCTACCCCAACAGATTCGGCAATTAGAAGCACAAGTTTATTCAGAAGCCGAAAATATATCCCGCCGTTTTCCTGAAGTGGCAGAACTATTTGAAACTACACCCGTAGATATTAAAAATCTTACATCTTCCATCCCAGTAGGAACAGTTGTAGTTCAACCTGTCTTATTGACTAATGTGAGAGATATGCCTAATAACGTCGCATTTTTTATCTTCACAAAAGGTCATTTTAGTGTTATTAAAAAATCTATTGAACCCAATAAATTTGATAAGCTTATTGATGATTACTTAAAACAGATACAAGACGATAGTGATTCTGATTACTTTGAAACCGGCGGCGAACTTTATGATATTCTCATTCGCCCTATAGAAGGCGAAATTAAGGCTTTATCACCTAAACAACTGAGTATTATTGCTACTGGTAAACTGCGCCATTTACCTTTTGAGACTCTTTACGACAATAAAACTAAGCAATTTCTGATCCAAAAATATCCTGTAAACTATCTGACTCGCATTTCCAATAATTCCTTACAATCTCTAGGTATGCAAAATGCCATACCTCGCATACAAGCTGTTTTAGCATTTGGTAATCCAGTAACCAGTCAGCCGCAAAATCTCCCAGGTGCAGAAGCAGAAGTCATAAAGATTCAAAAAATACTGCCAGACAGTGAAGTTTATATCCATAAAAAAGCTACCTTGGAAAACTTTAGATCCCAGGCTTTGCGATTTTCCTTTTTGCACTTAGCAACTCACGGCTGTTTTCAAACTGAAGATTGCAAAAAAGTCAAGTTAAAAAATAATACATTATTATTTGCTGACAAATTTTTAGACATTGCCGATGCGGCTCTTTTAGGTTTACAAGGCACACAACTGATTACTCTTAGTGCCTGTCAAACTGCTGTAGACACTAAGAATAATAATGTAGGAATTGCAGGAGTCGCTTATATATTTGAGCGGGCTGGTGCTAAAGCTGTGATGGCAAGTTTGTGGGCGGTTGATGATGAAGCAACTCAGCTATTGATGGTTGATTTTTATCAAAATCTCAAGCTGGGTATGACGAAAGGAGAAGCTTTGCAACAAGCTAAGTTGAAGCTAATTGCAGATTATCCTCATCCTTTTTATTGGTCAGCATTTGTCTTGATTGGCGTTAGTTTGTAGTGAGAACTTTAGTCCTCTTCTGAGGGCTTCAGCCCGATAACTAGAGAATAAGGAAATCCTAACTTGCGGCTAAATTGCCCCAACCCACGTAGGGTAATTTTGCAGCCGTTACCCGAACTTGGTCAGCATTCGCCACCAACTGACCGCAAGCGTCCCAAGTTCCAGAAATAAATGTGCTTCTTGTCCCTTCACCGATCGCAACTGCGGCTGTGTAATCATCAATTTGCACTTGCAAGGTTTCCAAATCCACTGTCACGGTGGCTTGGGGATTAGCAGTGACTAAATCTTGCAGTTGTTTAACAGTAACAGCATCAGCTGTCACACAAGGTATGCCCATCGCCACACAGTTACCGAAAAAGATTTCGGCGAAGCTTTCACCGATTAAAGCTTGGATTCCCCATTTTGCGATCGCTTGGGGTGCATGTTCCCGTGATGAACCACAGCCAAAATTTCTATTGACTATTAAAATATTCGCCCCTTGGTACTGGGGTTGGTCAAAGGGATGTTCACCTTTAAGTGCTGTCCGGTCATCAATAAATGCGCCTTCACCTAACCCATCAAAGGTAACGGCTTTCAAATATCGCGCGGGAATGATGCGATCGGTATCTATATCATTACCCACTAAGGGTATACCGCGCCCTGAAACTGTTTTAACTTCACTCACCATAATTTTATATCTATTCTTTCAATGACAGCCTGTTGAAAAAGGGACTGGGGACTGGGGACACTTCGACAAGCTCAGTGCATCGCTGGGGACTGGGGAAGATGAGGGAATGGGGAATAGGGAATAGGGAATGGGGAATACGGGAATAGTAATAGGT
>NZ_CAXTNP010000523.1:0-2389 GCF_964245575.1 uncultured Nostoc sp. | reverse complement strand
ATGGGCTATAGCCTAGCCACACAAAGGCTTTGACTGTTTTCGGAGATGTCTATTAGGTTGACTTACTTATTTGTTGCTGTTTAGTTAAGGTACGCTGTGCCTTTCTCCAAGCTTGAGGCGTAGTTTGGTGATATTGGCGAAACTGGCGGAAAAAATGACCTTCATGTTGATAGCCAACAGCTTCAGCAATTTGATTCACACACAAATCACCTTCCAAGAGCAAACTACGTGCTGCTACCATCCGGCGTTCGATAATCCAATGATTTACCGTTTGTCCCGTTTGTCGGTGTACTAAGTCCGTTAAATAAGCTGGACAGTAACCAACTGCAACAGCTACATCTTGCAAGCTAATTGGTTGATGGTAATTTGCTTCAATATACTCGAAGACTTGGCTTAGATGAGAGTCAGAAGGAAATATCGATTGAGGATTTACCGATTTCGCAGTTTCAGATGAAGGTAGAACTTGTTGGTACTGGGCGGCGTAATATTCCTTCACATCTGCTTGTTTTTCCAGTCTAGCAGCGATTGCTTCCAATAATTCCTCTACACTAGAGGGTTTAGTAAGATAATCATCTGCTCCTAAATTCATCCCTTGACGAACTTCAGTTTTAGTAGTTTTGGCAGTGAGAAAAATAAAAGGAATCATTGCAGTTACAGAGTTCTGACGCAGCGTAGTGAGTACACCGTAACCATCAAGTTCCGGCATGAGAATGTCGCAAAGTACCAAGTCTGGTAGATGTTCTTATGCCTGTTGAATGCCCACAAGACCGTTTTCTGCACCGATAGCTTCAAACCCTTCTACTTCTAGACAGTCTAGAAACATTTCCCGGCTTTGTGCTTCATCTTCGATTACTAAAATTTTTTTCATTGTCTTTTAAACTATCCGGTTGCTTGATTACAGGTTAGTTATGTTGGAGAGATTGTTATAGAAGCTGAAGTTCAGTTAACTGAACTTTCATCCGAGATACAAATTCTATGACAATCACTTTTTTCCTTTTTTTATTGCTGACCAAAAAATAATTTGGATGCAGAGCAACTAAATTCATTTATAGTTACTGAGCGACTTGTACTGAGCTTGTCCTAAGCGTAGTCGAAGGCGTTGCCTCTCTAAGAGTTGGGCGTAGTCGAAGTAAGTCGAAAGGAGCCGAAGTATGGAGTTCAAAATTATTGAATGAGTGAATGCGTGAATGCGTGACTTCCCCCAACGCAAATTTATCTCCAAGAGTTGGGGCTGACCTAACTAGCGTGATTGGTTCCTGCTTCCTGCTTCCATTGCTTGGCATAATGGCAAGGTGATTGTAAAAATCGTACCAAGCCCGACTTCACTCGTTACTATAATTTGACCACCATGCAAGTCTACAAGCTTTTTAACAAGTGCTAATCCCAACCCATTACCTGGTATATCACCAGCATTTCTACCCCGATAAAATGGTTCAAATAGGCGTTGTTGATCTGCTGCTGAAATGCCAATTCCTCTATCCTGAATTTGGAAAATTATTTTTGTATTTTGGCAGGAGAGGATGACATCAACTGTTGTACCAACTGGAGAATACTTGATTGCATTTGAAAGCAAATTCATCAGAATAGGCTGTAGCAATTTTTTATCCGCGCAAACTGTTTTACAATCACCTTGACTGACAAAGGTGAATGAGTGATGGCTTTGGCTCAAATCTAATTCTGCTAATATATCCTGGCAGAATTGAATCGGGTTAAGTGCTTCTGGCTCAAACTTTAGCTTTCCTATTTCTGCTCTATCCAGCGTGAGAAATTTATCAGCTAAATGCTTTATTTGTTCAGCTGCTGTTTCAAGGCGCTGCAAATACTGTACTTTTTTCTCTTCAGTCCAGTGGTGATGATGGCGTTTCAGTAAGCTAGTGGAGAATGAGATGATGTTTAGAGGAGTGCAGAATTCATGAGAGGCCATAGAAATAAAGTACGCCCTATGTTCAGCAAGTTGTTTCTCTTGTTCTATAGCCGTTTCTGCCTGTTGGCGCAAAACTTTCTCGCGGCGCAATTGCTGATTAGTATCTTTTAATTCAGCCATAAGCTGTTGTACTTTCCACTCTAATACTTCAACAAGAGGCAGGGAAGCAGGGGGATATGCTGCATCTGCCATGTGCAATTTAGTCAGATGCAACTTCTCTTTTAACGGCGGTGTGCCTTGAAAGTGGCGTTGTTTCAAAATGTAGTTGCTAGAAGACATACTCAAAACCTTCCAAGTGTTTATACAACTTTTAGAGGAACTGATACATGCTCATTAGGTTGCTTTACTTGTTTCTCTTGCTACTACCACTTTTTTTATGCAAAGTGCTTGATTTTTATTACAAAACTTTACTAAGGGACTTCCAAGGAATAAATTACTCAACAAAAATCATAAGCTTACATTTAA
>NZ_CAXTNP010000522.1:0-2441 GCF_964245575.1 uncultured Nostoc sp. | reverse complement strand
TTCACACCTCTGTATAAGTACTGGAAATCTTGAGCATTCAAAAAGAGACAAACTTTCTGGCAAAATGTCTCTGATTCGCTGATAACTTCGTGTATTCTGGGATATCCGTTCTTTGTGGAGAGCCGAATGATTCCTAGAGATATGCAACGACTCATCAAAAAAAATTCTAATCCAGTTTGCAAGAAAACAGAAGTAACCCCACCACCCACTGAACCCATTGAGATCCCTGAGAGTAAAGATATTCCTGAAATAGTGATTGAACCAAATCTACCTGTGTACATTGAAGCATCAAAATCAGACTACATTGAAGCATCAAAATCAGACTACATTTCTGAACACTATCGCCAAGAGCGCTCTGTTGGCAACTCTGGGTGGCAACCGTCTGACGTGTGGCGAGAGTTGAGGGTTGATGATTTTTGTCGTGGGTGAGTCAGTATTTAAACAGCGCGATGCCTGCGGTTCTTGCTAGCCTACGCTAAAATATAATGCCTGCATTTTGAAATAGTGGCAGTTGAATTACTTGGGTTTGTTTGGCGTTATCCAAATTGGAAAAGGAAATGCCCAGCAACCTAATACTGCGGTTTTCCAGATCAATCGACTCAAACAGCGCTTTGGCTATCTCAAAAATCGTAGAGAGTTCACTGATGGGAGCAAGCATTGTTTTACTGCGGGTTATCTGATGATAGTCAGAAAACTTGACTTTCAGAGTTAATGTGCGTCCTCGCGTTTCATGTTGCTCTAACCGTTGCTCCACTATCTGGGCAATCTGTTCGAGTTCCTGCAACATCTGACCTACATCGCTTAAGTCCTGTGCAAATGAGGTTTCTGCACCAACTGATTTACGAACTCGATTTGCTTCAACTAGGCGATCATCTTCTGCTCTGGCAATTTTGTAGTAATAATGACCAGCTTTACCAAAGTGGTGTGTTAACTCAGTCAGCGATCGCGTTTTCAAATCCGCACCACTATGAATGCCGAGCGAATGCATCTTCGCCGCCGTCACCTCTCCAATGCCGTGGAACTTCTCAATTGGCAGCTTCTCTACAAAGGCGATCGCATCCTCCGGTAAAATCACCGTTAGTCCATTCGGCTTGTTCTGCCCTGATGCCATTTTTGCTAGGAACTTGTTAATTGACACGCCTGCGGTTGCTGTCAACTGAGTTGACTGGAAAATTGCAGTTTTGATATGTCTTGCGATCGTAGAAGCGTAGGGGATGTTTTGCTTATTTTCAGTAACATCCAGGTATGCTTCATCTAGTGCAACTCCTTCCACTAAATCACTGTAGCGTTTAAAGATAGCGTGGATTGCTGCGGAAATATCTCGGTAAACGTCAAATCTTGGTCTGACAAAGATAAGCTCAGGACATTTTGCGATCGCTGTTACTGACGGCATCGCGGAGTGAATACCAAACTTACGAGCTTCATAACTGGCGGCTGCAACTACGCCTCGTTGACTTGGGCTACCACCGACGACTAACGGTTTGCCGGGCGTAGCTAGGGTTGTCCCTCTGTTCCACCGATGCGTAAAAAGCGTCCATATCAACATGAATTATCTTTCTCACTTGAAACAAAGTGAAGCATTAGAAAGTTAGGCTAACTGGTACTAAGTGAAATACTATATTACCAGTCTTATAGTACACTAACACTACTTATTCCCAATATCATATCTGCATTACTTACCACCTGGCTATGTGACCAGTCGGTGCGGCATACCATCATCGCCCCTTCAACACATCACGTTGTTCACCCAAAGATTTTTTGAAGTTAGCGAGGAGTTACGGCAGAAATTACATAAGCATGGCTATCAAGTTGTCGAAATGCAGATTAAGCAATTCTTAGGTAAAGACCATCACATGAACGGCTTGGAACTCGAAGATGGCACTGTCATCGAGCTAGAAGCTGGACTCATTTCAATAGGGTGGAAGTATCACGCTGATTATCTGGATAAATTCAATCTAGAAAAGCAGGGTGAAAACTTAGTCACTGATAAGATACAGCAGTTATCAATTTAACCCGGAACAGGTGAAAGCTGCCCAATAATAAGGGTGAGAGAAAGGTTTAGACTCTCGACAAAAAGATTCCAAATCTTTTTTTGCTTGATAAATTCGGTTTCCGATTTGGGCATACTTTTTATATTCTTCATTGCGTTGCTGATACATTTGAGAATCTTGTGGATGAATATCCCGTTCTTCTTGAGTTTTTTTACGCAGCGTGTAGATTTCCTTACCTTTCTGCGTTAAAAAAGAACTTAACTTAGGTTTGTAAATGGTGGTAAGAGTTTCACCTGTAAGGGTACGCAGTTCAAATTGAGCTTGTCTAATTGATTGCAGTCGTTTGTTTCCCTGATGTCGGGATTGATAGTAAAATAGTGAAAATAGTGCTGTTGCGAATGGCACTAAGAAAAGCCGAAACCCTTGCGGTTTAAGCAGTTTGCAACTGCT
>NZ_CAXTNP010000521.1:0-2471 GCF_964245575.1 uncultured Nostoc sp. | reverse complement strand
TTCTCAGAACTGGGCGTGACTAAAATTACCTCTATTCCTTTATTTGTGGTATTTACTTTCACATCTGTTATCGATACCACGGGAGTTACTACTTGGCTAAGTTCGGTGACAGAGTTTTGCTGACGGGACGTCCTTAATAAGGATGTAGCGCTGGTAAGAGCAGATTGTACATTGCTCAAGTTCAAAATCTCATGACTAAGTTCAATTTGATTAGCTGCTGTCTGTTGGAGTGATGATTGCTTAGAGGTTGCATTTGCTGTCTGCTGGGCTAGAACAGGATGAGTATATGTTACTATTGAGACAATTAATAAAAGACACTGCCAAAACAAGATAGAAAGTTTTTCCAAAGCCACTATTACCCCCCACTATTTGCTTTTAAGTCAGCACACCACAAAATATGCTAAAGATATGGCGATCGCATCAGCAATCAGCTTTTATCTTTTAGCAACAGGAACCCTAATACAATACCAACTATTAATAGCGACTACCAACATTTTTGGTGATAAAACTTTGACAAATTAGAACTAGGCACTTACAAGAAAAAAATGCCCAATCTTGTCCCAGCCTAAAAGGCTGGGACGACCTTCACGCGCCAACTAATACACCAACCAATTATTGAAGCTTGGGGATTTTTTTATTTGGATCTCCCCTAAATGCGATCGCTACTGATGACTTGTTGCCCAAGGTATTACTGTTAGGACTTACGCAAAAATCGCCCAAAAGCTTAATTTATCGAACTGCCAAGACGCCAACTCTTGGAGAGGCTCTGCCAACGCGCAGCGTCTCGTAGAGAAGAACGCCAAGAATTTGTAGAGCGTGCGTAAGTACTAGGTTAAATAAATTGTCGGTTAAATTAAGCAAAGCGGAACCCAACAAAGCCCTGGAAATTTTGGTTTACCCTGCGAGAAGCCTTTTCTCTACGAGAGGCTTCTCTTTCAAAGACGCTAACGCGAACGCCAACGGGTCTACGTTCCTCAAACGCCACTTTTTAAAGAGCGGGAACGCTAAAAGCGAACAAGTCGGGAAATTGCAAGGGTGCAGGGCTGGCCTAACCTACACAGTCTAAGGTTTTTGGTACTAACCCAAGCGTATTGGTTCATCGCTTACTTGAACTGTTTGCTGTTTGGCAGCAATCAACTTTCTCTGCAAGGCAAAAGCTACACTCACAGCAAGTAAAATTCCACCAACCCCCTGAGGTTCGGGAACTGACTTCGGACTATTAAATCCATACTTTGCTAGTATTTTTTGTCCAGTTGGTGAAAGGATATAATCAGCTAGTTTTGAACCTCCAGGATTCGCATCCTTAAGTACTGTCAAACCATAGTCAGCTTGGGTTTTTAAGCTATCTGGCAATTTTACTATCTGTAAACTTGGTGAAATTTGTTGAGCAGATAAAGCACTGGTGTAATAGACCAAATAGATGTCTGCTTTGTTGATATCTTGCAGATAGTAGACTATACTGTCCCCCGGACTATTCCTCTCTGGCGGCAATGTTCCTGATAATATTATGGCTTTACCATTCAGTTGGGCAAAGCTGCCTGGATTAATTTGTTCAGCTTTGCGAAATACTTCGACCCCGTAATCTCCCAAGGGATCGCTTACAGGTTTGGAAATACCCAATTTAACGTTGGTATCGAGAAACTTATCAAGCAGATTCTCTGTGGTGAGTGACACTTCAGGTGTGGCGATCGCATAGATAGGATTTCTGGCAAACGTTTTGACTTCCTCACTTAAGTTATTTTGATTTAGTGCAAGGGCATTACCTAAATCCGCACTGGCAAAGACATCTGCCTTTTCCCCTGTTAACAACCTATCTTTCAATGAACCAGAGGAAGCAAATTCTGTTTTCACAGAAATCCCATATTCCTGGGTAAAAGCACTAGCAACTTCCGAAAGCCCACCCCTCAAGCTACCAGCAGCATATAAAGTCACCTCAAGAGGTGCAGCCAGTGTGGCTGCTAAAGTCTGTTTTGTAAAGGTAAGATTGACAACTAATGCAGTCAGTGAAGCGGCAAGCAAATACTTTTTCATCATTTTTTAATCGCCCATAAGTAAGGAAAAAATCACTTTCTCGTTTTTGATAAGCTAAAACACATATTTATTGCATAGGTCACTCGTGAGGTTTTTTGACTGCTGACAGTTGATAGTCAAGAGTTAACACTCAACAGCCAACACGACCATATATGATTTAAAAAGCGTGGAACAGCTTAACTAATGCTTAAATAGTCTCGATCTGAGCGTTTAAACTTTATGATTTCTCTACAGTATTTATAACGTATTTTTTTATACGTGTTTGTATTTTAGATTGAAGCTATCATACCAACTTGGTTGGAATAAATCTATTCAACTACGTAATTAAACGCTGACTTTATCAAAACTTTAAGTGAAAAGTTTTGATTTCTTTGAATCTTCCTTCGTTAAGGTGATTTCCGAAAAAGAAATTACCAATTAAAGTGGTTGAATCAAGATGT
>NZ_CAXTNP010000520.1:0-2521 GCF_964245575.1 uncultured Nostoc sp. | reverse complement strand
GTAGGGAGTGGGGGGAGCAGGGGGAAAAAGAATGACAAATGACAAATTGATTACAGGCAAAACTAAGCTATTAGGGGTAATTGGATATCCAGTTGAGCATTCGCTGTCGCCAGCGATGCATAATGCTGCGTTAGCGCAGCTCGTCGAAGACATCGCTCATTTAGGATTAGATTACGTTTATCTTCCTTTTCCTATAGCACCAGAGAATTTGGAAATAGCGATCGCAGGTTTCGCGGCTGTTGGTGTTGTCGGTTTTAATGTGACAATACCTCATAAACAGGCAATTATGCCTCTGCTTTCAGAAATTACCCCTCTTGCTCAAGCTATAGGCGCAGTGAATACTGTTAGTTACCAAAATAATCAATGGGTGGGGACAAACACAGATATAGAAGGATTTATCGCTCCTTTACAGACGACGTATAAGCAAGATTGGAGTCAAAAGATAGCAGTAATTTTAGGCAATGGTGGCGCAGCTAGAGCAGTTGTAGCAGGTTGTCACCAACTAGGTTTTGCGAAAATTCATGTTGTTGGGCGTAATGTGCAGAGATTACAAGAATTTGGCAATAGTTGGAGCAATTCACCCATTAGTGAAAATTTACAAGTTCATCAATGGGAAGAATTGCCAAAGCTAATACCTCAAGCGAATCTGCTGGTAAACACAACCCCCATAGGTATGTATCCCAAGGTTGATCAGTCGCCTTTGAGTTTAGAGGAAATAGCAAATTTACCAAAGGGTGCGATCGCTTACGATTTAATATATATTCCTAAACCGACGCAATTTCTAGAGCAGGCTGAAAAACAAGGTGCAATTGCGATCGATGGCTTAGAAATGCTAGTTCAACAAGGGGTAGCAGCATTAAAAATCTGGTTACACCAGGAAACTGTACCTGTAGAAGTCATGCGCCAAGCGTTGCAAAATCACCTGGGTTTGGGTTGATGAAGAAATAATTTCCTTGAGCTAGATTGTCTTTGAATGACTTTTAGAAATGTGTAAGTGTAGCTCGTCGTAGACATCACCTACTCATTCCTCTACAAGAATCATCTGCATACAGCAGTTTTCATTTATTTAAACCACATCTATCGTAGGGGCATAGCAATGCTGTGCCCCTACAGCATTGTCTATTTACCTGAAAATAGCTGTAACTATTGCCAAATTTAGCATTGGCAGATAGATTGTACTTCTTTAAGTCGTTATTACCGCACTTTAATCTATGTTTGCTAAACCCAAAATACTTTTATCATGGCTTGCATTATTACTAAGTTGTGCAAGTCTATTTCTTAGCTCTTGGATTCTTCTTCCGGCTCCAAATATGTTTTTACTCACTTTAGCAGTGGGAGCGCCAGAAGTCAGTCCTTGGTTATTGTTATTAAATTTGCTCTCTTTTTTGCTTTCTTTCTTCTACATCCGTCGCCGTAAACTACAGCGTTTAGCTTGCATTTTCACCTTTATCGGATTGCTAATTTGTGGATGGGTACTAGTGAATATCCCACCAACTCAAATGCAGATGGCTAAAGCGATGAAACACGGATTGGGAGCAAATTATCTAGAGCAAATTCCAGCCCAAGTAAAAACTAAAATGCTAACCTATCCCTTTGATTTAGTTAATTCCTTCCGAGGTATTGCATCAGATAAAACGCGTCATAAAAAAGATATTCTCTTTGCTTATCCTGCGGGAGTGCCTTTAAAAATGGAAGTTTACCAACCCTTAGAGATAGGTAAATATCCAGCAGTGGTAGTAATTTATGGTGGAGCTTGGCAATATGGCAACCCTCATGCAAATTCCGAGTTTAATCAATATATAGCTGATCAGGGATATACAGTATTTGCGATCGCCTATCGACACGCACCTAAATATCGGTTTCCAGTTCAGTTAGATGACGTGCGTACAGCCCTAAATTTTATTCGCAAACATGCAGCAGAATATGAAGCCGATCCAGAACGTATGGTACTTTTAGGGCGTTCTGCAGGAGCGCACCTAGCAATGTTAGCGGCTTATCAACCGGATGCACCACCTATTCGTGGTGTGGTGAACTATTACGGGCCTGTTAATTTAACTGAAGGATACAAAACACCACCAAATCCCGATCCTATTAACACTCGCGCTGTTTTAAAAGCATTTCTCGGTGGTTCTTTAGAAGAATTGCCTAATCAGTATGAAATTGCTTCACCAATAAATTATCTGAGCCACCCTGTACCGCCAACTTTATTAATTTATGGCAGTCGCGATCATTTGGTAGAAGCGCGATTTGGCAGACAAATGTATGAACGTTTACATGACTCTGGTAATACTGCGGTTTTTCTAGAAATTCCTTGGGCAGAACACGCTTTTGATGCCGTTTTCAATGGTGTGAGCAATCAATTAGCGTTATATTATACCGAGAGGTTTTTGGCGTGGGCGTTGTTTAAGGAATAATTTCATTAACTCACAGCAGCAGTCAGAGCTTAAAGGCTCATTAACGGAGTTCAAAGACTCATTAATGGAGTTCAAAGACTCATTAACGGAGTTCAAAGACTCATTAA
>NZ_CAXTNP010000519.1:0-2573 GCF_964245575.1 uncultured Nostoc sp. | reverse complement strand
GGCACAGGCAACGGCGGCAATGGCGGTAACGGCGGCAATGGCGGTGCTGGAATCGGCATCCAGAACACTAAAGACGCTACCATCACTACAGGGTCAGGCGAAGACACTATTATCGGTTATGGGAATAGCTCAGGAACAAACGCCACAGCTTATGGTATCTTCAATGATGGTGTCATTGATACCGACAATGGTTCTAAAAAAATTACCGGACAGGCATCTTCAACAATTGGTGGTACTGCTTATGGCATTTATGGACAAGGAACCATCAAAACTGGCAATGGCAATGACGAAATTACCGCCATCAGTATCATAGATGGAGTTAAACAGAAAGTTTCTATCGGTGGCGGGTTGACCATTGCTTTGGACAGTGGGGATGATTACTTAAAAGGATTCGGGCAAGCAACTGTTGATGGCGGGGACGGTTTTGATACCCTGGATCTGAGCGCTTTCAATCGCTCCCAAATCATTGTATCTGGTGTTATTTCTGACAATACTCTTAATTCTGCAACTTTTGGTTTCAACAGCAATGGAAACACCATTAGCTTGTCTACGACCGGCTTTGAGAAATTTATCTTTGCAGATAGCTCTTTCTCCTACAGCACTTTAACCTGAAACTAGGATTACACAATCCAAGTATCAAAGAAGAGGTGTTGATTTGAAGTATGAATCTGGATGTAGAGACGTAGCAGTGCTACGTCTCTACAAGGATTTTAGTATTAAAACAGAAGAAAGCTTTTTTTGGATCTTCCTCAGCGATTAACAGTACTCATATCAGGATAGCGATCGCCTGCGGTAATACCTTTTGGTGCTATTGCTTCAATCTGACTGATGTAGAACTCAGACATTCCCATGCAACCAAATTGGGCGTTGTGAAACTTCCAGTCCTTGTTTGCCTAACTTTCTAGAATTCATTGAAAATCTCTGCACAATCAATTCTTAAAGGTTCAGTTTCCACAGGGTTTGTTGTTCGTAATTGAAAAACTTGGCTGTTGTTGATTTCGGGTTAGCGATCGCCTAAAAAAGCGTAACCCTTCAGCAAGACATAAATAAAAGTACTTGTACCTACATTGAACGGTGAATAATATGAAGAATATGCAAAGATGTGTCTTTAAGCAAAGACATTTACATAAATCCGGTAGTATGTAGGTAGTATATAGTTAGTACAAAGTGATTTCGATATTCTCTATTTTCAGGCTAGACAGTCACAGGCAATAGCCCACAACCAGGGTATAAAATTATTTTTGCCTATCAAGAGTAAACTCTTGCCTATTTTCACAGGAGTAGGAATTACCCATTGACAAAAAAACAAACTATCAAGTGTGAATTTTAGACATTCAATCTTGATTTTTCGAGCTTTTTTCAGCTTTCATGGTTGATTAAAGATGAGTGAAAAAAGCCTGAAACTATTTGTTTGACTAAATGCACGCGCTCATGAATTTGTATAGCGCTTAAAACTGTTGTTCTCCTTTGATAGTTAGATAAGTGCTATCGAAAAGCCTTTTCATAAGGTGAATCTTTGATGAAGATTACTGTTCCTCACTTGTCAGGTATAAAGTATGCCGAAAACGTCAAGTTGAGGCGAATTTTTGTGCCCGAAAACAGGACTCAACTCAAGGTTGAGAACTGAAGTTACTGAAAAAATCGATTTAGGTAGGTAAAAGTTATGGCAAATATCATTGGAACCTTGGGTAATGATACCCTAGTGGGCAGCGAGTTAGCGGACACGATTAACGGTCTTGCAGGCAACGATACCATTACAGCTAGCCAGGGCGACGACACCTTGACTGGTGGTGGTGGCAAGGATCAATTTGTTTACAGCTACTATAACGGCACTAATACTATCACTGATTTCGGTGGCGTTGGTAAAGGAACCAACCCGACAGCAGCAGTCATTGCGGAAGTGGACACATTAAAATTCGAGGACTATGACTTGTTCACTGCCCGAAATCTGTTGCTGACCCAAAACGGCAGCAATCTGGAAATCACCTTTGAAGCACTTGTTGATGAAGATGCGCCTGATACCAAAGTCATCCTGCAAAACTTCAAATTAGAAAACTTGGAGAACCTGAAAGCTTCTGGAGCAAGACCAGCTGTTGGCAATATCCTGTTTAGTGGGGAAACTAGCATCACCGACAGCTTTAATGTCCTAGATGCCAACTCCACAGATACTAGCCTGGGCATCAAGAATACAGTCACCTTCCTTAATGACCTTGATAACAACATTACGGGTTTAGATGATTCAGATGATGTAATTAATGGTCAGGGCGGTAATGACAAAATTGACGGCAAAAGTGGCAACGACTTGCTCAGAGGTGGTGTGGGCAAAGACACGCTCATTGGCGGTGTGGGGAATGACACCCTCATTGGCGGTGCTGGGGATAACTCCCTCGTTGGCGGTGCTGGGGATGATTATTTGAATGTTAACAATTCACAAGGCAATAACCTACTCTCTGGTGGCGATGGAAATGATTATCTATTTGCCCTTGGTGATTACAGCGCGTACCGAGGCTCAATTTTATTTGGCAATCCAATCATAGGCAATAACACCCTCAACGGTGGCGCTGGTAATGATA
>NZ_CAXTNP010000518.1:0-2582 GCF_964245575.1 uncultured Nostoc sp. | reverse complement strand
CCCATTCCCCATTCCCCATTCAAATAATTCCCAGTTTGGCTAACCGTTCAATGGTGGCTTGCTGCGTTTGGAGGAAGTGTTTGCGGTCTACTTCTCCCTCCAGCATAGTATTAGCTGGGTAAAAGTGTGATTGGCGGTAACTTTCGGCGTATAGTTCAAATCGTTGGCGTGAAAGTAAATTATTTAACCCTGGTCGGCGGCGATCGCGGCGTAATGCTCCTAAATCAATCTCTGCAAATGCTGCCATGCTCTCACCTGCACCTGTTTCTGCTAAAACGATTCCGCGATGGTCAATGATTTTAGAACCACCGTCAGCCGAAGCAATGGGGATAGCAATATTAGCGATGCCTGCGGTATTAGCTGAAACTACATAAGCCATATTTTCGACGGCGCGAGTGATTTTTGCCGCATCTTTGGGCGTGAGGTTTTTGTTATACACTTCTGAGGTGGAATGGACAAAAATCTCTGCTCCTCGCATCGCCAGACACCGCGCCACTTCTGGATACAAAATTTCTTCTGATGCTAAAGCTGCCAAATTACCGATCTCCGTTTTGGCTACGGGGAAAACTCCCTCTAAACCATAGCAGTCAAGATATTTATCCCAAACATCATGGGGGGTGGGAGCAAATAAGGAATTAAGCCGCCGATATCGCAAAACAATTGAGCCAGAAGGGTCAAGAATAAAGCAGGTTTGGAAGTACAATCCGGGAAAGTTGGGGTCAACTTCGTAGGCGTTACCAGCTAAAAAGATTTTATGCTTTTGGGCAATTTTACCAAGTGCTTCATACTCAGCACCAGCCATTTCTATACAAGCTTTTTCTGCCCATCCTAAGAGAGAATCTCCCATCGGGAAAGCAGTCAGGAAATATTCTGGCAGTACAATTAAACGACAATCGAAGCCAATGAAAGCGATACTGGCAGAAATTTGTTGTGCTAGGCGGTTGATGGAGTTTTGCATGAGCGATCGCGCTTCGTGGCAATCGCTTGCTTGGTTGACTGCATGACAGGTAACTTGGAGTGCTAAAGCTCGGTATGAGTTGAGATTATCGGTGTTATCTGCCATGCTGTGTCCAAATTTTATTACTACCTTATAGAATACGATGCCTACGGTGGTCACGTAGCTCTTGTGAATTCTGACTTCTGACTTCTGAAATCTTCAATTATTGTTTGCTTCTGTTGTCTTTGGATACACTTAATTTAAATGAAGAACTCCAGGTAGAAGAGAGAATGTCAAATTTCCCCGATCGCACAGAGTCAAACACTGATAAAGTTTTACTCATCGGAGTTACTGGCGGCACAGGTGGAAATGTCGTTAAGGGATTTCTCGAACAGGGAGTTACAAAGATGCGAGTCATCACTAGAGAAATTGACCTTAATCGTCCAACTCTTGCAAAGCTCAACGATGCCGGAGTTGAACTGGTAAAAGCCAACCTCGACGATGAAGCCTCGCTCATAGCAGCCTTTACAGGAATTTCGGCTGTTTACTGCCACGCTACTGCTGCGGACTCTGCTAAAATTGACCCGCTAGAGGTGGAGAGAGCAAGGCGAGTTGCACAAGTTGCAAAACTTGCTAATATTAAGCACTTTGTCTACAATTCCGCAGGTGGGGCGGACAGGAATTCAGGAATCCCCCGCATTGAGCAAAAGTACCAAGTAGAGCAAATTCTCAAAGAAGCTGGCTTACCGACTACCATGTTGCGAGCTTGCTTGTTTATGGAGGAGTTTTGGAAGAAGTACACGCGACCTTCCATCCTCAAAGGTAGTTTCCCATTTTCCATTCAGCAAGACTTGCCCCTTCATCTAATCACAACCAAGGACATGGGCCGCGTTGCTGCCTACGTAATTAAACATCCCACCAAGTATATTGGTCAAGAAATTGAGCTAGCTGGCGATGTGCTGACTCCTCTTGGGATGGCAGAGGCATTCTCCCAAGCGCAGGGGATGAAAGTTGTCTACAAAGAGACACCCGCCTGGATTTTCTTACTCTTGCTGCAAAAGGAACTGTTCGATTTGATTCAGTGGTATCGCAAGCAAGGTTATCAAGCCGATGTCTGGCGTTTACGAGAAGAGGAGTTTCCTGGACTTCTGACCACATTTAGGGAATTTCTCGCAGAAACCAACTGGGCAAATACAGAACTTACTTACGAAAGTCTGCGATCGGATTAGTATACTGTGGCAAAAGTTAGCCTACCTTTAACGGCGTTGCAGAACAGTGGGATGAATTGAGGCAAGCAGGGGAAGCAGAGGAGGCAGGGGGAGCAGGGGAAGCAGGGGAAGAATGTCATTTCTGCTCCAAATAGGCGCCAGGCGATTTGGTTGTCTGGGTCGCGTTGTGCGATCGCCCGGCGCACAATTAAATCACGGGTAGTGAAACAAAGCAGTTGCAGGGTTATGAGATTGCTTTGCAACTGTACAAGACGCTCTGCGATGGCGTACCCGCCCTTTCCGGTGGCGATCGCAATCACACCTTATCAGTCGATGATTCCTCGTTTAGATGCCTTTGCCCTTACTATAAATTCAGTAATAATACTGGAACTTCATACAAAATATTTTTTATTATACTTAATTATAAAAATAAAAAT
>NZ_CAXTNP010000517.1:0-2593 GCF_964245575.1 uncultured Nostoc sp. | reverse complement strand
CAAATGTCACTCATCCCTGAATATTTCTATTCATTTCGAGTGAACGAATCGCACCACCACACCTAAAGGTGAGGGCTTGAATATTGATAAGTATTACGTATTTATTCCATAAATAAATTTAGGACCAATTTGTTTAGTAAAGTGGCGCGATGTTGATGGGTTTACCCATGAGCGACCACTATTCATAGTTTCTCAGATTGAGCTTTCAATAGCGTAGACTTGTATCTGAAATTAATCAATTATTCTATTATGTTCACAATTGTGAATTGCGAATTGCGAATTGCGAATTGTTTGGTCACCTCTCCTATACCGTGGAACTTCTCAATCGCTAGCTGTTCTACAAATGCGTAGACGCTTGCGGCTTGTCTTAGACATCGCTTGCTCTGGTAAAATCACTGTCAACCCGTTGGGCTTGTTCTGTCCTGATGCCATTTTTGCAAGAAACTTGTTAATTGACACGCCTGCGGTCGCCGTCAGCTGAGTTGACTGAAAAATTGCAGTTTTAATATATCTTGCAATCGTAGAAGCGTAGGTGATGTTTTGCCTATTCTCAGTAACGTCAAGGTATGCTTCATCTAGTGCAACTCCTTCCACCAAGTGAGTATAGCGTTTGAATATGGCGTGGATTGAAGTGGAAATATCTCGGTAAACATCAAATCTCGGTCTGACAAAGATAAGTGCGGGACATTTGGCAATTGCTGTTACTGACGGCATCGCGGAATGAATACCAAATTTTCTGGCTTCATAACTGGCTGCTGCAACTACGCCTCGCTGGCTAGGACTGCCACCGACGACTAACGGTTTTCCTCGGTAGCTAGGGTTATCCCTTTGCTCTACCGATGCGTAAAAAGCATCCATATCTACGTGAACTATCTTTCTCACTTGGAAGCAGAGTCAAGCATTAGAAAGTTAGGCTAACTGGTGCTTAGTAAAATACTATATTACCAGTCCTATAGTACATTAGCACTACTTATTCCCAATACCATATTTGCATTACTTAGCACTTGCTATGTGACCAGTCGCTACAGTAATGAGCTATGCCATTCGTCATCACAACTCATCTCGGAGCCACCAGGAGCAGATTGAAGTTACTTTAACAAACAGCAATATTGGTGTCAGTCGCTAGAAGAAGATTCTTATTTTGTATTAATATTTTGTATTATAAATGTAGCATAAAAATATCGGTTTGACATTTACCGAAGCGATCGCTTCGGTAAATGTCAAGCCTGCGAGCAAGTTGTAATTAATCGTTTGGTTCTAAAAGCTTGCCCAAAGCTTCAACGGACTGCCGCCAGCCGCTTTCCATGCCGCTGGCAACCATGCCGTCACGGTCTGACTGGTTCATTGCTGTGCTATGGGTACGAATCTCAGTTGTATGTTCGTCAATTGCGACAAACTCAGCTTTTTCCAGCATGACATGCCCACGTTCCGGCATCCCCAAGAATTCAAATGTCTGCACGATTCGTTTATCTAGAGCGACTTCATGAAAACAGCCAGTAAACTCATACTCGTGACCGTCTTGTGATTGTTCAGCAATGTGCCAACTGCCCCCGTCTTGACAATCGAAGTGATACACTTTCATTGGATTACCGCGACACCACCAACTAGCAAACAGTTCCTCTTTGGTATATGCTTCAAATACCTTTTCTAACGGAGCCTTAATTGTGACAGTACCGAAGATATTTTGTGAATTTTCTGGAACTGTTACTGTAAGATGTGCCATACTACCCTCCTGCTACTTTGTTATCGATCTTCTAGTAGTTTTTCCAGAGCATCAAAGCGGGCACTCCAGATTTTTTCATACTCGCCCAGATACGCTACGGCTACTTTGAGAGTTTTCGGCTGAATCTGAATAACTTTCTCCTTACCACTTCGACGCTTGGTAATCAGTCCGGCTTTCTCCAACACACTGATGTGCTTTGCGATCGCTGCAAAAGACATCGCATAGGGTTGTGCTAATTCGCCGATAGTATGTTCTGCTGTTGATACCCGCTTAAGAATGTCTCGCCGCGTCACATCAGCCAGAGCAGCAAAAATTTTATCAAGGGCTACATTTGATTCAACCATATAGTTGAATGATAGCTAAAAGTACAAATCGTGTCAAGTGACAACGCAGACAACTTTTACCTTCTGTCTTGGGCAAATTCTACCTGAAGTCACATACAATTTTGGGTGTTACTTCCACTGTGCTTCCAGGCGATCGCTAGGGAATCTTATTGCCAGCTTGCTCTACTGCCTGATGCCATACATCCGCTTATACAGCCGATTCCAACTCGGCTTTCGCCAAAAACCGCAATTATCGTTCGTTGGTCGGCATTGGGACTTCTCACCTAATCAAACCCAAATGCCGATGAAATGCTTCAACAGCATTCGCCACACCATCTTCAGCCCTGATTTTCTCACCTAACTCTTGGGCTTTACACCGCATGACCTCATCACCCAGTACTACTTCAATTGCTGCTGCTAAAGTTTTTTCTGATACCTTCTGGTACGGTATCGGTTGTGGGCTGACTCCCAACCGAGTTAGCTTTTCACCCTAAACTGGCTGATCTGCAAAAAAGGGTACAGTAACTGATGGTATCCCCGCACGTAA
>NZ_CAXTNP010000516.1:0-2593 GCF_964245575.1 uncultured Nostoc sp. | reverse complement strand
TTGGCATCATAAGTATAAGTTTCGACATAATCAAAGATGTCGTCGCCGATGTTGTCATTGCTTACGAATGTCAGGTTATAGCCGTAGGTAATAACTGAGTTTATTGTCCCATCACTGTTGTTGTCTATGCTCTGGGATATCAGTTTGCCATCGGCATCGTAAGTATAAGTTGTGGTTGAGGTCATAAACTTATATTCCCAAATAAATATTTGTATAGCTTTAGTTGAGTACTGCTATGTGTTTTAATGACATTTATTTTAAGAGCAGTAGCGAAAATACTGAATACGAATTTTAGCACCATCATAAATGCTTTGCAATCAATTCTGAATACAGTAATTACTAAGTCGCAGTAAATATCCTTATTCTGTAAATAGCACTTAAAAAAATTTCCTCGCATTCATCCTTATCGGCATATACTTTAAAGAAATGTCACATTTAATTGCGCTATTGTAAAAATCAGCTTTACATAAGTTGATTTATGAGCCAGCCTGAAAATACTACTACCGAAGCTACTGCTCTGACTAACCACGATCGCAAACCTATCCACATACCTGGCTCTATTCAACCTCATGGCGTTCTACTGGCACTCAGTACTCAGCTAGAGATATTGCAAGTTAGCAACAATACCCAAGAACACTTGGGCAAAGCGCCAGAAGACTTGTTTGGCAAACCGTTGAGCTATTTGCTAGAAGCTCAACAAATAGAAACTGTAAAGCAGTGCTTAGTAAAAAAAATTGGCAGTCTTCATGCTTTTAAAGTATCAATAAGTACTTTGCATCAGCAACGAGATTTTGACGCTATTGCTCATCGTACAGAAGAGGCTGTGATTCTGGAGTTAGAACCGAGTGACTCAAAATCTGAGGTAAGTTTTTTAGATTTTCATGCTTTGGCGGGTGAAGCGATCGCAAAAATGCAAAGAACATCAAACCTGATAGAATTTTTGCATCTGGTCGCTGAAGAAATCCAAAAAATTATCGGTTTCGACCGGGTGATGGTCTATCAATTTGACCAGTCAGAAGCGGGTTGTGTTGTTTCAGAAGTTAAACGGGAAGATTTATCACCTTATTTAGGACTCCACTACCCTGCTACAGATATTCCAGCGCAGGCTAGGGAGTTATATAAGCGCTGCTTTCTCCGATTTCTCCCAGATTTAACAGCCGAACCTGTTAAGCTGGTTCCAACGGAAAATCCGACAACACATCAGCCTCTTGATTTAAGTTACTCTCTGCTACGAAGTTTTGATTGGTGTTGTGCTGAATATCATCAAAATATGGGGGTAAAGGCGCTTTTAGTGATTTCGCTGATTCAAGAGCAGAAACTTTGGGGATTAATATCTTGCCATCATTTAACACCAAAGTATATTTCTTACGAAGTGCAGAAAATGTGCGAATTTTTGGGACAGATTGTGTCTTCAGAATTAACGCACAAAATTAGTTATTCGGAATGGAACTATAAGGTAAAACTCAAATCACTACAGTCTGATTTCTTAGAGTCTATTTCCCAGGCAGATAATTTTATTGATGCTCTAATTAAACCTGAAATCCGCTTGTTAGATCTTGTTAGTGCCACTGGAGCGGCGGTTTGTCTAGGTAATGAAATTACCCTTGTGGGAGCAACACCGAATATTCATGAAGTTCAGGCGCTGATTGAATGGGCGGATGTTCAAGTTAGTGACAACCTGTTTTCCACCGATTCTCTGCCCAAGCTTTACCCAGAGGCGCTCATATTTAAAGATACTGCCAGTGGCTTGTTGCTACTGCGGATTTCTAAAGTGCGGCGTTATTATATTCTTTGGTTTCGCCCCGAAGTTATCCAAACGGTAAACTGGGCAGGTAATCCCAACGAAACCATTCAAGCCGAGACAGATGGTAGCCTTACCCTATCTCCACGAAAATCCTTTGAACAATGGCAAGAAACGGTTAGATTAACTTCTCTACCTTGGGAAACTTGTGAACTTGAGAGTGCGATCGCTCTGAGTAATGCGATCGTTGGTATTGTACTATCTAAGGCGGATGAGTTAGCTAAAATCAACCTGGAGTTAGAGCGCAGCAACCGGGAATTAGCCTCCTTTGCTTACGCTGCTTCCCATGACCTCAAAGAGCCTTTGCGGGGAATTTATAACTTCTCGACGGTGCTGCTAGAAGACTATGCCCAAGTATTAGATGATGACGGAATTGAGTGCTTACAAACAGTAGTTTCCTTGTCTGTACGCATGGAAACTCTCATTAATGCTCTGCTGCGACTTTCGCAGTTAGGACAAGCACAACTGCGAGAGCAAGCAACTGACCTCAACGAATTGGTTACCCAAGTGATTGAAGTCTTTCGTGCTAGTCGCCAAGACTCTGGGCTTGTAGATATTCGCATTCCTCGGCCTTTACCAACAGTTCAGTGTGACCGAGTTCTCGTTAATGAAGTCTTCAGTAATCTACTGGGCAATGCGTTCAAATACAACGATAAGGCAGAGCAATGGGTTGAGATTGGCTACTTAGATGAGGGACTGGGGACTAGGGACTGGGGACTAGGGAAGATTTTTCTTAACTCAATCCCCAATACTTCGGCTTTGCTCAGTACAAGTCCCCAATCCCCAATCCCC
>NZ_CAXTNP010000515.1:0-2597 GCF_964245575.1 uncultured Nostoc sp. | reverse complement strand
GACTAGGGACTGGGGACTGGGGACTGGGGACTGGGCAGAAATAACCAATGACCAATGACTAAAATAATTTGGAGATATAACCAATGAGTACTAATATCAACTTATTCTCTCCTTACCAATTAGGGAATCTGGAACTACCTAACCGCATAGTAATGGCACCCTTAACTCGAAACAGGGCAGGTAAGGGAAACGTACCACACCAACTAAATGCTACCTACTACGTCCAACGTGCTTCCGCCGGACTGATTATTTCTGAAGCAACACAGGTAACTCCTGAAGGACAGGGTTATCCTGCGACACCAGGAATTCATTCACCAGAACAGGTGGAGGGCTGGAAGTTAGTAACCAATGCCGTACATAAGCAGGGAGGAAGAATTTTTCTGCAACTATGGCACGTAGGCAGGATTTCTCACCCTGACTTACAACCGAATGGAGTTTTACCTGTGGCACCTTCTGCCATTACTCCTAAAGGTGAAGCTGCAACTTATGAGGGGCTAAAACCTTTTCTAACTCCCCGTGCTTTAGAAACGTCTGAAATACCGCAGATAGTAGAACAGTACCGTCAGGGAGCGGCAAATGCACTAGCGGCTGGGTTTGATGGGGTGGAAATTCACGCAGCTAATGGTTATTTAATAGATCAGTTTCTCCGCGATCGCACCAATCAACGTACAGATAAATATGGGGGTGACATTGAAAATCGAACTCGATTCTTGTTGGAGGTGACAGAGGCGGTAACTAGTGTGTGGGATTCTAACCGAGTAGGAGTACGTTTATCTCCTAGTGGGACTTATAACGATATGCATGACTCCAATCCCCTGGAGACATTCGGTTATGCGGCTCAAGCGTTGAACCAGTTTAATTTGGCATATCTGCATATTTTTGAGGCAATAGAGGCAGACATTAGACATGGCGCGATAATTGTACCCACTAGTCATATACGCGATCGCTTTACAGGTACACTCATCGTCAATGGTGGTTATACTCGTGAAAAAGGCGATGCTGTACTGGCAAACAAAGCAGCAGATTTAGTTGCCTTTGGCACATTATTTATATCAAACCCCGATTTACCCCGACGCTTCGCTTTGAATGCACCACTAAATGAAGCAGATCAAGCAAGCTTTTATGGTGGCGATGAAAAAGGATATACAGACTATCCATTTTGGTCAGCTGCTAATGAGCCGGTAGCTAAGGCGTAATTCTTCTCCTCTGAATAATTAAAACCCACTTTCCGCACTCGAAAGTATCAAATCAAACTTTGGGCTTTTAGATTTTTCCCAGATACAACATCAGTAAAATGGTTGTAAAAATTGGTTGTGAACTATGAAAGATACTTTAGAAGAAGCGGAAATCAAAGAACGCGTTAACGATTGGCTAGCTGCGTTTAGTTCAGGCGACAAACCCTTTGATTTTTCTGTCCTAGACAATCTTTACTGGCAAGATGAACAATTCCTCGCCTTCGATACCCTCTCACCGCAGACCACTCGAATTCAAGGATGGCAATCGTATGAGGAAATATGGAAGCCCTTCATGACAGCAATAACACAGTGGCAAGTAAAATTAGTTGGGGATATTCAGATTTTCACAAGTGATAACATTACCGTCTCTGCTTTAATTTTTCATAGTACAGCAACCACCATAGGGAATGAGGCGGTTGGAATTACGGCTCATGCGACGCTTGTATGGGAGAAGCGAGAGGGACAATGGCGCATTATCCACGAGCATATCTCTAACCCGGTTAACATTCCCAATTAGAGAGGAACATATTACATTGCCCTGCTCTTTAACGCTTTTGAATCACTCTAAGCAGAGTAAAATCCGAAACCCTTTCATAACTCAACTATCAGGAGAATCTTATGAGTTCCATCACCCAAACCCAAGCTTTAGATGTACCCAGTGCGATCGCTCAACGTCGTTCCATCAAAACTTTTAAAACAGACCCTATCGCCCCAGAACTGCTTAAGCAACTAGTAGAGTTAACCGTGGCAGCACCTAGCAGCTTTAATATCCAAGACTGGCAAATTATTCTTGTGCAAGATGAGGCGCAAAAGGCAGCACTAGCAGCAGCATCGTGGAATCAACAGCAAATTGTCCAAGCACCTGTAACCTTTGTCTTTGCCGCCGATCCTAACGTCGGCGAACGAGACTTAACCCCAATTTTTGAGCAGGCAACTGAAACTGGGGCATGGAATGAAGGCACGATAAAGTACTTTAAAAGCGCCATTCCACAATTTCAAGCTGGGCTAGGCGACAAGCGACGCGAATATGCGATCAAAGATGCCATTATTGCCGCTACCCATTTGGTGTTAGCAGCAGAAAGTTTGGGATTATCCACTTGTTTTATGAACGGTTGGATTGAGGATCAGGTAAAACAAGTGATTGGTGCTGGGGATAATCCAGATTTAGCGATCGCTGTTTTAGTTCCTGTTGGCTATGCAGCAGAACCACGCTTAAATCCAGGTCGTTTGCCATTCTCCTCCAATGTCTCTGTAGACAAAATCGGTAACCCTTATGCAGGGTAGTTTTTTCTAAATTGGGAATGGGGAAGGTGGGGCCCCCTCTGGGGATAAGGGGTAATGGGGAATGGGGAATGAGTTTTT
>NZ_CAXTNP010000514.1:0-2602 GCF_964245575.1 uncultured Nostoc sp. | reverse complement strand
CCCAGGCCCACTCCCCATTAAAAAAACTGATGACTTTGGTCATACATCAGTCTGGAATTACTAATGACTTTGGTCATACATCGGTTTGGACGTTTTAAGCAATAATTAATATGTATGAATTTATACGAACAGGTAAATATTAAACACCTTCATGCCAAAACAAAAACAACTGTCTAGAGATTGCTGAATTAAAACCTCAGCAACATATAACTTTAATACAAATAAGGAGTCAATTCCATGTTGAAAGCAAACCGGGTATCGATAGTCTTAGCTGCTGCTGCCCTGATCATTGTTCCTACTCTTCTGACTGCGCCTGCAAGTGCCCAGACGAAAGTCTACGTTGTTGGCGATCGCAATCAAAATTGGGATCGCGACGGCAGAGGTAACTATAGACAAGACAGAAATGGAGACAGAAGTAATTGGAACCGCGACGGCAGACCCTATTCTGGAGAAGTCAGAAACTCTAGAGATCGGGATAATTGGAACCGCGACGGTAGACCCTATTCTGGAGAAGTCAGAAACTCTAGAGATCGGGATAATTGGAATCGTGACAACCAATTCAATAACAGAGTAGTCAGACTTGGTAATGGTGACATCAGATATCCCAATGGGGAAATTATTCCTGCTAGATCCATAGCTAGACTGCGTAATCAAGGTTACTTCAGACTTCCCAACGGGGATATTCTTCTTCCTAATCAGGAAATTGTCCCTGCTGGGAGATTAGTTAGAGTGCATGATGATTACTTCAGACTTCCTAGTGGATTAGTACTGCAAATAAACCTTTAAAACACTAAAAACTCAAAATCATTGTCGGTATAGGGCTACCAGGCTATATTAGCCGTGAATAACTAGCTCGGTAGCCGTTCTTTTTAAAATAAGTTATATGAAAATTGATACACCAAATACCGTAGATTCATCAGTTTTGGTTCCAGAGGTAAAGAAAAGAAAGGGGAGACGTAATTGGCTCTCTTGGCTAATAGCTCTTTGCCTTTTGGGTGGAATTGGCTATGCCGTTTATTACCAAGTAACGATTGCTCCCCGTCAAGAAGCCAGACGGCGGGTGCTGACAAAGCCTGTAGAAAGGCAGAGTTTAACAATCACAGTTTCAGCGAATGGAACGGTGAAACCTGAGCGGTCAATCAACCTCAGCCCGAAAAATTCCGGCATCCTGAAAAGCCTGCTGGCAAAAGAAGGAGATATCGTCAAACAAGGACAGATTGTCGCTTACATGGATGATTCCAACCTGCGGGGGCAACTCACCTCTGCTCAAGGACAATTGGCACAAGCCGAGGCGAATCAGCAAAAGGCACAAGCAGGCAATCGCCCTCAAGATATTGCTCAAGCACAAGGAGTATTAGACGAAGCCGAGGCGAATCTACAAAAGGTACAAGCAGGCAATCGCTCTCAAGATATTGCCCAAGCCCAGGCACGCTTGCAAAGCGCTCAAGCCACCCTTCGCCAAGCAGAAGATGATTTTGTTCGTAATCAGCAACTTTACAATGCAGGCGGTATTTCCCTTCAGACTCTTAACCAAAACCGTGCCACTCGCGACAGCGCTCAAGCTAGTGTAAATGAAGCACAGCAAGCACTGGGGTTGCAAAAAGCTGGGTCACGTCCAGAAGACATTGAGCAAGCCCAAGCTGTGGTGAAGCAAAGACAGCAAGCTTTGGCACTTCTAAAAGCCGGAACGCGCCAAGAAGATATTGACGCAGCCCGCGCCCAGGTAACATCTGCTCGCGGTTCGCTGCAAAATATCCAAGCCGAAATCAATGACACGGTAATTCGCGCCCCCTTTGATGGTGTGGTGACAAAGAAGTATGCTGATCCCGGCGCTTTCGTAACACCTACAACTGCCAGCAGTGAAGTCGCTTCTTCTTCTTCTTCTTCAATCTTGTCTCTAGCTTCAACAAATGAAGTTGTCGCAAATTTAGCGGAAACAAATATTTCCAAAATCAGCCTTGGACAAAAAGTCTCGATTAAAGCAGATGCCTACCCAGGAAAAACCTTTGAAGGTAAAGTCAGCCAAATTGCTGCCCAAGCAATAGTAGAGCAAAACGTCACCAGTTTTGAAGTGAGAGTATCACTTTCAGACCCTCAAAGACTACTGCGGTCTGGGATGAATGCGGAAGTAGATTTTCAAATTGGTCAAGTTGAAAATGTTCTAGTAGTGCCAACCGCCTCGGTGGTGCGGCAAGAAAATGCCACAGGTGTGTTTGTGGCAGGAAAGAATAACAGACCTGTGTTTACTCCTATTGAGGCTGGTGTCAGCGCGAATAACTTTACTGAAGTTAAGTCTGGATTAACAGGAAACGAAAGGGTATTGCTGAGTTTCCCACCAGGATCACGTCCGCAATCAACACCAAGAGGAGGAGTTTTTCCTGGTCTAGGTGGTGGTGGTGGAACAGGTGGCGGCGGAGGTCGTTCAGGCGGTGGCGGCGGAGGTCGTTCAGGCGGTGGTTCTGCTGGTGGTTCCCCTTAAAGTTAGTTTTAAATCAATACGGTTTAGTTAAAAAAAGGCAAGGGAGCAGGGGGATGGAACAGAAAGGGGAGTAAAAAGGTTCAACTGCCGAGTAAAAAGGTTCAACTGCCGAGTAAAAAGGCT
>NZ_CAXTNP010000513.1:0-2607 GCF_964245575.1 uncultured Nostoc sp. | reverse complement strand
ACTATGACCATTGAGGGTGAGGAGCAAGTGTCCCCCTGGTGGCGTTAAGCTTGGGGTTAAGGGACACAGCCAAGGGATAGTTGTGCTTTGCTTTATTTTTGCCAATAATGCCTGAATCTCCTTAGCCATTTTCTGATTTAGTAACCGTCCGTGCAATTGACTCGCTAATTGCCCCTTATCCACTGCTAATATATGCGCTGATAGTTTTAATGCACCTTGAATCAATTTCAGACTTTTGACTTTCTCAGAGTTATATTCTGGGTAATTTAATGTATCTGTATCATCAATCAAATCATAATCTTCAATTAGTGGCTGTACGCCAAACTCAGGATGATTAATCTTGGCAGTGATGAAATTAAAATCGGTGAGAGTTGTGTAATACTTCTCCAAATTTTCTGAATTGATCAGATTATAAGGATACCTGCCCAGATAAGCTTTGCGTGAGTAAGACTTTTGAAGTTGTAATTTATGAGGTGTTTCTACCATTTAATTCTATATTTTGAACTCTGTAGCTTAGGTTTCATTCTTCAATCTAATAACCAATAACCTTGTCTCAAAGACAAACGCACAATTAACAATTCACGGTGCATTAGCCTACGGCATAACACACCCGATATCTTACTTACTGTCCCAATAATCTACAATGCGTTGATTTACTTTTGTAAATAGCTTTCGAGTTGCTTTCAGTTCTTTTTTTGTCTGTAGAAAATCTAAGAAACTCGCATGATAAATACTATAACAATTATCTCCGTCTAGATTCTGCGGCTTCAAATACTCAACCCACTCATCTAAAACTGATTGCACATCCAATTCATCCTGTTCGGTAATATCCGCTATCATCTCACAGGGAATTGGTGTACCAATCTCCACTAAAATAAACAGGATAAATACTTTTAATTCTTGGGATTTTTCTTCCATCCCCATGCGCTGCCAATGAACTTGATAATAATCTTGTAAACCATCGGGTAATTGCTTTAAATTCAGGTCTTTATAGTCACCTTTAGCAATTCCTGGCAAAATATAACGCAGGTACATGAAATTATTTTCACTTTTAGTTGCTACCTGCTCAACAAAATCCTTATCAGAAATATTGCGGTCTTGAATCCATTGTCTAAGTGCATTTTTATAGTCTTTATCATCATTTAAAAAGAAGCGAATATACTCTTTGATATCTTCACGACTCAAATTAACATACTGACTTTCCCTTAAATCTAGCTCCTCTACCGGAACATCTGGTGCAGACAAGCGTTTTTTATCTATAGTATAGGGTCGTCTAGTCAGCAGAAAATAGACATATTCAGGAAGTGACGGCGGTAAATCTAAAAGATTTCCCCCTGCTTCTTGTTCTACTTCATCCAAAGCATCAACTACAATTACAAGACGATCGCCAGCAGTCAGTTGTTTGCTAACCTGTTCTAGTAAATCAGCTAAATTAGCCTTCTCGGCATTCTGCAACTGGTAACGCTTAATTAATTGTTTGCGAATACTTTCAAGAAATAGCTCCGCTCGATTGCGACCATCAGAGCGAATATTAAAATAGCATGGTGATTTCTTGTCCCAGACATATTTAGCAGCAATGGTACTCTTCCCCATCCCTGCATCACCCACCACTGTGAAGTAACCACTGCGATTTTTGTCGTAAAATTGTTTAAATTTGTCGAAAACAAACTTACGACCGCAAAAAGAGCGGATTTTTTCTCTAATTAATGACTTAAATTCTGCTGGATACTCGTCTAAATTCCAATCAGGGAAAGGTTCAAACTCTTTGGATTTGCTTTTTTTGGCAACCTTAATAAATATTTCGCCAAATTCTTCTAACTCAGAGTGCAACTCAATCTTAAATAATCGGATATCATAAGCTAAATCATTCCCCTGCAAAAACTTTTCTACTTGCTTGTAGAAACCCAAGGGATTATTAGAAGTATAAGCACTCCAAAAAGCCTTTTTAATCTCTCTTTCTCGAAAAAGATTCAGAATTGCTTCCCGCTTACCCACGCCATACTCAATTAAAGAGTAAACATAAACCCCATCAACATCTTTGGGTGGTTGTACTGGGTCAAAATCGTATTGTTTTAAGGTTCTGACTACAGTTTCATTGCGTTGAGCTTGATTAATAACTAGAGAAGCCGCAGGTTTAGCAATACTTTTAAGTGCATTAACTACAAGATCAATTTTCATCTTCGCTATAGATAGAGATAATTTTTACACCTGTAACTTATCCTAACGACAGATGCCAAAATTAAGCAAATACACAGTTATATAATAGCGATACCTTTCCTTCTCTACGAGAGGCTGCGCCAATGGAACGTTACGCGTAGCTTGCTTAAGAGTAGGAGTACGATAAGCCGCGCTAACACTCCTTCTTCTCTCTTCCTCAGTGTCCTCTGCGCCTCTGCGGTTCGATTCTCAGACTCATTTAGCGCAGTATGAGCGCTCACTTATACCTAAAATAAAATGAAACATGGTGCGTAGGTGTAGCCCGTCGTAGACATCGCATAGACGTTTTCAGTACCAAACCCCAAACTTGAGCTTTTAAACCGCAAGTTTCAGGCTCAAAGGCTCAATGTTCTCCCTCAGAAGCTCAACATTCACCCTCAGAAGCTCAAC
>NZ_CAXTNP010000512.1:0-2655 GCF_964245575.1 uncultured Nostoc sp. | reverse complement strand
GGAGTTCAAAGACTCATTAATGGAGTTCAAAGACTCATTAATGGAGTTCAAAAACCCCAATACTTCGGCTTCGCTCAGTACAAGTCCCCAATCCCTTATAACAAATGACAAATTTACATACACTCAGAAGTCGGGAACAACAAACAGCCTGGATCTTACTAACACCTGCATTACTGCTGCTATTGTTTGTATTTGCCTACCCGATTTTACGAGCATTTTGGTTAAGCGTATTTACTAAAAATTTGGCAACAGAGCTACAACCTATATTCTCTGGTTTGGAGAATTATGTGCGGATGGCGGGGGATGGTCGTTTTTGGCAGAGTTTGTGGGCGACAACCGTGTTCACAACAGCATCCGTAATCTCAGAACTACTGCTAGGACTGGGGATTGCTCTAGTTCTCAACCAGGCGTTTTTTGGGCGGGGCATAGTGCGTACAACTGCAATTATCCCTTGGGCTTTGCCTACTGCTTTGATTGGTCTGGCGTGGTCTTGGATTTTTAACGACCAGTTTGGGGTTGTGAACGATATTCTGCTGCGGTTGGGGCTGATTAAGACTGGGATTAATTGGTTAGGAGATCCAACACTGGCGATGATCGCAGTGGTTTTTGCTGATGTTTGGAAAACTACGCCGTTTATCAGTATCCTGTTGCTAGCTGGGTTGCAGTCGATATCAAAAGACCTCTATGAAGCTTACTCAGTCGATGGGGCAACTGCTTGGCAAAGTTTCCGCAATATTACCCTGCCATTACTGCTGCCGCAAATCTTAATTGCAGTGCTATTTCGGTTTGCTCAAGCTTTTGGGATTTTCGACTTGATTGCTGTGATGACTGGAGGTGGCCCTGGTGGCGCTACGGAAGTGGTGTCATTGTACATTTACTCTACGGTGATGCGCTACTTAGATTTTGGTTATGGAGCAGCCCTTGTAGTAGTGACATTTTTAATATTGATTGCGGCGGTGGCGATCGCTAGTTTCTTGCTTAACAAATACCGTGCCAAAACATCAGGAGCCATTTAACTCATGAGTGTAACTCCCCAAGCAGATCCAACGACTACAAGACCAACAGGGGGAACCAAGTTTTCTCTTAAAAAAATCTTGCTGCCCATAATAGTTGCATTAGTGGTGATATTCAGCCTAGCGCCAGCCTTATGGCAATTGCTGACCTCCTTTAAAGTGAATGAGGATATTGCCGCCGTTCCTACTGTCTATTTCCCCACACGATTCACTTTCAATCACTACATTGAGTTATTCACCCGTCGTCCATTTTGGCGCTACATCTTCAACAGTGCCTTTGTATCGATTACTTCCACAGCTGTATCTTTAGCGATCGGCGCACCTGCGGCTTATGCCCTCGCACGGTTACGCCCTTGGGGTGAACGAGTTATCCTCGCCAGCGTTCTAATTGTTACCTTATTTCCTGGAATTCTGTTGTTCTTAGGACTGTTAGAAATTATCCAGGCGCTTAAACTCGGCAACAATTATCTGGCGCTGATTATACCCTATACTGCCATCAATTTGCCGCTAACAATTTTAGTACTTAAAAGCTTTTTTGAACAATTGCCAAAAGATTTGGAAGATTCTGCTAGGGTCGATGGCTACAACACCTTTCAACTATTGTGGCAAATCGTGCTGCCCATGACCCTTCCCGCCTTGGTGACTACTGGAATCCTCACCTTTATTTTTGCTTGGAACGAGTTTATCTTCGCTCTAACGTTTATGACTCGTGAAGAGTTGAAGACAATTCCCGTTGCTGCTGCTCAGTTGGGTGGTGCGACAATATATGAAATTCCCTACGGCCCGATCGCTGCTGCAACTGTTGTGGGGACGTTACCCCTGATTTTACTAGTTTTGTTTTTCCAGCGCCGGATTGTCCAAGGTCTTACTGCTGGTGCTGTCAAAGGATGACTTTGAACGTGAATATTGCCTTTATGCGCCTACGCGATCGCTTGGGCAATGGCTAATCCCAATCCCGAACCGCCAGAGGTGCGATCGCGTAGGCGCAGCCCGCACTTCGGCTGCGCTCAGTGACCACCGTAGGCATCGCTATCGACTCGGTAGAAGCGATCAAAATAATCGTCCGCACCGCTATCTAGACCAATAATCTTTTCTTCCATTCGGTCTTTAGCCGTTAGCATCAATACAGGTAGAGTTAATTGGCGCGATCGCTAATCACAAAATCTGAATGCGCGATCGCTAAAAAATGATGGTCTAGCATTTTTCCCTAATCAGTTAAGATAATCTTCATCAATCTTCTTTCCTTTTACCTTTATCCTTGGAATTATGACGCAGGATGAGTTATTGGTACTGATAGATCGCGCCGTAGCTGAGGGTTGGCGAGAGTTAGACTTGTCCGGGCAAGAGTTGACTGAGTTACCTGGGGAAATTGGTAAGTTGAAGCAGCTTGAGTCTTTGATTTTGGGAAAGAAGGTTGAAGGTTATGAAGAAGTAGGAAACCGCTATCTCCAGAAGGTTTCAGGCAACAATTTAAAAACGCTTCCACTCGAACTATTGGGTTTGCCTAATTTGCGTAAGTTGGATATTAGTGGCAATCCTTTAGAGAACATTCCCGATGTGGTAACGCAAATACTACATTTAGAGGAACTTATCTTAATTCGAGTAGAGCTAACTGAAATACCTGATGCGATCGCTAATTTAA
>NZ_CAXTNP010000511.1:0-2706 GCF_964245575.1 uncultured Nostoc sp. | reverse complement strand
AGTCCCCATGCCCCTAATCCCCACTCCGTGGGGGCCCCGAGTTCCCCAGTCCCCACTTTCCACTCTCCACATCTACATCAACTCCATTTCCCGCAACCCCTGGCGTAGTCTCTTCGCCTCTTCGGGATTATACCTTTCATGAAGGGCGATCGCTTTTCTAAAAGCTGTTAAACTATCTTGATGATTGCCAGCTTTGAGCAACACTACCCCTAAATTTTGATAGGCTTCGGCATAGTTGGGATTTAACTTGATTGCATTTTGATAAGATGCGATCGCATCTGTAAATAAACCCAAAGCTTTAAATATCATCGCTAAATTATAATGTCCAAAAACAAAATTAGGGTCAATTTTTAAAGTTGTGGCGTAAGCAGTTTTCGCACCAGTTAAATCTCCTGCTGCTTTGAGTAAGTTACCCAAGTTGATGTATGCTCCTAGTTTGAGCATGGGGTAAATTGGCAATTTGATCGCAGCTTGATAATGAGAAATAGCCTGTGGGGATTTTTGCAACCGACTGTAAGCAATGCCTAAATGGTAGTGGAGTTCATATAAAATATCGTAGTTTTCTTCAGCAGTGGTGATTCCTCGTCTAAGCAACTCCATACCTTGGGTAATTTTCCCAGTTTCCACATACAATGCCCCTAATTTACTGCAAACATAGGGGTCATCAGGATGAGTAGCGAGAAACCCTTCCATTGCTGTAGCTGCTTTGGCATATTTGTTATTTTGAGCGATCGCATTTTTTTGATATCCTGTGTGTACAAGTGCCACCCCTGGTAAATAACCTACTTGCCAATGGGGTTCTTTGGTTATAATTGCTGACACGCTATCATCCACTAAGGCATGATAAGGACGGTCAAAGCGAATATCTGGATGATTGCGAAACAGCCTGGAAACCAGAGAATAGGGAGATTGTTCTGCACCAATTTCGTGGCGGACGAGGTTAATGAGCAGGTATTCATCTCTTGCGATCGCCTCTCGCAACTGCGGTACAATTCCTGGTGTGAGAGTCTCATCAGCATCTAATACCAGAATCCAATCTCCAGTGACATATTTTAGAGCTGCATTACGGGCAGCACTGAAGTCATTACACCATTTAAAATGATAGACATTTGCACCGAGTTGTTGGGCAATATTGGGAGTGCGATCGATTGAGCCTGTATCCAAGACTACCATTTCATCTACCACTTTTCGGACACTGCTCAGGCATTTAGGCAGTGTTGCTGCTTCGTTTTTCACAATCATGCACAGACTGAGTTTCATATTGCCAATAAATTCTGGTTCAAATTTTTTGCTTACTGTAGTGACCAACTTTTATTTTGTGCCGATATAGCATCAGACCATCATAAGGCGAGTTTTTAACAAACGACATCAAAAATCCTCAAGTTCTACTTGTTAGACAAGCTGACTGAAACTAACTCAAGATATATCTATTTTAGTTTTTTGGCAATTTTTCTAAATAAGGCTAAAAAATCTTAACAGGCTGAGTCTCTACAAAGCTTGCTATATTAAGCTGTAAAGTGTAATTTTGATTTGTGTCACACTAGTAGAAATCGGCGGAAATAAACCTACCATTTCATTACAGCCAGAAAGCCCAAAATTAAAGCAGGCGTGACTTTTGACAAATGACTTTTGACACTTCGACTTCGCTCAGTGTTAACTTTTTACTTCCGCCTTGCGGTACTAGTCTTTACCGACGATGCGATCCCAGTCAATTTAAAATCATATAAAATCTCCTCTCGCCTGTAGCTAATCCTCTAATACGTGTACACTCGAAATAATAAATTTATCTAATATATATTGGGTAATGATTAATAAGATTTTAAACTAGATATTACCCGTTTTTAATGCTTATATAACTATCATACACATCATCTAGAGAATCATACATACATACATACATATATAATATAATGAAAAATTCCTTCGCCAGAACAGCAAATTTACTTCGCCAAAATCTCAAAGATTATTTGCGATCGCTTAACATTTGGTTTTTAGATACACCAGAAAGGTCACTCTTAGAAGCTCAACAAGCAGCTCAGAGAATTAAAAACATTGAGATAGAACATTTTGACGGCAATAAAATATCTTCACAATCAGGAAATTATACTGAAAATGTGATGTCTTATTGGCAAGGATACCTCGATAAGAATTTAACTACTATCAAAGTAAGACTTATAGAGTTTCGCCTTAGTCGCAGAATTTTAAATCTCTCTAATTCTGTATTGTTAGAAAAACTGAAAATTATTGATGAAGTTGTAGAGAGGTACGCTCTAAAAGATGAAACAATTAGCAACAATGCGTTAATATCAACTTTTCAACCACTACAACTTAACCAGAGCGAAATTAACAAACAGCCATCCTCTAATATTAATAATATTCGACCGCAACCTCCATCTCAACAGGCTAGATTATTATCGAGGTCTGTGGGTCAAAGACTTTATAGAATCAAAACAAATTTTGCACCGCAGACGGAAGAAGAGTTTGTTAGAAATTACCGACTTTCTCAAAATAGGACAAAAATTTCTATAAGGTTTATAATAACTTTAATTATTGTCCCATTTTTAATTCAGCAATTATCTAAAAACTTTTTAGTATATCCTATATTAGACAGAAACCTAGAAAACAATATAAATCAAATTTTTAGTAATTCTGATGTGGAAAAAGAAGCTCTCCAGGAATTACATAATTATCGACAAAGCCTGATGT
>NZ_CAXTNP010000510.1:0-2736 GCF_964245575.1 uncultured Nostoc sp. | reverse complement strand
CCAAACAGAATTTAATTGCGATCTTTGCCATTCGATTCTGTTGGAAGTACTGGCAAATCTCTGGAAGAACAAGTTGCCATTTTTTTATCCTCAATGATTCATTTGTTAAGTTTAGTATAGCTGTTTATAACTAGACTTATTTCTGTCTCTGGGTACAAACCACAGGCACTTCTTCAGGACGATTATCAGAAACGTATTTTTTTAGACAAATCCACCTTGAGAGGGTGACCAAAAATAAATATGTAAATAAATGTAAAGAACTTACAAAAGAACTATATTAAAACAGAATCAATCGCTACAAATAAGCAATTGAAAAGTAAAAATTAGTTATACATAATTAAAATTAAGATTAGGTAGTAATTTGATTAAGATTCTCACCGAAGGATAAAAAAAGTTATATCTTTCGCTGGATACACTTTTCAATCTTTAGAGAGATGCTTTAAGCAGCTAAATTCCACGATTCTGAGCTAAAGAGTTAGGTATTGCCATACGTACAAACATAAATACTAAGAGTTGCTTCTCAAGAAAATCTTAATTCCCCAAATTTAAACCCTAGAAGAAGGAAATACAATGTTCCAAAGTACGGAAATCATGCTGGGACTGTACAAACCACTATTGTGGTTGGCACAGGTTCCAGTAGAATCCTCAAACGTCACGCCAGCACAGGCATCGGCTCTCATTTCCGGGCCGCACTTTTTTGTAGCTTTAATCTCCGGCGTGATCTTAGCCTTTGCTTTCCAATTAGTTCTAACTAATCTCTCCCTTGCAGCCGGTATTTCCTACCTGGGGCACTCATCTGACTCGGATTCAGATAGTGGGGAAGCCGGAAGTTTGGGCGGTAACATTCGCAAAATTGGCACAGCAGTGGGGATTTGGACATTAGTCACTGTGACGATCGCCTTATTAATCGCTTGTTTTCTCGCGGTGAAATTGAGCCAGGAAATCTTTAGCCCAGGATTGGGAGCGATTCTCGGTTTGGTAATTTGGGGTGCTTACTTTTTACTCCTCGTCTGGGTAAGTTCCACCACCGTAGGTTCCTTAATTGGTTCAGTCGTCAATACGGCAACTTCCGGTTTTCAGGCGATTATGGGCACAGCCACCGCCGCACTGGGCGCAAAGGCTGTCAATAACCAAGTTGTAGCAACAGCTGAAGCCGCCGCCGCCGCCGTCCGCCGGGAACTAGGAAGCGCCATCGACCCTGGAAGTATCCGCGAGAATATAGAAGATTATTTAGACAAGCTGCGTCCTCCAGAGCTAGATTTGTCAAAGATTCGGGGCGACTTTGAAAATTTACTCAACGATCCGCAATTAAAAGCGATCGCGGGGACTCCAGATATTCGCAACATCGACCGCCAGAAGTTTATCGAGTTAGTCAGCAGTCGCACCGACCTTTCCAAAAAAGACGTTAGCCGCATTGCTGATACGTTGTATAAAGTTTGGCAACAGGTAGTGAGCCAGCAATCACCCACCCAAGACCGTCTGGGTGAGTTAATGGATTATCTGAAATCACTTCCAGCAGGACAAAACAAGACAGATGAACTCAACGCCAAGCTAGATCGGTTACTAGCAGAAAAGGGTGACTCTAAAGAAGCTGACCAAAAGGCAGCATCTGGGCCAATTCAAAGTACAATCCAGCAAGGACTATCCGCCTTAACCGCCACTGTGCTAGGACGGGCAGATTTGCCTGATTTGGATGTGGAAAAAATCTTGCGTAGTCTCACCACCGCCAAAGATAAAGTCACCCAACAAGCAGATAAGCTAGGGTTGCCAACACCATCAGAACCCTATAGCCCAATTCGATCTGATGTCGAAAACTACCTACACAACACTTATGCTTGGCAACTAAGCCAGGAAAAAATCGCCCAGGAATTTCGTGATGTCCTCTACGACCCAGCAGCCGACCCGGGAATAGTCCGTAGGGAACTAGAACGACTATCCCGTAACGATTTCGCCAATATCTTGCAACAACGCGGACTCCTTACCCAAGCCCAAATTCGGCGCATTGCAGATCAGTTAGAAACTGTCCGCAAAGATATGCTAGTGATAGTTACAGGTATTGAAGAAAGAGAGATAGTCCAAGACTTGCAACGGGCAGTGGAAAGTTATCTGCTGGTTACTCCGAAAGCAGATTTGACAGCAGAAGGCATTGAGCAGAATTTCAAACCACTGGTGCAAGACCCAGATGCAGATTATGAAAATCTGACATTGCGGCTAGCCCACCTTGATCGTCAGGAAATGCGGTCGATATTGCTGCAACGTAATGATGTCCAGCTATATGAAGTAGATAGCATTCTCGACGAGTTGGAAAAACAACGCGATCGCGTCTTGGTAGAATCCAAAGGGCTAGCAGAACAAGCACAATATCAAGCAGAAACCCTGTGGCTGAATGTAGAATCATATCTGCGTAATACAGGGAAATCAGAACTGAATCCTGATACCATCCGCGCAGAGTTCAAAAAGCTACTGGAAGATCCTCAAGCTGGAATTAGCTCAATTCGGGCGCGGTTGTCTCGCTTTGACCGCGATACCTTGGTGCAATTGTTGAGTCAGCGCGAAGATTTGAGTGAAGATCAAGTTAATCAAATTATCAATACTGCTGAGGAGTCGTGGCATAACATTCGCCACACACCCCAAGCTGTAGTCGATAAAGCCAAAGAGCAATACGACTCTGTTACTACCACGATCGCAGATTACCTGCGGAATACTGGTAAACAAGAACTGAATCCAGAAGGTATC
>NZ_CAXTNP010000509.1:0-2772 GCF_964245575.1 uncultured Nostoc sp. | reverse complement strand
AATAGCTTACAAAAACCGTTATCCAGAATTTGATGAATGGTATACACCCCTAGAGCTACCATCACAAAAGCAAGAACTGTTTCATGCATGGCTTGAAGGGTTAACAGGCTTTCCCCTGGTAGATGCCAGTATGCGACAACTAAAAACTATGGGTTGGATGAACTTTAGAATGAGGGCAATGTGTGCCACATTTTTAACTATCAATTGTGGTATTTCCTGGCATCACGGGGCTAGACATTATATGAACTATTTAGTAGATGGAGATTTAGCAATTGATAATTGGCAGTGGCAGATGCAATCAGGTGTTACTAATCCCTTAAGTGATACTTTTCGCATATATAACCCAAATAAGAATATTCCGGAAAAAGACCCAGACCTCAAATTTATTTACTATTGGGTAAGCGAACTAAAAGCTTACAGTCTACCAGAAATTATTCAAGGTAAATATATTGGCACTAGTTCTTATCCAGAAACTATTTTAGATTGGGCTAAAACCCGCAAAGTTAACGGTAAAATCATCTCTGACCTTCGGAAAAAAGTAAGAGAAAGATTGACTCTCCAGGGTGGAGATGAATATGAAAGTGCAGTTGCAGCTAAAGAAACAGTAAATAAATACTGGCAGCACAAAGATAGACAGTACAAAGAATTTAAGGAATTAGAGGCAGAACTAGAGTAGTTAAATAGAATTCTCTGCAACGAAAGTGAAATACCCGTTTTTTTGAGATAGGGAAAACTGAAGCTAGAAAGTTAGATTTTGTTGCCGCCTCCGCAGATATCATGTCAATAGTTTCTTGACAAACTACTAGTAGGGACTATTATGTTCCCGGACGAAAGCGAATATGATCGGGTATATGATGGCGATCACCTAATATTTCTAACAAAGGGCCATTAACGTCAAATTTAACTATACTTACTGACGCGACCAAAATATTCACCCGATAGCGATAGCGTCCTAAATCAATTCCTAGTAAACTGCAAAGCATAATCCGAATCGTGGCTTTATGAGAAACTACTAAAACATTACCTTGGGGATGTTTTTCTTGAATTTCAGCAATTACAGGCATAGAACGGTTAGCAATATCTACCGCAGTTTCTCCACCTAGTGGTGCATTCCAAGCGGGTTCTGTCAACCATTTTACATAGTTTTCTGCGTAATTCTCTTGGGCAAACGATTTACTTTTAGTTTCCCATTCGCCGTAACTACCTTCTCTAAGTCCGTCACGTAACTGCATATCCATACCGATAGCATCACAAAATGGCTTGGCAGTTGCAATTGTGCGCTTCATCGGGCTAACATAAACAGCCTCCCACAACAAGCTTTGATAAACATCGGCAAAACTCTCTGCCATCTGCATCCCCTCTGTTGTCAACTGGGCATCAGTTTCACCGCAGAAATTACCACTTTGACTAAAAATAGTTTCTCCATGTCGCAGTAAATATAAATTGAGTGTCATAGCTTGTATCGCGATTGGGATAAAGGAGTTTGTGCAAAAATAAAATACCATCAATCTCGCAATCGAGTCTGTGACACCAGGACAAAGTAATCAACCAAAAAAGTCAATCAACCACTTTCCTTTTGTCAACGAGATCAAAAGTAGCGGTAAGAGCTAGTAGTCTACCAAACTAACTTTGCCTGGTAGTAGCAGATGCTGATAAGGTATCTAATATGGGAACAATCAGGGTGGCATTATGGCAAAAAAATACATTGTAGATTTAAACGAAGCAGAGCTATTTCAAGTGCGATCGCTAATTAAAACAGGTAAATAAGGCGCGAATGATTACCCGTGCAAACATTCTTTTAATGGCGAGTGAGGGTTATTCAGATAGTGTGATCGCTTTGAGCCTAAGAATTAATGTTTCGACCGTCGAGCGCAGCCGAGAGAAATTTGTGGTTGGAGGACTGGAGTATGCACTTGAAGACCGTCCCCATCCACCAAAGCCTTGTAAACTTGATGGCAAGCAAGAAGCTTTTTTGGTAGCCACCGCTTGTTCAAATGCACCCGAAGGACGAACTCGTTGGACAATGCAACTTTTAGCAGATCAGTTGGGAAATATTGGTATCGTTGATTCGATTTCTGACGAAACAGTACGCCAAACTCTAAAAAAAATGAAGTCAAACCGTGGTTAAAGGAACAGTGGTGTATACCTAAAGTTGATGCCGAGTATGTTTTCCGAATGGAAGATGTACTGGATTTATACAACGAACCTTATGATCCCAAGCGTCCAGTAATTTGTTTTGATGAGACTCCATACCAACTTCTAGAAGAAGTTAGACAGCCTTTACCTCCCGAATCCGACCAGCCTGAACGTTATGATTACGAGTATAAGTAAATAGGCAGGAAAAAACCAAACTATGTGAAGATAAGTAAATACGGAGAATGTATTTACCGAGGTAACAAAAATATGGGCGCGTAGTTTTTGGGTATTTTTGACTCGTGAGCAAGACCAAACTCTGTTAACCCTAAAAACAGCAGATGTACCCCAGAAGGTAAAAGACCGAGCAAAAGTAATCAGATTAAACGCACATGGCTGGTATGTGGAAAAAATAGCGACTCATTTCAATTGGACTCCTCAAACGGTAAGAGAAATCTTACATAAATGGCAAAAACTTGATTTAGAAGGGCTTTGGGATAACCCAGGTAGAGGAGGCAAAACCAAGTATAACGAAGAGGATATAGTATTTTTGCAGGAATGTCTCAAAGAAGAACCACGTACATATAAGGGACTTCCAAGGAATAAATTACTCAACAAAAATCATAAGCTTACATTTAA
>NZ_CAXTNP010000508.1:0-2796 GCF_964245575.1 uncultured Nostoc sp. | reverse complement strand
TAACAATGATTATCATTATTGTACTTGGTGATTTTATTCCTTGGAAGTCCCTTAGAGCGATGGGAATGGTTTTTTAAGGAGATGGAGAAACGTGGACTAATAACTATTTTTGAAAGCTCCAGACAGTACGCCAACCGGGGCGACTCGAAACTAAAGCGGCAGTATTTCAAGGTCAAGTTAAATGCACAAAACTCTGATTAGTTTTTTTGACTAATTTAGGGTATTGGCTGCCTTAAGTAACAGTTCCACAGTTGTTGCTAAGAGCGTTCGGACACGAGTTAACTGATTTCGGCGCTCAATCCCCAGCCGTGCTTCAGTGTTTCGCGGATCGTCATCATGGCTTAAATGAACAACTTTTACTTTCTTCTGTTTTTCAGATGGTTCAAATATTGGCTCAGGAGCAGTGAGTTTGTTGTATCCATAAACTCCACTTGGGCGCTTCACATTATAATGATGTACTTCACAGCCACCAGGAGCAATGTAGCATCCTTCTAGATTATTTAAGTTGTGATGCAATTGTTCAACACAGGCGGCGATTGCCTGCATTTGTGTAGTAACACCCAAAGATTGGGCAGTTTGAGGACATCCCCTTGCCATCAGCATCATGATTGCTGCTTCTCGGCGTGTAGTTCTCAGGGTTTCTTGAATGCGTTCCTGTTCCAATTCCCGGAAGCGGATAAGTTCGATCTCCTCGTCGGGACTCAATTTAATTGCTGAACCACAGGTTTTGTAATTCAGGCATTCTCCACAATCGAGTAGTCCTGGTTGGAGCATCATTGAAGCACAGTCAAAGCCAAGTTCACATATCTTACGTGGCATAATTTCAAATTAGTTCTAGCTTAATAAACTTATTTTAATAGCTAGAACAAAAGGGTGTGTAAAAGCAAGTGGTATTAATCGTAGTTTATATCGGATAAAAGATAAGGGTATCTTATTTTGTGTTACCCCGAATTCGTGTATACTGAACTTTCTTCAGAACTATCGAGTGCGATCGCGCTTATTACTGTGAATAACCCTGAACTAAATAACTTACCTCCGATTAAACTCATTGCTCTTGACGCTGAAACGGCATCGCTCTCTGGGCGCACGGCTAGTACAAGACCACCAACCGATATTCGGTGGGTAAAAGTTCTGGAATTTTTACGCAGCAACAATCTCGCACCCAACAGCCGCAAACTGTACGAACGCGAACTCAAAAGGTTTTTGGCTTGGAGGAATGGCACTAAGAAAAGCCGAAATGCTTGCCAGATAAAGATTACAGCTTTTAATCAATGAATAGTGAGCGAATGGTCAAGCGATCGCTGCCGCATCAAACACAGCGAAATGGGTGGAGGGTGATGCAGGAGTTGCCCAAAAATTTTCTGAAATAGGAAAAGCTTACTCGTTCATGAAATACTTTCTTTCATACGAATAAGCCAACAACATAACTACTACTGTGACACTGCGAGTACAAATTCTCAAGGATAAATTTGCTAAAAGTCTGGGATTACCTTTTAAAGAACTGTTACCATCCTCGGTAATCGGGCAAGCGCTCTCTGAGCTAAAAATTAAATACTATCAGAGGTTATTTGATCCATTCGTAACATTATGGGCATTTTTATCTCAGGTTTTAGATACTGATAAGACTTGCCATAATGCCGTAAGTAAAATAATTGCACAACTGCCAGAGGAAGGAGTAGAAGTTCCATCAACTGATACAAGCGGCTATTGCCAAGCTAGGGCAAGATTACCAGAAAAGCTGTTAGAAAAACTTTTTGGCAAAGCTGCACAAAGTTTAGAAGAGAAAGTAACAACAGAACATTTATGGTGTGGTCGTTCGGTGAAGGTGATAGACGGTTCAACTGTCTCTATGCCGGACACTGCGGAAAACCAGAAAGCATACCCTCAACCAAAAAGTCAAAAACCTGGGTGTGGATTCCCGATTGCGAAAATTGGTGTGATATTCAGTTTGGCTACAGGAGCTGCTGTTGCTTTAGTTATCGACGTTTTGAACACTCATGATCTTAAACTCGCTCGACAACTTTATCAGTTTCTTAATCCCTTAGATATCCTTTTAGGAGATAGAGCTTTTTGCGCTTACGCTGATATAGTCGCCATTACAAAACTTAATTGTGATGTAGTATTCCGTAAACATCAAGCCCGAACAACATCAATGCGAAAAGGGAAAATTGTTGGTGATTGTGACAAGTTAGTTACGTGGTACAAACCTAAAAAATGTCCCAAAGGATTGAGTAAAGATGAATTTGATGCCCTACCTCAAACTCTAACTGTGCGAGAAATTTACTATTACATTGTTATCCCTGGTTTTCGTACTCAACGAGTCAGTTTAATCACTACTCTCTTAGATAAAACAACTTATTCTACTCTCGAAGTTGTTGGGCTTTACGGTAAACGTTGGGACGTTGAACTAGATTTAAGACATCTTAAAACCACTCTGGGGATGGATGTTTTGCGCTGTAAAACTCCTTCTATGGTACGCAAAGAAATTTACGTTTATTTACTAGCTTACAATCTACTTCGTAGTTTGATGTGGTCGGCAGGCACTACTTATGGTACTCCTCCGTTGCGCTTGTCGTTACAAGGTACGCGCCATCATTTACATAACTTTATTCCCCAATTGTTAGCTGCAACTTCAACAAAACCTCTTCAAATTTATTTTACTTTACTTAAAGTCATTGCTCACAAGGCTGTGAGCGATCGCCCTGGCAGAAGTGAGCCACGAGTCCGTAAAGGCCGACCAAAAGCTTACCCTTTAATGACGAAACCTCGGCACGAATTACAAAAGCAATTGCAAAC
>NZ_CAXTNP010000507.1:0-2797 GCF_964245575.1 uncultured Nostoc sp. | reverse complement strand
GTCTCTGGGGGGTTGGGAGGCAAGGGGGTATACTACATCGTTTTTGGAACGCCTTTGCCAGCTATATACCCCCCAACTCATCACAATCATTGTCAGTCCGATGCCCGCAGCAATTTTGCCTTGGTTGATTAAAGATTGAGTTTGTCTTTCTTGCTTTGCTTGTTGCAAGTCATCCTTTAACGATTCCTTTATTTGATCTGCTGATGCCCCTATATCTACCTCTCGCAATCCAGCATCCTCAGAAGTGATCGTCATCAGATATTGGTCGTTGACATAAATTACTGGTAAGTCGTTTACTTTGCGAACTTTTACGTTGACTTCTGTTTTTGTTGGTGAATTAATGTAACTTTGGCTAATTTTATCCAACTTCTTTTGAATATCTTCTGAACGCTCAGGAAAGTTGGCTTTTGATGCCGCTATCTGAAATAACCGCCGACCATCTAAATAAATCCAGCCTGTAACAACTCTATTATTTGAATCATTACTCACACTGCTGGGAGCTTGCAGCTGCGGTAAAAAAGGAATCTGGGCTGTGGCTTTTGGCACAGATACAACGCCTATGACCATTGAACTAGCGATCGCCAAAAATTGAAAGCGCACTCTAACACCTCCTTAAGTAAAATTTACTAGTTACTACTTCTATAGCCATCCTCCGCAATTACTTTGTCTAGATGTACCTATCTAAAGTTGAGGTTTTCCCTTTATATAATTAAATTTTGATATCATTTGATTGTCCCTATCTTTAGACAGATGACAATATACCTAAAATGAGCGTGTAAGGCTGAGAAGAGTCTTACTCTTAGCAAAGATAAAACAAAAAGGAAGAAGCTGAGGATAAAGTTGACATTCCGCCGATCAAACGTCAAGCTAGTTTTGAGGACTATTGACTATTGATTTGCTTTCATACAAGCAAAAATCAGCAGTAGTAGAATAACCTAGTACAGTGCGTAAATTTTACGTAGCTTTTTTAATTTTTTGAGGTAACTTTTGATGACCGCAACTTCTCCCCGATTAAAGCACGAGGTTAAAGACCTCGGCCTAGCTGCCTTGGGTAGACAGCGCATTGAATGGGCTGGACGCGAAATGCCAGTTTTGCGGCAAATCCGCGATCGCTTTGCTATCGAGAAACCCTTCGCTGGTTTACGCCTTGTAGCTTGCGCCCACATTACAACAGAAACAGCACATTTGGCGATCGCTCTGAAAGCCGGTGGTGCAGATGCGCTTTTAATTGCTAGCAATCCCTTATCAACTCAAGATGACGTAGCTGCTAGCCTCGTCTTGGATCATGAAATTCCCGTCTTTGCTCAAAAAGGCGAAGATAACGAAACTTATAACCGCCACGTCCAAATAGCTTTAGATCATCGCCCCAACATTATTGTTGATGACGGTAGCGATGTGGTTGCAACTTTGGTACAACAACGCCAACACCAAATTGCTGATTTGATTGGTAGCACCGAAGAAACCACCACTGGTATTGTACGGTTACGTGCCATGTTTAGAGAAGGCGTTCTCACCTTCCCCGCAGTCAACGTTAACGACGCTGATACCAAGCACTTCTTTGATAATCGCTATGGTACTGGGCAATCAACCCTAGATGGCATTATCCGCGCCACAAATATTTTGTTGGCTGGTAAAAACATTGTCGTCGTCGGTTATGGCTGGTGTGGTAAAGGTACAGCCCTCCGCGCCCGTGGGATGGGTGCTAACGTCATCGTCACCGAAATCGACCCCATCAAGGCAATTGAAGCCGTAATGGATGGCTTCCGCGTCCTGCCAATGGCTGAAGCTGCACCCCAAGGTGATATTTTTGTCACTGTGACTGGTAACAAGCATGTCGTTCGTGGCGAACACTTCGATGTCATGAAAGACGGTGCGATCGTTTGTAACTCCGGTCACTTTGACTTGGAACTTGATTTGAAATACTTGGCTGCACAAGCTAAGGAAATCAAGGAAGTTCGTCCTTTCACTGAAGAGTACAAGTTGAAAAATGGTAAATCAGTTGTTGTTCTTGGACAAGGACGCTTGATTAACCTAGCTGCGGCTGAAGGACACCCCAGCGCGGTAATGGATATGAGTTTTGCGAACCAAGCTTTGGCTTGTGAATTCCTGGTGAAGAATAAGGGTAAGTTGGAACCTGGTTTGCACTCAATTCCGGTTGAAGTCGATCAAGAAATTGCTCGGTTGAAGTTACAAGCTATTGGCATTACGATTGATAGCTTGACAGCAGATCAAATTGAGTACATCAATTCTTGGACTTCAGGAACTTGATACATTGATTAGTTAATTTTTTGGGGGATAGGCTTTTGCTTATCCCTTTTTTTGTTTCTCACGCAGAGAGAGGATATGATAAGAAAATATTATTTTAACTTTCTATGTCAGCTAAGGATTTCTTTCACAAGGCAGTTCGTTTAGCTTTATAAAAAGATAATTGGTTAATTACTGATGATCCTTTATCATTTACAATAGATGGTCTTGAATTTCGGATTGATTTAGGTGCAGAAAGACTTTTAGCAGCAGAAAAATAAGGACAAAAAATAGCAGTTGAAATGAAATCTTTTTTGGGTAAATCAACGATAAGTGAATTTCATACAGCTTTAGGACAAACACTTAATTACCGTTCTATTTTAAGAAAACAACAATCTGAACGTATTTTATATCTAGCAATTAGTTATGAAATATATACAGATTTTTTTCTGATTCCGTTTATTCAAGAAATAATTGCTGAACAGAAATTAAAATTACTATAGGACTAGCATTTGATTTCTGAAAAAACTCCGTACATTTGAAGAGTGGCAAA
>NZ_CAXTNP010000506.1:0-2823 GCF_964245575.1 uncultured Nostoc sp. | reverse complement strand
CTGGAGAATTTAAACTAATCATCGTGTAAACACAAAAAATAATCTCCCACCATCTCTCAATATGTTGGAAATTAGTGAAACGGTAATCTGTCCAGCCTAGTTCCTGTTTACACTGTCGAAAACCATATTCAACCCAGGTTCTTAATCCATATAAGTCGCCTAAAGTCTTTTTCAAATTTCCTTGAAGATTCGTCATTACGAAGGAGGTAGAATTTTCCGGCATAGTTTCTGTATCAGTAGTTATTTCCCAGTAAGTTATGGCTCTTTTTTTACCATAAATTATTTCCCTAATGTATCTGGTCTCTGATTTTTGATTGCTAAATGTTCTCTCAAATTTACACCATTTATTTGCCCTAACACTTTGCCCTACGGGCAACCAAACTCCATGATCACAACGAATTGATACCACGTAATCTAAGTTATATTCAGCTATCTTTCTAATAAATTGGCTACTTTCACCATATAAACTATCAGCCAATACTAGTTTAATATTGAACCCTGATTCCATTAATTCTGTAATTATCTCTGATGCTAACTCTATTTTAGTTTTATATTTATCTGACTCTTTTAGTGTTCCTTTTGGTTTAAATACTTTGACGCTTAATGGAAAAGTTATGTTAGCGTCAATGCCATAAGCATTGACTGAAACTATCCCATTATCTACTTTTCCCACGCTTCCCAAATATTGTCTGGCTACATAATCGGTCTTTTTACCTTTTTTTCTATCTCCTGTCTCATCTATTACTAATGTAATTGCCCGACCATTTAATTGTTTCTTCAATTTATTTAATCTTCGTTGTTTTAATTTATTTACTGACCAGTCTGAATTTGCTAAAAAATGGTGTAATGATTGTGCCGATTTTATACTTACTACCTTTGCTATCTCTGGTAACGATTTTCTTTTTATCGTTGATATTATCCCCATGTGTAAATTTTTGAAGCATTCATAATTCCTTACTTCTTTAAATAAGTCTTTATACTCTGCACAATATTCATCTACGATCGCAACTGTTGGGTGGGCGTCTCTAGCCAAATGTTTCAGGATTTGTAATTCCACATCCATTGTCCTGCTTACCTTCCAGACTTTTTTCTTTTAATCCTTTTATTAAGAATACTCGGAAAGTGACAGAAGAGGGATAGAATACAACATCGACTCAGAGAATGGACAACAAACTTATCGTTTGATTACCAGTTTGATGGATATTGCTTTGTTTCCTGCTTTGTTGTTAGCCACAGAGTATCATCAGCGTTGGGAAATCGAAAATACTATTGATGAGCTAAAAACCCATCTTAATGGGCGTAAAACTCCCATTCGTTCTCTCAAACCCCGTGAAGTTGTTCAAGAAATTTACGGTTGGCTTCTTAGCCATTATGCAGTTCGCACTTTAATGTTTCAAGCCGCGACTGCTGCCGAAATATCTCCATTACGCTTAGGTTTTACTGGTACTCTCAAAGTTATTCGACGGGCTATTTCTGATTTTCAAGATACTAATAGTGAGCAACTACCCTTTTTTTCTCCAAGCTGATTCTGGAAATTTTGGAGCAAAAAATCCCTCCAAGACAGGGCAGAACAAATCCTAGAGTAGTCAAAAAACCTCGTTCTAAGTTTCCGTCTAGAAAACCAATCCACTCAAGAGCGGGTACCAAACATCAACCACTCACTTTTTTTATTCTCAATACTGCTTAATTCTTAACCGAGAAGTATTGCGGCGTAAGGGACTTCCAAGCAATAAAATCACCAAGTACAAGAATGATAATCATTGTGAAGGGGTAAGGAGAAGCAGCCGTCGGCTGCTTCTCCTTACCCCTTTTTGTAATAAATTAGGACTTACGCATTGACAATCTCAATCACTGTAAGGCTTTTGGGTTTTGCACTCCTGACTAGTCTAAACTCCAGTTAAAACACGAGATAGAGGAATTAACACTCCTCATGCCCCGTTTGCTAAAGTGCTGTAGTAGAAAGAGCTATCTGCAAAGATAAATTTCTCAAAGCCAGTCGTAGACAAGCTAATAGTGTTTCCATTGTTGTTGAAACTGATGTTGGCACTTTCAAGGGTATTGCCAGAAATAACACCAGATACAATCAGTTGGGAGCGTTTGAAAGCGCCCAAATCCAGGGTGTCAAAACCTTTACCACCATCAACACTCGCAACGCCAAATCCTTTCAAGTAGTCATTCCCAGTGCCCAGATCAATCTTGATCCCGCCACCGATAGAGACTTTTTGTTGAACTCCATCTAGGATACTGGTGGCGATAAGAGAGTCATTCCCATCGCCAGTCTTGATGATTCCTTGTCCATAAATCCCATAGGCAGTACTACCAATTGTTGCTGTAGCCTGTCCGGTAAGTTTGTCACAACAATTGCCAGCATCAATGACTCCATCGTTGAAGATACCATAGGTGGTGGCGTTTTTTCCTAAACTCTTGCCATAACCTGTAATCGTGTCATTGCCCCACCCTGTAGTAATGGTGGCGTCTTTAGTGTTTTGGATGCCGATTGCAGTACCGCGATAAATGATGGTGTCGTTGCTATTATTACCGATGCCGACGATCGTGTCATTTCCGTCTCCGGTATCCAGTTGCTTACTGTTAGTAATACCAGTTCCAGTAAAGTTGGAGCCGTCGCCTACGTCGATATTGTCAGGAGCTTTGCCAGCAGTACCTGTGCCAGTGATAGTGTCATTTCCATCTCCTGTACTAATACTGCCACTGTTAGCGATGCCGATTCCAGTACTGCCAGCGCCGCCGCCGTTGGGACCGCCGGCGCCTTCGCCGCCAGTGCCTGTGCCAGCGATCGCGTCGTTTCCATCTCCTGTATTAATA
>NZ_CAXTNP010000505.1:0-2856 GCF_964245575.1 uncultured Nostoc sp. | reverse complement strand
ATATATAATTGTTATTATTGCCTCAAACTGAAATAAGTTCTTTTTCTCGACTTTTAAAAATCTTTAAAGATAAAATAGTAACATTTAGTTAATTCAAATTTATTAGCCTTAACCTTGAAATTAACTTATAAAAATTATTATTAAATAAACACATCTTAAAGTTTGTTCCTAACACTAAAATTAGCTTTTGGTACTTCACTTATGTATATAGCTGTATGGCCTGGGAATGTATATCCCTTGGGTGCTACTTGGGATGGCAAAGGCACCAACTTTGCTTTGTTTTCCGAAAATGCAACAGGTGTAGAACTTTGTTTATTTGATGCCGATAATTATGAAATTCGCTTGCCTTTAACAGAAAAAAATAATTTTGTTTGGCACGCTTATCTACCAGGAGTAGGGCCTGGGCAACGCTATGGGTTTAGAGTACATGGGCCTTGGGCCCCAGAACTTGGTCATCGCTTTAACCCTAATAAACTACTAATTGATCCCTATGCTAAGGCAATTGATGGGGAAATTAGCGATAGTCCAGCTAATTTTGGCTACTCTTTAGATGCACCAGAACAAGACCTAGCTTTTTCTGATTTAGATAATGCCGAAATTATGCCGAAGTGTGTTGTTGTCGATCAGTCTTTTGATTGGGGAGACGACAAACTACTTTCTATACCCTGGCACGAAACGATTATTTATGAAACTCACGTTAGAGGCTTTACTAAGCTACATCCAGAAATTCCAGAAGAATTACGTGGTACTTATGCAGGGCTGGCACATCCAGCCGCAATTCAATATCTCCAACAACTAGGAATCACATCTGTGGAATTGATGCCTGTGCATCACTTTTTATCTTCTCCAGGATTTCTAGTAGATAAAGGACTGAAAAACTATTGGGGTTACGATTCTATTAATTATTTCATCCCCTACTCTGGTTACAGCGCTAGTGGCTCACTTGGACAACAAGTGATCGAGTTTAAACAGATGGTCAAGGACTTACACTCTGCTGGCATTGAAGTAATTTTAGATGTAGTTTATAACCACACTGGCGAAGGCAATCATTTAGGGCCAACATTGTCGCTGCGAGGCATCGATAATGCTGTGTACTACCGCTTGGTCAAAGATAACTCCCGCTACAACATGGACTTCACAGGTTGCGGCAACTCAAATAGGATTGCTATAGTAGTCCATCGATAAAGCTTAAGATAACTTTATTTTTGTCAATTAGAAATTATACTGAAAATTAAGAAAAGCACATGTATGAAGTTAACCAATTTACTGAACTGATGGGGCAAGAATGAATCATGAGTATCAAGATTAAGCGTAGGCGTAGCCCGCCGCAGGCATCGCCTGCTCAAAAATTGTGTTTCCGGCCCCGATTTTCAGCAATATTTTAAGCACTATTGCTTATTGACAAATGGTATTCGACTTTAACCTCTCACGAATGATAGTAGTCCGATCCTTTTTGATTCGTGAAAAATATAGATAAGGAAACGAACCGCCAACTCTTGGAGAGGCTTCTGCCAACGCGCAGCGTCTCTAAGAGTTGGACGCAAAGGGAAGAAAGAAGAAAGAAATATATAATTTTCACAAATGATTTAGGACTGCTATATAAGTATGTTTAGGAATGGTGGGTTTTGTGCAATATAGCGCCCTGCTTTAGCCTTGCCATGCTTGTGCTGGAGTCTGAGCCAACTATGAAGCCATCGCTTCTGATACTGGAGGGAGTTTACTTCAATACTTGTAACCGTTCTTTTTCTTCGGGGGTCATGCCTATGGTTTAAGTAAGTATTGTGTTCTCCCCATACTACACTCAGGAATCAGTATTTCTGCAAAAATGGGATGCTCCCCGTAAATTGTATAAGTATAAAAAAGTTGTACAATTTTGCAGTTTGTAATCCCTATATTACCGTTGGCATTCACGCGACTTATAAAAATAAAGTTGTACAATTTTCCCAAAATTCGTCATATTGATAAATAAAAAAGTTGTACAATATCTCAAAAGCAAGCCTTGTAAGGGTTTGTAACTATTTACTACAAGATACAATGGCGATCGCATCCCAAGTGCAAAACTGAATTAATAGGTTGAGTTTGCGATGGATGCGATCGCACTCTATTTCACTTTAACTGTAGCCACTAGCATGGAGCGATCGCTTAAATCAGCCCTCAATTAAGCAATGCTTTTGCCCAAATGCCGTTGGGAAAAAGTGCGACTGGACAAACTCAGCCGTAATCAAGACTTACAAGCAAAGCTAGCACAGACAGACTGGGATTTAGTTGTTTGTGACGAAGCTCATAAAATGTCAGCTTCATTTTTTGGTGGTGAAATTAAAGAAACGAAACGCTACAAACTTGGTAAGTTACTCTCAACTTTGACTAGGCATTTTTTATTAATGTCAGCGACACCACATAACGGCAAAGAGGAAGACTTCCAGTTGTTTATGGCGTTATTGGATGGAGACAGATTTGAAGGACGCTTCCGCGATGGTGTTCATCTAGCCGATACTTCCGACTTGATGCGGCGATTGGTTAAAGAAGATTTGCTGAAGTTTGATGAAAAACCGCTATTTCCAGAACGCCAAGCTAGCACTATAGAATATGAACTATCGGATTTAGAAGCGGTACTGTATAAGCGAGTCACTGAGTACGTCTGCGAGGAATTTAATCGTGCCGATGCTTTAGAAGCCGAAATGTTCAACGCCCAAGGACATCGGCGCAAACTCGTGATTTTTACCGAGTACCGGGACACATTAAATTATTTGACAGATAGGATTCTGACGCTACTTGGACGTAATGAAGCTGTAGTAAATATAGTAATCGACCAGGGGGCGATCGCGGATTAAAACACAATGCATTTCAGCAAGTGAA
>NZ_CAXTNP010000504.1:0-2876 GCF_964245575.1 uncultured Nostoc sp. | reverse complement strand
GATCATGCCTCAGAATCCGCTTGTCAATAGTGTTTGAGACGCGCTTACCCTGGCATGACTGGCAGCCAAATTATCATGTAAAACTGAAGCATAGAGATATAGAAATGTCTACAACGATGTTAGTAGACTCTGGTGCTGAATTAAGTTTAATTTCCTTCAAAGTCGGTCAAGATTTAGGCTACGCTTTGGCTGATGCAGAATCAAAATTATTAGCAGAAACCATCGGCGGAAGAGTTGAGTATGTTTTACGTAATGTTGAAATGACAATTGATGAACACAGTTTTATTGCTGCTGTGGCATGGTTACAAACTAATACAGGTGGAGAGCAATTACTTTTAGGAAGAGAAGTTGTATTTGATAAATTTAATATTGAGTTTAGGCAAGCTGATGAACAAATTATTTTTACATGGCGTGCAGACAACTAATCAATTAACCACAGATACTCCTGACAACTTGCAGGAATTCCCTTAGTACAGGTGTCATATCCTCTTGTTGCCACACTACAGCCGTTTCTACTAATGGTGTTTTCTCCTCTACAGCGCGATACACCACACCAACCCTCTGAAGATTTTGCAATGAAGACGATGCGATCGCAATCCCCATTCCTGCTGAAACTAACCCGATAATTGTCTGCATTTGAATCGCTTCTTGAGTCACTTTTGGGCTGAAATTTCCTTGCTGACAAAGACTCACGATTTGGTCGTAAAGTCCAGGCCCCAAATGGCGAGGGAACATGATGAAACTTTCATCTGCAAGCGATCGCACTGAAATCTTTTCTTGTTCAGCTAAGGCATGAGTTTCCAACATAGCCACAATTAAAGCTTCTTGCTGAATGCACTCTTGATTAAGTGTGTTGTCTTCTAACGGTGGATGGGCAAAGCCTACATGAATGCGGCGTTTCTGTAACGCTTGCTCTTGCTGAGTTGTGGTTAATTCCTGCAATACCAACTCTACTTCTGGAAACCGTTCTCGGAACCGCCGCAAAATCACAGGAAGCAAATCATAAGTTACCAAACTGGTAAACCCAATTCGCAGTAGTCCCTTTTCACCTCTTCCCGTTTTTTGAGTCAACTCAATTGCTTTTTCCAGTTGAGCTAAAAGTTGATAAGCTTCTTGCAAAAATACTTGTCCAGCTTCGGTTAGCTGTACCTGTCGCTTGGTTTTGCGCTGAAACAGTTCTACCCCCAATTGCGTCTCTAGTTGCTGAATTTGCTGGCTTAAGGGCGGTTGAGCGATGTGCAGTCGCTCGGCGGCTCTACTAAAGTGCAGTTCTTCAGCTACAGCAATAAAGTAGCGCAGATGTCGCAGTTCCATTTTTTGATATTTTATAAGTTTCAATTTTATTAAAATATATATTGGACATCTGAAAACTACCTGCGTATGATACTCGTACAGATATTGCAGGAAGTTAGAGCGATGCAGGAAAAGTATACTCCAGGCTATTCGAGCAATGCGACGAATTTCATGGCAAAACGCAGCTTAGATACTCATGGTGCATTTTTCAAGCCTTATTTACGTCCAGGGATGAAATTGCTAGATTGTGGCTGCGGCCCTGGGACGATCGCTTTGGGTTTAGCAAAAGCGATCGCTCCTGGTACGCTTACAGGTATCGATCGAGAAGCTTCTCAAATCCAGATAGCTGCTGAGAGTGCTTTCACCCAAGGTGTCAGTAATGCTAATTTTCTGGAGGGGAATATTTATGCTTTATCCTTCCCAGATAATTCCTTTGATGCAATCTTTTCCCATGCGCTGTTTGAGCATCTCCAAGAACCAGCGCAGGCGTTACGGGAACTGTGGCGAGTTTTGAAACCGGGGGGAATTGTTGGGCTTCGTAGTCCTGACTGGGGCGGGTTTTTGATTGCACCGTCTACACCAGAACTGGAAAAAGCATTTTCTTATTACAAGTGGCTCCAGCAGCAAAATTGTGGTAATCCTTACGTAGGTAGAGAGTTACGCGCCCTGCTGCGCCAAAGTGGGTTTACTAATATCAAAGCTTCGGCTTCTTATCAATGTTATGAGCCGCTGAGTGAAGCTACAGAATATTTGGCGCTGCTAATTGAGGCTTCTGCAAAGGTCGATCAAGCTGTCGAGGAGGGGTGGACTGATGAGCGATGCCTGCGGTGGTCACTGAGCGCAGCCGTTCGCGCAGCGTCTCGTAGAGAAGTGCGGGCTACGCCTACGCTTACAGCAATGAGCCATGCTTTACGGGAATGGAGTCAGCACCCAGATGGATTTTTTGCTCAAGCTTGGTGTGAAGTTGTGGGATGGAAAAGGTTAGATTAATCAAAGATTTTCTAGAGAATTTGTGACAAAAATTTGCGTGTTCTTTCTTCTTTGGGATTGCTGAAAAATGCGTCAGGGGTAGCTGACTCGACGAGGGAACCGCTATCCATTAAAATAACTCGGTCGGCGACTTCACGAGCGAATCCAACTTCGTGGGTGACGACTACCATTGTCATCCCATCATGGGCAAGACCTCGCATCACATCTAAAACTTCGCGTACCATTTCTGGATCTAAGGCTGAGGTGGGTTCGTCAAACAGCATAATTTTAGGTTGCATGGCTAAAGCATGAGCGATCGCTACTCGTTGCTGTTGTCCACCAGATAACTGTCCTGGATATTTTTGCGCCTGTTCTAAAATTCCCACTCTTTCTAATAGTTGCATTGCCAATTCTTCAGCTTTTGCCTTTGGCGATCGCCGTACCCAAAATAACAACACCAAACAGACAACAGTTAACAAGCTGTTGTACCAAGTACTGAACAGGTTTTTACGCAGCCAAGTTAATTGAGGATTTGTCATTGGTCATTGATCATTGGTCATTAGTCGTTGCTCAAAACTCATATTTCAAGCTTAAAGGTGCAACTTCCGAGTTCA
>NZ_CAXTNP010000503.1:0-2880 GCF_964245575.1 uncultured Nostoc sp. | reverse complement strand
ATGTAATTCCGATATATTTTAGCTAAATAAAAAACTTATAGTTATTTATTCTAAACTGAACCGACTTCATAGCTAATATTTTATAAATTTTAAATATGCTAAATTAAGAGTTATTAAATAATTGAATTTAACAATTAATTCATAATTAAAATATAAAACTGCCATTTTTCTCTAATCCAAAAATCAAACCCTATTTCCACTCACTAAATCTTCAAAATGCCAGACTCATTAATGTATCAGCAAGATCACTTTGTTGTTCTAGAAACAAATCAACCAGAACAATTTCTGACACAATCAGAGTTATTAGAAAAGCTCAAAACAACTCTCCAACAACTCATAATTCAAGATTTGCCGCCTGACTTGCAAAAGTTTAATACTGCGGAAGCTCAAGCACAATATTTACTTGACACCACTTGCGAATTAGATATTGCTCCTGGGCAATATTTGCAGTGGTATGCAGTTCGTTTAGAAAAGTAACTATTTGATTAGCGATTAAGAAGAAAAAAGTCAATTAAGAAGTAGCATAACAGACAGTAGATTTGTCAGTTGAGTTGGACAGAGTGAAAACCAACAAAGTCCTGAAAATGTTGGGTTTTGTTGCTCAACCCAATCTACATTGGAGTTATTTTTTAGGCTTAACCTACGCAGTATTGGAAGCAGGGTGAGAGAAGAATTACTCAGCAATACCCTCTTTCCTCCCCTGCTCCCCCTGCTCCCCCTGCTTCTCTGAACCGTCGTGGTAGATCCCCAACTTCTTTAGTAAGTCGGGGATGTGCGCGTTTGATTCAGGATTAGCTACATAAAAGAATCGAGTTTGGGTAAGGAGAATTTTTGTTCTTGACTATTGACTACTGACTAATGACTCTTTTTGAGTATTGATCAGTGCTAGCTCAATTGTATTTTCAGATGGCTGCGTTATTTCAACCTCCAATCCAGGCCCAAAATAGTTGGTCATTTTTTCCTGCTTTTTTTGCCAGACATCAATTGGTATTAGCGGTGAATCAAATTCTAAAATTAGGGCATAGCTGCCATTAACTTCTGTTTCTCGCAAGCCTGTTACTGTTGGTCGTTCCTGGTCTGAGGGACTCAAACCCAGAAAAGAAAGTGTTGTATCTAGATGAGCATCTTGACCGTAACAATATCGGGTGATGTCTTTGCGAATTTTATTTTGAGTATCAGTTGCTTGCTGTTCTCGCAATATCAATGCTGACGGTGACGTAGTTTGGGTAAAGGGTACTGGCTTGAGTTCATTAGCTTTCAGCGCCAATCCTCCCAACAATAGAGGAATCCCGTAAAAAAATCCGACAAGATTTAATGTGGCATTATCAGCACCATAGGCGACGAAACCCATGATGGTTAAGATGCTGCCGATGGTTAAACCGAGTGTTCCCAAAGAGATTTGGCGTAGCATGAGCTTAAATTAATATAAATTCTGAATACCTCAGTTTTATTATCATCGGCTATGAGTAACAAATTAGGGAAGAACATCGTTCCTAGACAGTAGTATTCAACCAACTCAAAATTGCTAGGTTAAGACTGACACGCTAAGAAGCCAAGAGGTTCTACCTTCCTTATAAGTAGACGGACAAAAATATTTATAGTCATTGGGAGCGAACGCGAGTGCGTCTGGTAGAGAAGCAATTCGCTTGCGGCTGGGATTGCTTCATTCTGCTTCGCTCGCAATGACATTGTGTAATTAATTCTGTCTGACTACTTATAAAAATTTCCGTAGACGCAAGGACATGGATTTCTAAGTCACAAAGTTCGTGTAGTAGACTATTGACACTAGTAAACTCAGCGAGTTCCTCACGAAACTCGCTGAGTTTACTATTCTTGGGTCAAAAGGGAGCTACTGCTTAACCCCTCGCCAAGCATCGTAAGGGCGTATAGTGCCCCAGAATGTTGGATTTTGAGTTAACTTAAAATTTAAAGGTAGTTAAAGATAGGAAAAAAATAATGGATTTACAGACTATAAAAGAACGAATTGTCGCAGTTCAAAGCAAACGCGAGTACCTGTTAGGTCTACTGGAGCAACCAAATTTGGGAACTTTGAGAGTTGACGTAAATCAGGCTTTGGAAGAACTGGATGAATTAATTGATGAATTTAGACGCACCATTCCGGTAGAGTAGAAATTATCAAAAATTGCGTCGGTTTAACCGTGAACTTCAGGTTATACCGACGCTCCTCAGTAATATCATGTCCTCAAATCTCCAGAATTGAACTAAGTGTGAGTTGGTGAAGCAAGATAGCTGTATCATTTATCCTGCAACTGAACCATCTCCTGCACGCTGACCTAACTGCCTAACTAAGGCAATAAGTTCGCTTGTAGGTACATCTTTCTTGCAAACGTTATCAAAGCTAGACATTGCCTTTGTCCCCTGAAAATTTACGTCTTCCACTGAGGAGTAAGCAAGGATCTGGGTGTTCGGAGATATAGCTTTTATGTGACTAGACGCACTCCAGCCATCCATGACTGGCATCTGTAAATCTAGAACAATTACGTCAGGATGGCAACGTTTAACCATTTCTATAGCTTCTTCACCATTACTAGCTAAACCTACTACTTGAATATTTTCCTGGCAAGAAAAAACTAATTGTAAGGTTAAACGAGTCAGTTCGTGGTCATCAACTACTAGAACACGCAAGGTAGAAAGCTCACAGGATAACATTAACATTGAGGAGAAAGACGAAATTATTTCAGAACAACTTCTCTAGTTTATGGGAACAAATGCCAGCACTAACTCTATCCTATGGTTGAATAACTTGTGTGAACCCATGACAAACAACTTAGATAACTTTTCAAAAAGTCAAGTTTTCTAAACATATTGGACTTTGGACAAAAAAGAGTTGTTCGTGGTTATTATGCGCGAACATAAAAT
>NZ_CAXTNP010000502.1:0-2893 GCF_964245575.1 uncultured Nostoc sp. | reverse complement strand
ATGATGATCGCATTTTGATACTGGGAACCGTCGTCGAAGAAAGCCCAGTTTATGATCAATCAATTCTAACAATGGAGTAAATAATGGAAATTTCAAAGCTTAAGACTTTAGCTATCCCTAGCTTGAATGATGTACTTCCGATACTAGATATTAATGGCGGTGTCAGTGGTAAGCCACTGCTAAAAAAAGCAACACTAGGCAGTTTGTTGGCATTAGTAGAACCTAATAATGGTGGCAATGAAAGCACATCGAATTTTACAGTACCGACAATTACCAAGACTACTGCTGCTAACGATGATTATATTATTTTGATTGACGAAACCGGAAGACCTTACAAAATTAAAAAATCAGACTTGTTAGCAGGTCTATCAAGTGGTAGCTCTTCGAGTAGCAGCACAGGGACAGGTACAGCCAGCAACGTAGTTTTTGTGAGTAATTTCAATTCAATAGTTGATGCTAAAAATCATGCTATTAATATTTACGGAAATACTGCAATCAGTACAGCACAAAGTAAATTTAATGGCTCAAGCATTTACTTTGATGGTGACGGGGATTACTTGCAGCTTGTGGATAGTAATGATTGGGATTTTGGGACAACAGATTTTACAATTGAAGCTTGGCTATACCCTACTGATAAAAGAAGTAGTAATGGTAAAGATAATGTTATCCTCAGTACAGCCTTTTTTAATAATAGCGGCTGGCAACTTGAGACAAATTCCGCTACAGTAGCAGGAAATAAAGCTTTATCATTCTTTATCGGACAATACCAAAATAGAGTATTTGTTGATGATGGAGAATGGATTAATTCTTGGAAATATATTGCAGTAAAACGGAGTGGAGCAACATTATAACTCTGGATGGATGGAGCTATAAAAAAATCCATAGATAATTATACTTTTAGCGCTAACAATAATGAACCGCTCGTAATAGGAAGGGCAGGACTCAACTGGGACGCCACACACTTTTGGAAAGGTTTTTGTGGTGGAATACGTATCTCTAAATCTGCGGTTGATGTGTCAGTAATTCCTATTTCTCCCTTCCCCACAAACTAGTATATGGCAGAATTGACTTACGCTGACCCAACTACAACGATGGATGCTAATACCCAAAAAGTGCTTAGTATCCTACCTCCCATTCAAGAATTACCGCCAGCACCAAAACCAGAAATATCACGCCCAATTGATAATCATGCCACACCACACACCACACCACCGATACAGCGAGAAATTCAGGAAACTGCACAACCTTACAGACCTACTCAACCTTATAATGGTTTGCCAGGTGGCTCTAATATTGGAGCAGGAACACAATTAAGAACTAGTAATGAAATCCGACAGCAAAATTTAGGAATAGAATTTGCTATGCGCGGAGGACAAGAGGCTATAGGTGGAGAGCTTGCATATGAGCTAAATTGGTATTTTTCTGGATTATTAAATAGCTTTTTTCCTAATAGCCAAACTTCTGCTTTAGAGAATAGTCTTACCTCTTCTAGTGCGGAAGGTGGCTTTTATACACTTGGTAAAAATCATGCTGAAATAATTCAAGATGCAATAGATAATGGGAGAAAAGTAGTTGATGATTTTCGTAATAATCCTCCAGATTTTGATATCCCACGCCCAAAAATACCAAAAATCGAATTACCCCAATTACCAGAAGTCAAACTACCAGAATTACCAGAATTTAATATACCAGAATTTAAATTCCCTGAGTTTAAAGATAAGGACAAACCCAATCCATTCCCTAAAATTCCAAGACCTAAACCAATACCCAAAAATTTAACTAGGCAACTAAGGGAATTAGAACTTTCAGAATGTGGCTCTATATCTTTTGGCTATGCTCGTGCTGCAAAAGTATTGGGATATGAGGGTAAAATTAATGAGCAAGGCGGATATTATGAGAAGCGAATTGATGTTCCTGTAAGTATAGAAGAAGTTTATGATGCTTGGCTTAAATATAATCTTACAGAAGGTGAATCGCCTACGCTTAAAGGATTTTTAGAATCGGGAGGACAAACCGGGCAAGTAACCACTACTCAAATAAATCGATTTACCTCTTTTAATACCTATTATGGAATCGGCGGGAGTATAAACTCAGATCAGCCTACGCGCTCTTATCCGTTTCATGATTTATATTTTCCATACTATTCTTATGGAAGTTTACAAATAGCAGTAAATGGAATTAATAATAATTCTGCTATTAATGCGATTTTAGATAATTTAGATAGCGAATACCCTGGGGAAGTTTATAAAATAAACGTTAGTCAACTGGATGCGAAAGATTGCCCTTTGGGTAAGCCACCTCCACCCCCAGAACCACCCCCAGAACCGCCAGAGGATTGTGATTGTATGGCTAAATGCTGTCCTGACATTGATTACAGAAAAATTCAAAAAATTATTGAATCAGAGGTTAAAAAACTTGATGTAACAGCCGCTATTCCTCTTTCTTTCCAAATTAGGCATGAAGGAGATACACCACAAATGGTAATCCAATGTGCTGAAAGAAAGAGCGCGGCTAGTGAGAATACACTAGCTAAATATGATAGTGCAAAATATCCAATTACCGTACCCCATTGGAAGGGCGGACAGAATGATAAACCTTCATTACCTCCTTATAGAAAAGGCAATTGGGAAGGGATATTAGTATTAGCTGATAACAGCAAGGTGACGATTAACGCTCAGAATGAAGCGGAATGTACGAAAATTTTAAATGCTATTAAACCTTGGATAGATAACAAAATGTTGTCAGGTTCCTATTTTAAAGGAGGCAAGATTGTTACTGAACAACCCATTAAACAAGCACTGGTATATCCCAGATATGGCAGATACTTTGCCAATGGACAGAAGAATAATAAACCTGATTGGAGAGTAGATTTTCCTTAATGCAAAGATGCCCT
>NZ_CAXTNP010000501.1:0-2903 GCF_964245575.1 uncultured Nostoc sp. | reverse complement strand
CCTATGTGGGAGATCCGACGCAAGACAGAGAGAAGGTGACAGTAGGACGAGCTAGCTATAAATTTGAGCATAATTTTAGCGATCAGTGGTCTTTGTACAATAGCTTGAGCTATGCGTTTGTAGAGCGACCTTATACTACTAACGTCACACCAACGAGTTTAGAGGCAGATAACCGTACTGTCGATCGCTTTGAGCAGATTTGGGGTCCGACTAGCGTCAGCAACCTTTCTCAAGATACTCATGTAGTGGGTAAGTTCAACACTGGTTCTCTAGAACACCAATTGCTCGTTGGCGTTGATTGGTATCAACGGATAGTTTCACCCTACAGTTTTATAATCCGAACTTTTCCGTCGCTTGATATTTACAATCCAGTTTATGGACAGACACCAGGAGATATTTTCGCTGGTCGCAAAGATAAGGAGAGAATCGATGACTTAGGAATTTATTTTCAAGACCAATTAGCGATCACACCTAAGCTGAAGTTAGTCTTGGGTGGACGGGGGGACTTTGTGGATGAAAAGACGATCGCCACAACCTTTAACAACCCCACAAGTGTTAGTGAGCAATCCAACTCTGCATTTAGCCCACGCTTGGGCATTGTCTATCAACCGATTCCACCTGTTTCACTATACGCCAGCTACAGCCAATCTTTCGATCAAGTTGTGGGTACAGATGTCAACAACAATCCCTTTGAACCTACACGCGGTACTCAGTATGAAGTTGGAGTTAAAACCGACTTGCTCAATGATAAACTTTCTGCAACACTCGCTTTGTACCAACTCACTCAAAGCAACATTGTAACGACAGATATAAACAATCCCATCTATGCTATCCAAGTTGGTGAGCAGAGAAGTAGAGGTGTTGAGCTATTTTTCACCGGGGAACTTGCCCCAGGATGGAACATCATTGCCGCTTACAACTATATTGATGGCCGTGTAACTCGTGACAACACTTTTAAAGTCGGAAGTTTACTTGCTAATACTCCAGAAAATAGCGCTTCTTTATGGACAACCTATATTATTCCCAAAGGCAAACTGCAAGGGTTGGGAGGCGGCTTGGGTGTGTTTTATTTTGGTGACAGAGAAGGTGATTTGACCAACACCTACACGTTGCCGAGTTATGTTCGCACCGATGCTGCTTTATACTACCGCCACAACAAATTCCAGGCAGCACTCAATTTCCAAAATTTGTTTGATGTTCTTTATTACCAAGGTGCGTACAATTTTAATCGTGTTTTTCGCGGCGAGCCGTTTGAGGTAGAGGCAACTTTAAAGTGGCAATTGTAAAAGTAACTATCATGCAAAAGTGGCTATCTTTAATGGCATTGTTACTACTTTTATTATTGTATAGTTGTAACTTGTGGAGGTTACCAGCTAACAAAGGTTATCTGTTAACTAAATCACCCGATAAAACAAGTATGCGCGTGGTTAAACACGTCATGGGTGAAACTATGGTTCCTACCCATCCACAACGGGTTGCTGTCTTGGTTCCCGCTTTAGTAGAACCTACTTTTGCCTTGGGAGTCAAGCCTATTGCTGCTTCAAAAGAAGCTGTAGATAACTTGCAGCAATTAGTAGGCAAGCTTAAAGGTATTGAAGATATTGGTTTTGAATCACCTAATCTGGAAAAACTTTTACGAATTAAGCCAGACTTGATTTTAGGCTTAAGTTCCCATCAAGACATCTACAGTCTGTTGTCTCACATTGCGCCTACAGTTTTAGGTACTTTTGACCCAGATGCACCGTGGAAAGGGTTCTTAGCTTTTACTGCTGATGCCTTGGGAAAAACTGACTTAGCACAGCAGTTAATGGCTAACTATTATACACGTTTAGCACAGTTGAGAGCTTCTATGAGTCAGTCTCGGTTAACTACAGTCGTGTCAGTGGTTGAATTGCGTACTGATGGACTTTTTCTACCTGAAGCTGCAAGTTTTGAAGGAGAAGTTTTCCACGATGCTGGTATTCAACGTCCGCCAAATCAGTTACTCAGTTTTGAAACGAGCATCCGCTTGCGCTTAGGAGGACGTTACGCTTTTCTTCCCATATCTGAGGAACTTTTGCATGAAGTTGATGGAGATATTCTATTTTTAGTTAAAGATTGGCTAGCAGCAAGTCAAAATCTTAACTCGATACAACAGCATTTGCTGGCATCTCCACTATGGCATAAGTTAAAAGTTGTGCAGCGCTCAAAGGTCTACAAAGTTGGCTCTTACTGGCGTGGTATGGGCCCAATCTCCGCAAACCGAATCATAGATGATTTAGTCCGATATTTGACAAAACCAATGAAATCAACTACTACACAATAACTGTGATGTAGTCAATGCTAATACGTTTAGCAAACTTTGTTTAAATTGCAATACTTTGCCAAAACAAGAGGATGAAGAAAGAGGGCTGATATAGTAAAGTTATTGTCTTTAACAACAACTCAAAAACCACTTTTTAGCCCATGCCCGATATTTTATCACTGCTACAATAAATTTCTTGCATGAATCAATGAGCTTTCACCCCACAATTTTATAAGGTTTACGGCGGAATACTAATAATGCGATCGCGGGAATTTCTCTTCTTATCCAACATATTTTGGTAAAAATTGTAGAAACCAAAATATTTCTGAAAACCCTTCAGATTAAAGATGCCTACAACGCAGAGTTCCCACGCCACTTGCCTCAGCGATCGCCTTTTGTGTAGGAATTGGATTTTTACTATCGACTAAGCACCTGCATCAAGATTGTGAAAAAAAGTAATCCTGAGAGCCAATCGGCACTGTAGTGCAGTCGATGCTACTGGAGTTACCATGTGCCAGGAATTATCTGAGGCACAATCACAGCCGAAAACTGGCCCAGTGGTGCAACAATACTGCTCGGTTAAGGAAAATAGAGGGTAAAAACAGAAAAATTATGTTCG
>NZ_CAXTNP010000500.1:0-2965 GCF_964245575.1 uncultured Nostoc sp. | reverse complement strand
AGGAATAAAGGTGTACTGAGTTTTTTTCACGCAATCAAATATGAGTCCTATATATAAACAAAATTTTCAAGTATTTGACTAACTCAGTTTAAACATAAAAGTGCTGGGGTGCGTCACCGATAGCCTACTCCTACAGCATAGCAACTATTAGAGACGCTCTTGCTAGCTTGCTTATCCGTAGGAATACGCTTAAAGCGAGTCATGTCCCAAAGGTAAACTTGTAGCCCGAAGCAGCTTCACGAGCGCTACAGCTTGTCGTTCGCAGTTGGCATAGTGTCAAATAAAATACATTATTACACGCGTATTTTGCTAATTGCTCATAAAATTTAAAAAAGAGCCTTTTGCATACGTGGGCCCAAGCATGAAACAAATCTGGAAATCTTTACTACCAGCCTGGAAGTGGGTATTACTTTCAGCTGCTACATCAATTTTGATAATCCTGACGCAGGCAACTTCACCCCTTCTGGCACAAGAACCTGCTGCCTCTACCACTATTGAAACGACAAAGCCCAGTTCAGAAACAACTAAAGTCCAAAAGTTACGGGAAGCGCTGCAACGTTCATCAACGCCAGAAGCACCACAACCCACCCCTGAAGTTTCCGAACCGAAAAAGCCAGAGTCGTCACAGGAACCCCCACTCAGCCCGGAAGAAATCACCCGTCAGCTAAAATTTATAGAAGCGGATAGACTTTATCTAGCGGGAAAAATCCCAGAGGCGGAAAAAATTTACCGCGAGGTTAAGCAACCTTTTGCTAAAACATCAGATAATCAACAGCGTAAACCTGCAATACTCGACCCCACGCAACTATCCCCAGGAGGTAAAGTCTACTGGCGAGAATCAGAGGCGGGGATAGCACAAAAGTTGCAAACAAAAACTTTAGTACCTCTGCAACTATTAGTTGAGCAATATCCTGAATTTATCCCTGGTCATATTCGATATGCTGAAGTATTGAAACAATACGATCGCAGCAAAGAAGCCTTAGATATATTAGAACGGGCTTCTTCGCTGTATCCAGATCAACCAGAATTAATTAAAGTTAGAATTACAGCCCTAGCTGGTGATAAAAAATGGATGGAAGCGTCTTTAGCGGCGCGTCAATTTGCTATTCTTAACCCTAAAGATCCCCAAGCGCCTGAGTTTACAAAACTAGCAGAGGAAAATCTGAACCGTTACAAATCTCATACACAAGGAGAAATTAGAGGCAATGTCATCGGTAATATTATTACAGGTGCTTTAGGTTACGCTGTTACTGGCAGTCTGCTTGGGCCGTTTTCTGCCCTTGACTCTACCATCATGCTGCTACAAGGTGAACAAGCCATAGGTGAATCGGTGGCAAAGCAGGCAAAAAAACAGCTGGGTGTAATTATAGACGAAGCTATTTTGGCATACGTCAATGAAATTGGACAGAAATTGGCGAAGGTAGGAGGACGGGACGAGTTTAAATACGAATTCTTTGTGATTCCAGAGGAAAGCCTTAACGCCTTTGCATTACCTGGGGGTAAAATTTTTATTAATGCGGGTGCGATCGCTAAAACTAATTCCGAAGCAGAATTAGCTGGGTTAATGGGTCATGAATTATCCCATGTACTTTTATCCCACGGTTTTCAATTAGTCAGCCAAGGCAACCTGATCTCTAACGTTACCCAATATCTACCTCTAGGTGGCACCATCGGTCAACTGTTTGCACTAAGTTACAGCCGCGACATGGAACGTCAGGCAGATAATCTCGGCACACGCCTAATTGTTGCCACTGGCTACGCTGCTGATGGCTTGCGTAACTTAATGGTGACGCTAGTAAAACAGCAAAAAAATGCTCCTCCTAGTTGGTTATCTTCACACCCAGGCGGTAGTGAGCGAGTTAGTTATTTAGAAAACCTCATTACCCGTAGTAGCTACAACCGTTACGCCTATGAAGGAGTAGAACGTCATCTAGAAATTCAAGCACGGGTGAAAAAGCTACTCGAAGAGAAAAAAGCAAGAGAGGAAAAAAAATAGCGTTTTTAATGAATCAAAACATAGAATTATTCGTCGCTTAAACTATCAATTCCCCACCTATTTCTACTGGAGGATGATTTATGTCATCACAACTGCTTCGATTGATATCTTTGGGCAGTCTTGGCTTATCTTTGTGTCTGGGTAATTCCGTAGCAATGGCGCAATATGACTCTAATGGCAATGGTGTTGTCGTACCAACAATACCATCAGGTGGGTCATCAGTACCAATAGATACATCAACACCAATAGACACATCAACAGGTATACCACCTTCATCCTCGGCTGACGGTACAACTCGGTTTACTTGTCAGACTTACAATGGTCAGTACACCGTTATGTATCAGCCACAAAGTCAAGCAGGTCAATACTTTGCTTGGGCTGCGCCTGCGACTTTGGGCGGTGGTTGGGACGCACAAAGGCGTTGTACAGCAATTGCCAGTCGCTTAGAACAGTATCGCCCAGATGGCTTACAAGAACTCCAGACAGCAACAGAAAATAACGAAAATATTGTCTGCGTCACAACAGAAGCTAACCCAACCTGTAGAATTGTGCTGACAGTACCGCCAGGGAAAGACCCCTATGTTATCCGCAATAGTATTTTTCAGAACTTGACTACTGCTGACAGTGGACAGCAGACTATAGCCGTTAACACTTATGGCGATCGCAGTAGTGGAGGCAACGAATTATATAATTTAGGACGCACACTTTTGGGCAGTGGCAATAATCGGGTTAGTTCGTCTAGAAGTGGGATTAATCTGAAACCTTTCCTCGATCGCAAAGATGGTGGTACTGGGAACAATTTGCGGAGTGGAGTAGCAATTCGTCGTCAGTCTGTGCCTAACTCTGTTCGCTTAAATCCTGGTAATTTCCGGTAGGCAATAGTGGCTTTTAGTCAATATAGCAAGGGACTGGGGACTGGGGACTGGGTGAAAAGTCTTTTTGTGTCTAAGTTTTATCATCTGTTGATGT
>NZ_CAXTNP010000499.1:0-2972 GCF_964245575.1 uncultured Nostoc sp. | reverse complement strand
GACGAGTCTTTGATACTCGCCGACGAGTCTTTGATACTCGCCGACGAGTCTTTGAACTCCGTTAAAGAGTCTTTGAACTCCACTCCTGTGCCCCCTACCCCCCTGCTCCCCCTGTCCCTCTGCCTGCTTCCACTAGCGCAAAACTGCTTGATAGCGACCTAGCGCGATTAAAGGAAAGTATTGTTGATAGAGATGATATTTGAGATAAAAATGGCAAGGGAATCCAGTCCCTGTAAAGTCCGCCTCAAACCAAGTACCATCAGGTTGTTGAGTTGCAACTAAATAGCCAATTCCTTGCTCAATAGCCTCAAGAGCGAATTTACCAGTTGCTTCACCTGCTGCCAAGAGGCCAATTAAAGCCCAAGCAGTTTGAGATGCAGTACTATTTCCTTTTCCTTTAAGACTGGGATCGTTGTAGCTGCGGCAAGTCTCACCCCAACCCCCATCTGGGTTTTGACATCCCAATAACCAAGTTGCTCCCCGTTCTATACTGAGTTGATGTCTTTGAGGATCAATTAACGCCAAGGCTGACAAAACGCTACTGGTGCCGTAAATATAATTTACACCCCAACGACCAAACCAACAGCCTTCGGTTTCTTGTTCGCGTAGAAGATAACTAAGCGATCGCTCTAAATTATCAGTATCAATTGACAAATCACAAGCACCCAGCATTTCTACGACTCTAGCCGTAACATCTGCGGTGTTTGGATCAATCATCGCTTTCAAGTCCCCATAAGGGATGGAGTTAAGCCAATCTTGATCGTTGTCCACATCAAAAGCAGCCCACCCGCCTGGTTTACATTGCATAGATGCAATCCAATTTAAGGCACGAGCGATCGCAGCCTGCTTGATTTCTTCGTTGGGGAGTTTCGCCAGATGTAATGCCATCACCACCACAGCCGAGTCGTCTACATCGGGATAAAAGCGATTGTCAAACTCAAATGCCCAAGCCCCTGGTTTTCCCTGACGATTTTTTACAGCCCAATCTCCGTAATCTAAAATTTGTTTTTGCAACAACCATTCTCCAGCTTGCACGACGGCGGGATGATCTGGGGCAAAACCAGATTCTACTAAGGCACGCATCGCCCAAGCGGTATCCCAGACGGGTGAAACACAAGGTTGTACCCGATAACTATTCTCTGTTTCAATGACAAAGTTATCAATTGCTTGCAAACCTCGTTCCACAATCGGATCGTTTCGGTCATAATTCAGACACCGCAAAGCCAGCATTGAATTCAACATCGCCGGAATAATGCCGCCCCAGTCACCTGTAGCTTCTTGGCGCTCTAAAATCCATTTTTCGGCGGCTTTGATGCCTTCTTCACGAAAGGGTACTAAATTTAGACTTTCTGCCAACTTGAACCCCTGATCAAGGGTGAGGAATAAATCTGTCCAATTCCCAGTTTGGGGTAATTCCCACCGGACTCGATCAACACCTTCAGCATATAGCTCATTTAGGTTGATAGTTGGGTCAGTGATAAAAACAGGTTTGCGATCGCACACAACCAGTAATGGTACGGTGCTGGAACGTGCCCAGCTAGACATTTCGTAGATATTAACTGGGAAAGCTTTTGGCAACAGCATTACCCAAGGTGGTAGCGAGGGAATACCGCGCCAGTTGTAGCAGCCAATCAAGGCTAGGTGCAACTTGGTAAAAATCCGAGTTTTGCTGATACCACCTCGTTGGAGAATAAAGGCTTGTGCCCGAATCATCGCCGGATCGGTTGCTGGTACACCTAGCAGCCTTAGCGCCATGTAGGCTTCAACCGAGGTGCTAAGTTCTCCACCATCACCGTAGAAAAGTTCCCAACCGCCATGCTGCCGTTGCTCTTGACGCAGGTAGGTTTCAACTTTGTGTAAAGGTCTGCCTTGGTCTGTTCCCCAAATCTTATGCAGGAGGACGACTTCAGCAGTAATGGTGACGTTAGATTCTAACTCTGCCCACCAGTAACCTACGGGATTTTGAATCGATTGCAAATATTGTTGACTGGCTGCGATCGCCGTTGCGACTTGATTGACTTTTACCCTGTCTTGTGTTTGCATCAAATACTATTTAACCTCAACACCCAACACTAGTTATGAATACGGCAATATGAAAAAATTTTTTCTCTATCAGTAGACATAGTATTCTGTCTGAGTCACTGATAATTTGCAATAGCTCATGGATGTAATTGTATTAGGATTTATGATTTTATCCTTGACAATTTGGTTAGGATTAGTGTGTTTTTGGGGACAGTTTTGGCGAGTAGACCAGCAATTAGAGGTTACAGAAACTCAGCTACAATCGTTACCTGTGGTTTGTGCCGTCGTTCCAGCCCGTAACGAAGCCCAATTGCTACCAACTACACTGCGATCGCTCCTACTCCAGGATTATCCTGGTTCTTTAAACGTATTTTTGGTAGACGATCGCAGCACAGACCAGACAGCAAATTTTGCCGAAGGAGCTGCACACGCTGTAGGTAAACCTGAGCAATTGCATATTATCTCTGGCGTTTCACTGCCTCCCGGTTGGTCGGGTAAACTTTGGGCAGTAGAGCAAGGTATAAACAATGCTAGTAAATTTGCACCTGACTATTTTTTGCTGACTGACGCAGATATCGAACATGATCCTGGTAATCTTCGCCGACTCGTTGCTAAAGCTGTGCAGGAAGATTTAGATTTGGTTTCGGTAATGGTGCGACTCAGGTGTGAAAGCTTTTGGGAAAAACTTTTGATTCCAGCTTTCGTCTTTTTCTTCCAAAAACTCTATCCTTTTCGCTGGGTAAATAATCCCAACAATCCCACAGCAGCCGCCGCAGGGGGATCTATTCTGATCGCCCGTGAAGCTTTAGAGCGAATTGGGGGTATTCAAGTGATTCGCCAAGCTTTAATCGACGATTGCGCCTTGGCTCAGGCTGTTAAGAGAGGGACTGGGGACTGGGGAACTCGGGGCCCCCACGAAGTGGGGATTAGGGGCATGGGGACTGGGGACA
>NZ_CAXTNP010000498.1:0-2984 GCF_964245575.1 uncultured Nostoc sp. | reverse complement strand
CATTTGTTATTTCGGCGTACGCATTTGTTATTTCAGCGTACTCATTTATTATTTCGGCGTACTCATTTATTATTTCGGCGTACGCATTTATTATTTCGGCGATGCTTGGGGAAGCAAGCTACGCGTAGCGGACGCACCAGAAGATGTAGGCGCAGCCATCGCTTCCATTCTTTTGTGGTTGTGGTTTGAAAACACGCCCTAGTTTTAACCTTTGTCTTTTTTGCAGCTGTGTGTAATCTAACTCTTAACGAATGTCCACTCTAGTACCTTGATGGGAGCTTCTTGTAGTGCTTGAGCTAATTCGGTGCTGCTTTCAAATTTTACCTGGGAGAGGTCGCAGGCTTCGACCTTGACTGTAAATTTATCGTCTTGGAAAGGCCAAGGTTTGACAACAACCAAGTTATCGCTGCGCTGCATGATGTCATAGCGCTGACCTTCAGGACCCTTGCTAATTTCTAAAAACCGCTCATCCTCAGGTAGTTCTTGCTGACATAAAATGAGAGAAAGGCGATCGCACCATTGCATAAATGCATAGGCTGCATCAACTTCTTCCTTTGTAATGCCTAGTTCCTTGCGCCAACGTTGCTGGTTTTGAAGTTGCTCATCTAAAACTTTGTCTAGTTCTAGAAACTGACCCCGGCTTGGCTCATGTAAACGGCTGATGTGCATGGAAATTAACAAAGCCACCCACCGTCCCCGGTAGCGGGCATTCTTTGCCAAATCAGCCACTTTCTTAATACCAATTTCTGCATCCTTCTTTGTGGCGAGAGTGAAGTCCTTTGGCGCACCCGCTTCAGTAAGAATGTCTTCTTCCCACTCTTTTTCTAGGTCATCGTGATGCGAAATTGCAGCGACAGTTTCATATAACCTTGCTGGCGCATCTTTACGTCGCCACTGTCCCGCCAGTTGAGCTGCTAACAAAGCATGAGCGCGGTGATAAATGACTTCCCAACCATTTGGCGTAGCGTTGACAATCACAAATCAATCTCCTGATTCTTAGTTTGGATTTTGAGTTGAATTAATTTTTGAATTTAGAAACGTCGGGGTAGATTTGAAGAGGCGATCGCTCTGACTTCTTGAGTGTGGCTTAATATTTATAGCCATGCCATTTTCAATATCGCGCACAAATACAGCACTTTGCAAGTTTGTGAGGTACAAGAATTCCCCAACCTCCCCAAGGTATTAGGGAGGGTTGAGGAGAGGGTGTACTTCATTTACTTGCAAAGTGCTGTATGTATCCAAAGCGCGTTTTGTATCCAAATCAATATCAGCAAATACTGATCGGCTTAAATTCCCGACTTCTCTAATTAAGTCTTCTCTAATTAAGTCGGGAATCTTGTTGTTCTCGAATGATTTAGGATTGCCATAGGTTGGATAAAGCTAAATTATCCAAAATACCTAATCTAGACAAACAGTTTAATCATTGCTAAACAAGGTGGGCTGTTTGCCCACCTAACGATTGGGAGTTTTCAAGAAACTCTAACTGCAACCTATGGAATTAAGAGTGGCTTTTTAGCGGATCAGCAATATATTTGAATGTTGGCTCAGAATTCCAAGGCCCACGCTCATCTTGACCATTACCGTCTGTAGATAGGTTGTAGTAGAGAGCAACAGTTTCATCTGGCTTAATATTACCAAAGAACGGATCTGTCAACTTACCCAACGAATCTAGAGCTTTCATAAACATCTGGGTATGAGAAATTTCTCGTGTTAACAGATGGACTAAAGTCTCTTGGGTTCCTTTGTCGGTTGCCAACTTAATCAATTCTTCGTAAGTCTGACGAGCGCCAGCTTCAGCTGCAAGATTAGCTCTTAAATCACGCACTACATCTCCACCCTCATTCAAATAATTTGCAGTCCAAGCATTACCTTGACTATCTAGAAAATGAGGACCAACCCCTCGAATCGCAAAGAGAGTACTCTTATAAGCCTCTGTTTGATCCACATTTTTGGTATGACCTTCGATGAGTTTTCCAACCATTTCTAAATGGCCGAATTCCTCGATCGCAATATCTTGGAGCATATCTCTAATTCCAGCATTTTCAACATGGAATGATTGAACCCAATATTGAAGTGCTGCGCTAAGTTCTCCAGTAGCTCCGCCAAACTGCTCTAAAAGTAATTGAGCAAAACGAGGGTTTGGTTCACTAATGTTAACTGCATGAATAAGCTCTTTTTTGTGAAAAAACATAGATTTACACTTCCCAAAATTATGATGTTCTCTAAAGGATCAGCTACTTTATTGTCTCCTAGTATTTTCCAGACAGAGCTAATTTAATGTTTGATAGCTTCTCAAACTAGTGAACTAGAAGACTGATAAAATACAGTAGTCATGTCAGTGTTGATAAATGCCAATCAGCGATTAGGCATTGCTGCTTATTCTGATTAATCCTCATAGATAAATAGCAACAATTGCGCCGAGTACAGCCACTAAAATACCAGAGATTAAACCAGCGCAGCCGCAGTAATTTGCAGAGTTCCTGTTCGTAGCAAGGTAAACAGACTTCCACCAACGATACCCAAAATCGCTGTAAAGAGAATTCCGCCGCCTTGATAACTAGGATGAATAGCTTTAGGAATCGCACCTGCCAAAAGTCCTAAAACTACCCAAGCAATAATACTCATAACTGCCTCAACAATCTCACTTGTCTCTAAGTTATCAATTCTGATTTACAATTCTTTCTACCAGATGGAAGAAATGCTAAATCCAAAAGTTAGATAAAAAAGTTTACATCAAGATTTTAATGTAAATTTGCATTTTTTCTTTCATAGCATAAAAATGCTAAACGAAAGTTTTGCCAGATAAATCAGGAATTATTGAATACATCAGTCTAAAGTTTATTTTATGTAAAAATAGACACTAAAAATTTAATAAAATATATTTTTTTATATCTATTTATATCTATCTTAAGTAAGATGTAAAAATATTATCTAACTTTTTGGAGATGCGTTAAAAAATTTATAACGGTTTCGTTATCATTGAT
>NZ_CAXTNP010000497.1:0-3025 GCF_964245575.1 uncultured Nostoc sp. | reverse complement strand
GCCTGATGTTTGAATATTTACTAAATCAAGCACCACCAATTTCTTCAGAAGTAATAAAAGAAAAGATAAAAGACAAAGCCATTGAGATAGCTGAGAAATTTTACATAAAATATAAAAGTGCTATTAGTAATGTATTTGCTGATGTAATCTCACTAGTTTCTTTTAGTATAATTGTCATCCTCAGCAAAAAAGAAATCGTGATTGTGAAATCTTTTCTAGATAATATTGTTTATGGACTAAGCGATAGTGCTAAGGCTTTTTTAATTATTCTCTCTACAGATATATTCGTAGGATTTCACTCACCAGAAGGGTGGGAGGTTATTGTTGAAGGATTAATAGAACATTTAGGACTGCCAGCCAATAAAACCATAGTATTTTTCTTTATTGCGACATTTCCGGTGATTTTAAACACTATCTTTAAATACTGGATATTCCGCTATCTGAGTCGCTTATCGCCGTCGGCATTAGCTACATTAAAAGAGATGGACGAGTAATTGATAATACTCGCCTCCGGCGAGAAGCAAGCTACGTAATTCCTAATTCGTAATGGGCAACTCTTAGAGACGCTATCGCGTTAAGCGAAGCTATGCCAAAGGCTTTACGCCCCGCTACTAACGTAATTCATAATTATTTTGACGTGTTTGTCTGTTGATTCGCTAGGCTATGTATATCTTGGTTCTTCTAAAGCGTACTATGGATTTTGAAAGCAAAGCCAATGCCCCAACTCCTACAGACAACATAGAGTTTGCTCAACCAACTACTACCCGTAAGCCATTAGAATTGCTGCGAGATACTGAGGCTTTGCTACGTCGCCCAACCGTAGCAACACTGTCGCCGATTTTGCCACCAAAACTGAGCAATAAATTCCAAGCAACGTCATCTTTGGCAGATGATTCTTTTAAGGAATTGGCAGAAATTGACCTAGACACTATTAGTGATTTTGAACTGCGACATGCACGAATTGGTGTTGGCTTAAGCTTTGTTGGTTTTGGGGCGCTGATGATATTAGTGCTGCTGCTATACTTAAATACGTTGCGTCCAGAACTCAGTACGGGTGAGCAGATTCGGCAATATTGGTATCAATATGTTTGGTTTGTCAGTTTGGGTGTTACAGGGATGTTTATGTTGGGGCGTGAAGCTATGCGTCCTATGCCAAGGCGACGGAGATGAAAAAAGTTATAAATTTTGATTCAAAATTTTTTAATTAAGAAATCATAACTTTTAGAAATTAGCACTTTAAAATATGCTTCGGTAGAAACAGCCGTAAGGAAATTTTATACATGAATCACGATGCTTTCATTGTTCCACCAGGTTCAAAGATTTCTCTGAAAAAAAACTATGACCCAGCTTATAAGACTGATTTTGATCAAAAAGCTGATGCTGCAACCAGATTAAAGACAGATATTGAACGATTAGCAAATTACCAAAATATTCTCTACGCTCAAAATACCTATGCCTTGTTGATTATTTTTCAGGCAATGGATGCTGCTGGTAAAGATAGCACAATTAAACATGTGACTTCTGGTGTTAACCCGCAAGGATTTCAGGTGTTTAGTTTCAAAGGGCCCAGTTCAGAAGAATTAGACCATGACTACCTGTGGCGAACAACGAAGGCTTTGCCAGAAAGAGGTCGAATTGGAATATTCAACCGTTCATACTATGAAGAAGCGCTAGTGGTTCGTGTTCATCCAGAAATGTTGAAAAAGCAACAACTTCCCCACTTTACTGAAGGAAATAAGATATGGAAGCAGCGCTTTGAAGAAATCAATAACTTTGAAAAATATTTGGTTGACAATGGTGTGATTATCCTGAAGTTTTTTCTGAATGTCTCCAAGTCAGAGCAGAAAAAACGCTTTTTACAACGGATTGAAACTCCAGAGAAAAATTGGAAGTTTTCAGATAACGATGTCCGGGAACGAGCTTTTTGGGATGATTATATGAATGCTTATGAAGAAGTTTTTAATAACACTAGTACTAAATCGGCCCCTTGGTATATTATTCCTGCCGATCGCAAATGGTTTACACGCCTGACTGTTGCCAATATCATCTGCACAAAATTACAAGAACTAAATCTGCAATACCCGAAACTTAGTGAGGAACATAGGCAGCAACTTTTGCAGGCAAAACGCATTTTAGAACAGGAAGATTGATTTACTTAATTTAATAAAGAAGGGGTTAGATTAACATAATATTATTGTAGAATTTAATTAAAGATGAAAAGTTTTAAATTTATTAATGATTTTTGTAACTAAAGAAGTTTGTCTTATAGTGACAGCCAAAAAATCATGACTCAGATGGCAGAAGATGCCAAAAATCATCCACCTCACTTTAATAATGCTGCCTTTGATATTGTGGCGATCGCAGCCTCAGCAGGCGGTCTAACTGCTTTAATTAAAGTGTTATCGATACCTCCAGAATTTACAGCCGCGATCGCCATTGTGCAACACCTTGCTCCTAAACACCGCTCGTTTCTGGCAGAAATTCTTGGTCGGCGTACAGATATTATCGTCAAACAGGCAAAGGAGGGAGATTGCCTTACCCCAGGAACGGCTTACGTTGCCCCACCCAATCGTCACTTGTTGGTTAACGGTGACGGCACCCTTTCCTTATCACAGTCGGAATTAGTAAATTTTTTACGTCCTTCGGCTGACCTGTTATTTGAATCAGTTGCAGCCACTTACAAAGACAGAGCGATCGCACTGGTGCTAACTGGAACGGGTAGCGACGGCGCGGTGGGAGTAGAAGCAATTAAAAAAATGGGCGGTATAATCATTGTTCAAGACCCAAAAACCGCCAAATTTTCCGGGATGCCCTTCGCCGCAATTCAAACTGGCAATGTAGATTTTATTCTCCCCCTCGATGAAATCTCCAGCACCCTGGTAACTTTGGTGATGGGAGAATCTTACTAAGCTGAGGGGCAAAGAAAATATATTTTAGAATGCAACTATGGTATGAAACATAGTTTAACGTGTCTTTGATACTCTTTAATGGAGCTACGAACTCCTTTAATGAGTCTTTGATACTC
>NZ_CAXTNP010000496.1:0-3026 GCF_964245575.1 uncultured Nostoc sp. | reverse complement strand
CTAAAATCTGTAGCGCTTATCCTGCATAGCTTAGAGCTTTTCTTAGTGCCATTCAGTTATAGCGAATTATTATAGTTATATCTCATACTTTTGATAGATGAGAATTATTTTCTCCAGTTTTATTTCTCTGTCTCCTGTTGCTGTGGCCAACTTGTCTGTCCTTCTGCCCTTCTCGCCTCTGTCCCTGGCGCTGGGTGTCGTGGCGGGAAGTTACGTAACATAATCATTTAAAATTCCTCATCATCATCTAGACTGGGCCAGAGTGATAATGAATCATCATCTCTTTCATTTTCATCTTCAGCATCGAAATATTTTTCCCAATAATTCTCTATCGCAGTGTACACAGCTTTCTTATTCTCAGGAGAAGCGTACTTAATTTTGCCTGAGCTTTCAAGTATTCCTAAATCAATATCTTCATCAATTACAGTCTTAATAAATTTGGCACGAGAGCTAGAATTTTTAAAGATTGGGGTTAACTCTTTATCAAGTTCTTCTCGTGCTTGTCTGCATAACGAAAAGTAATTATTATTTTCAGGTTCCGTAACAGCAGTACTGGTAGAAATTTGTTTATCTGTAGTTAATGTTAATGGTTTGTACCAATCACATTCACCTACAATAAATAATTCAGATTTACTACGGGTAAGCGCTACATAAAGCAAGTTCTGTTCTTGCTCTAACTGCCAATCTCGCTGATTTCTCCAAACCATAGGCATATCTCCAGCTTTGTGAACAAAAATCCTTTCTCCCTCACCTCCCTTGTATTTATGAATGGTGGATAGAGTAACAGGAGAATTTTCATCGCTGAACAATTCGTCAATATAATACTTCAGGCTTTCAATGCTAGTAGCCTGTGGTTGAGATTGGTAGATGGTTGCGATCGCTTCCAACCTATCTGCTAATCTTTGCTTTAATTCATCTTCGTTATCTAGATTTAAATACTGTTGCAACTTAATTTCTCTGTACTGAGCAACAGCATCATTAAAAAACTTAAAACTATATCCTGGTAGCTTGGCTATTTGGTCAAGTTCTTTTTTAAGAAAATCACCAACATCTCGACCTTTAACTGTTGCTTTAACTCCCTGGCTGATGAGGCGAATACATAAACTAACGAGTGGTGCAGTTTTACGGGCAATGATGATATCGCCATGTTTAACTAGTTTTTCAATATCTTTGCTTTCTATCTGATGAATAATCCCCTCAATAGCATCTGGCACTGCTTCAATTGGGATGTAGGGAAATATGCTTTTAACTAAGGCAATGTGCGATCGCGGGCAACGATAGCAAATTGATAAAGGTAGTTCTACCGCTCTGGTCAGCCTGACAATGTTGTTGTAGCTTTGGTTGTCGGCTCCAGCAAAGCCCATAATTGCTTGACGTGGGTCGCCTACTGCTAGAATCCGTCCAGTAAGTCCTGCAAGCATCAAAACCAGTTGTAATTGCAAGGGGTTTAAGTCCTGACACTCATCGATCAATACGAATTTGAAAGATTTAAACCACGGCTGCTGATGTAACCTCCATTTAACAGCTAGCCAAATTTGATCTGTGAAATCTAGCTTCTTCTCAGAGATTGCCATTTCCTCACCAATTTTGAGGCAATAAGCAATCCACTGAGCTACAAGAGTAGGTTTGTATACATTATCAATTTCGTGATGACGTGTGATCGCCTCTATAACTTCTGCTGTTGGTTCCTCATTGTTAAGCCTTACTAAATCAATTAGTTTTAGGAAATCGCCATCATCATCGATAATACCCTCTTGTCGAAGTCTGCCTATTTTACTGCCACGTTTAGGAATCAAATCTAAACTTTGAGCAATGCGTTCATATTTATATTTAGAAATATTAATATCTTCACTTCTTACACGAAGTTCTTGTGTAACTAAGGTAAATGCAGCACTGTGAAGGGTGCTGATAGAATTTCTCCAAATAGGGCCAAACTTTTTAATTAAATCTATGGAATTATCTTTACCAAAAACACAAATCTTGATTTCATTAGGTCTTAATCCCAGTTTCCACAAAGATTTTGCAACTATTCTTAATGTGCTACTTTTTCCAGAGCCAGCCACAGCGTTGCAACAACCGTTGCCTTTTTGGTTAATAACCCAATCGATAATTCCTAATTGAAACTTAGAAGGAACAAAACCAAACTTTGCTTTATAATCTGCAATTTGAGTATTTGATAATTCTGGAATTGGTAAAGATACTTGAGGTAATGTTATGCGCGTTTCTTCTTTAACATCATTACTAGATAACGATTCTATAGCTAGTTTAATTTGTGCTAACTCATCTGGGTTGAGTTTGTCTAATACAGAGATGATCGCCTCGAATGGGCTGGTTTGTCCGTCGAGCGATCGCGCATACTTCTCTATTTCCTCTAAGAATATCTCAGGTACTCTTGTCGCCTTAGTTGGTAAATTATTCCACGTTGTTTTTTGCTTTGGTAAATGCTTAGTCTTAGGATGTGGATTAGGCATAGTTTTTGATCGGATATAGAATTTAGTTAATGGGTGGGAAAACAGAGATAATTTCACTGCCAGGAAAGTTAATCAGAAATTCCTCTTTGATAATGGCTACAACTTCTCTTGCAGCAGCGATCGCACCATCTAAATCCTCTTTTTCTATTTCACTAATATTGAAAATAATTATTGAATTCTCTTCATTATCAAGACTTACACTCATTTCTGAGTAAGTATGAATTTCTAATAGAAATCCCTGCTGCACTATCTCTAATAGTTCATCAGCAGCATCCATAATTTCGTCATCATCTTTAATATAAGTATTGATTGAGATATTTATTGAGTATTTCATATTTATTGGTCGGAAACCATCATTAAATAATATTATTTATGCAGTGTACGCTGCATATAGATTAATTAAAGTATATTTTTTGGTATAGCGTAGTTTACCGCCGTAGGCATCGCTAATATAATCGCTTACGCGAAATAAAGAAATAAGGTTGCTTCGCAGTTTGTTTATTGACTCCCTCCTCCGTCGGTCGATGTCCCCCCCCGCCCCAAGGGGAGCGCTCA
>NZ_CAXTNP010000495.1:0-3045 GCF_964245575.1 uncultured Nostoc sp. | reverse complement strand
CCCCAACGGGGCTTGGTCAAGGGATTTAGACTAGTTTGCATCTGTATGACAATTGTTGTTACTGATGCTGTCTGATGTTAGACAGAATGTCTGTCTAACATCGCCAAAGCTAACAAATGCAAGGGTTTGGCTTTGAATGGTATTTCCCTCCGCTTAATCAACAATTGCTCAAGATGGTTGGGTCAAACAATAAACGCGAACAATTAACCTTGGTCAATTAATATGTCAGAGACGACACAATTACGAGTACAAGAATTAGCCTGCTTCGCCCAAGAGCAAGACTTCAATCAGCAATATCGACAGTATTTCGGGGATGTCTGGGAGGAAGCAGGTGTAAAAAATATTTCTCAGATGACCGGACAAGATGCCGAACAGACCTTAAAGATTCTGGCGGATAGTGAAGCATCCCCGCAATTCATTAAAAGCTTATTGGCACAAGCAGCAATTGATGGTGCGTCACCGCAGGTTTTAGAGTATTTTCTAGCAAGCGACATTGACGGCGATGGACGGACTTTGGCGACTGTTATATTTCAGGATGGGACAAATCCATTGCAGCCAGATACACCCCAGCTACCACCCAAGGCACAGGTTTTATCTCCATCTCCAACTGAAGATTTAGACTGGGAAATATAGCATATATTCTCAACCTTTACTAGCAACCTGAGCTTTGATTTTTTCAGTACTCAAGTTGCTAGTTCTTTTTAGAAAGCATATTTAAACTTCTTAAGTTAGATACGAGTTCCATTTTTCAAAAAGCACACTAGTAGTTCGCCAAGTGAACTTGGCTCTTTTAAGGGAAAAGGGAAAGGGGGAAAGGTTTTAAATCCTTTACCCCTTACCCCTTCCCCAGCCCTCACAAGCGCATCTTTGGGTTGGCAGACTACTAGGGTGTAATTGAATTATCGATTACACCTGTTCCCTCAACTAACTCAACAACTAAAGAAGGCCATAGTATGACTTTATTAGGTATTAATAGACCTTTAGATACAACCCAGGCAAAACTGTGGGATGAGCGCGATTTATCTACAAGCGATCGCCGCCGGGAGCATCTAGAAATTCTCCTGTGCCAGAAAGTACAGATAGGTGAAGACCCTAGCTTGTGTGAGAAAGTATTAGATTATCTATATTTGTCGGCATTTCAGCAAAATATCAATCGCATTACTGTCCAAAAGGAAAAAGAAAGGTCAGTATTTGCCTCCCTACAGCAAGTGATTATTACGTCTTTTGCTATTTTAGGGATGTTTGCGTTCCTTGCCGCCGCTTCCAACAAGTCAGTTGTGCGCTCGTCTGGGGTAATCCCTCCAGCTATAGAACGGCAAGTCAATTAACCAAACAATTCGCTTTTTCGCCCAGGCAGACAACGGAAGATCAACTGAAAGTAATGTGGGCTGAAGTAGTCAGAGAACACTCGGCATTCAATTCACTGCACAATTAATCATTACAGCCTTTGCCATTTTACGAAGGATTGCCTTTTTTAACGAGGCGTTTCGCTCTGCCAAACCATCGGCTGCTGCTAACCTGCCTGCTGTTCAAGCTCCTTAAAAGGATGTTACTAAAAAGCTGAAAGCGCTGTTTGATGTGCGATTCGTTCAGTCAAAACCTGAAAAGGAGGACGGCTGGCTTTGGTTGAGTAACCCATTCCAGGGTAGAGTTCGCACTTTAATCCTCAACCAATGACAACTCAATATCCATATAGGTGAGGAAATCTAGCCGAGCCAGCAGCTAAGAAAGCTAGAAGAAAAAGGGAAAGATTGAAGTTACCAACTTGAATTATAACCCAATCAAAATACACCAAGTCCTACTATCCCGGTGCGGGATTAAAAGCACACAAACTACCAATACAAATTGGTAGCCCCTACATCCAAGACTGATTATCAAAGGTGTAAAGCGGGGGTGAAAGCAGGAATAGGCGGTAATAGCTGAAAGCGTCTACTGCAAGCAAGAGTCTATGGGTAGAACAGGCAAAGTGTCGTTTGAACCACCGTTAGGCGCTGCCAAGGGTAATAAGCTAGTGGTTAAATACCACACCTCTTGGGTTGGAAATAACCGACAAAGGTAGAGACTATCAGGATTATCAGACCGTGATAGCGCACCACTCATAACCTCGATGGATAGACACACCCTAAAGGCTCAATGATGGATATTGGGAACGAAATAACCCTTCATGTTCTCCTGAAATTGGTAACAGGTAGGAATGGCACTAAGAAAAGCCCAAAGGCTTGTGTAGCCTCGTTCCCAGTCTTAAGACTGGGAACGTATTCCGAGAGGCTCTGCCTCTCGTCAAGAAAGAGGAGGCGGAGCCTCCTATGATGGATTCCCGGCCTGGAGGCTGGGAACCAGTCAGGGCAAGGGCTGTATCTTAACTTAGTGCCATTCGTAACAGGTAGGCATCAGCCATAAGGCATGAAGGCGCAGGATGACTCAAGAAGCAAATGCCTAACCCGAATTAACGGGTAATGCCTTAAAAGGGATGGCGTAACTTCCAGGATAAGCTGACGTGAGCCGCAGTGTGGGAAAGCTAGAGGTAACATTAGCCATGAATAAGCCTAATTCGGATTTAGTAATGAATACCGAGGGATGGAAAACAATCAAATGGCGACGAGCTGAAAGATATGTTTTCAAGTTGCAAAAACGCATCTATGCTGCTTCCCGCCGAGGTGATGTCAAGCAATGCCGTAAACTCCAAAAGATGCTGATGAGGTCTTGGTCTAATAGGGTGTTAGCGGTACGACGGGTTACACAAGATAACCAAGGTAAAAAGACGGCAGGTGTGGACGGTATTAAATCACTGCCCCAAAAAGCACGTCTTGAACTGGCAGGGCAATTAAAACTTACTGGCAAATCCAAACCTACCCGTAGAGTATGGATTCCAAAACCAGGAATAGAAGAAAAACGCCCATTAGGAATACCCACAATGTATGACCGCGCACTACAAGCTGTATTAAAAGCTGCACTTGAGCCAGAATGGGAGGCGGTGTTCGAGCCAAATTAGTAAACTCAGCGAGTTCCTCACGAAACTCGCTGGTCTTCAAAACCGTGCTTAAT
>NZ_CAXTNP010000494.1:739-3080 GCF_964245575.1 uncultured Nostoc sp. | reverse complement strand
TCATTTTGGCAGTTTTTGACTCTTCTTTTTTCAGGCTTTGTGAGAAATCCGGGCTTCGGGTGTTTTGGGCGAATAGTCAGAACCCATCGTTGTCATGAGCATTGCTGTCCACCAAAAAGCAGTGCTGTAGTTGTGCAGCCCCGATTCGACAGGAACTTCGTTTTCAAATGTATACATTCCTGCTGCTCCTACTACAGTAACGATCGCGGTTAACGCCACAACATAACCAAACCCTCGACGGCTAATACTTGCTCCTAAAACCCGCATTCCTTGGTTAGCACGAGTCATGACTCGCAACAGTTGTAGTCCTCGCACAGCCCGTGCTGTTCTTAGTATCCGTACCACCCGTATAATCCGAAAAGTCCGCAGTGCTGGCAATATCAGAGAAATAGCTGTTAGCCAGTTGCTTTTGATATAGGAAATTTTCTGAGGAGCGATCGCTAGTTTAAGTAGAAAATCTAATATAAAAATAATCCAAATAGTGATACTAACGGCTTCCAGGAAAGGATTTAACCCCCAGATGATTTCGCTCAGGAATAGTGCTAGCCATACAAAGCCTAGCACCAGCATTGGAGTTTCTAGCCAATCTTCCAATTGTTGCAAGACTTCGTTACGTTCTTTTTCTAGGGCTTGTTTTTCCGAAAGCTTTGAACTACTCATAAATGGTCTTATTGTTTACTAGCAGGTGTTTCTAGCACGTTGACATCAACTAGAGGTGTCACATTAAAGTCCTGTTTTAATAATTGAGTTTGAATTGATTGAGTGAGGCGATCGCGGATTTCTTCAGCAGACTCTTTCATTTCCGGTTGACGCTGCACATAAACAACACATAGCAGAGTATCCTGTCCTTCAATATTGGATCGTGTAAAGCGCACATTCGACTCGACTAATTTTGCTAAACCAACTTGCTTCACAGTTTTTTGGACTTGGGCGTTGGCACGTTGGGCAAGGCTAGAGCGTTGTAGATTAGGAGAATGGGAGAACTGCCAAGTAAGTAAACCTGCTACCTGCTAATGCGATGACAGTGATCGCCAAGGCAGAAAAAAATACGCGTTTTTTACCACGCTGATAACGGGTTCCTTGAGGAGACAGCCCATAAATTCGGAACAAGAGGGCTGCTGAAAAATTGATGCCGCATAGTTGCAAAAACAGTAAGAATAGCTCCGAAGTTACCATATCCCACCTGCCAATTGCACTTGCCATACCCACAATTCCCGCAGGTGGAGCCAAGGAAGCAGCAACTAACATACCCGTTGCTGCCCCAGATACTAAACTACTCTGCTGTGACTGAACCAAGGTGAGCGCCCCTGCTGCTCCGGCTGCCAATGGTAAAATCACTGCTACTGCTGAAACTTGGCTGCTTTCTAGCATTAAAGTAGTCGGCATTTCTTGCCTTAGTATTAGGCTAAGTAGCCAAGTAGTGGCAATTGTGACTGTTAAAGCGGCAAAATATCGAAAAATACTCCGCCCCAAGAGTTTGCGATCGCCCCATGCAGTAGCGATCGCAGTATTCATTGCCGGGCTTGCAAACGGTGCAATCAGCATCGCTGCCACTAATAAGTAAGCTGTATTAGTATACAAGCCAATCCTGTCAGGTTATGCTGGTGGTTACTTTCGTCCTAATCGACCAGTTTCTAAGGTTGAGGCTATAGTTGCTTTAAATAAAGGTTTGAATTTAACTACTAGTGCATCAGCAGTTACCGTCCCTACAGTCGCGCAGAGAGTAGTTCCTAAACAAACCGTACAAAAATCTGTTAGACGACGTATTTTTATGCCTTTTGCATTTTCTGCTTTAATGCAACCTTTATTAATACTAAAAGCCCAGGCTGTACCAGCTAATGGTGTGACTCCTTCAACAACTGATCAACAGGCAACTCATCCTGCATCATTTATTATTACTAATACTTACGCAGATGCTAAGAAGATTCCCCAATATGCAGTTGGAGATGTAGCAACAGCAACCGAAAAAAATCTAGTGGTGAATTATCCAAATACCAAAGTTCTTAATCCAAGAAAAGCTGCCACGCGCGGAGAGATTACAGCTTTAATTTATCAAACCTTAGTTTCTCAAGGAAAAATCGAACCACTTGCTATTAATTCATCTGCTAATCAATATATTGTTCGTACTCCTATTAGAAACGAAAAGGTTAAATAAATCTGATTTGTCTTTAATATAGAGTAATATATCCAGGATCAACGCATCTAATTTTGTGCTGAACAATACAAATTATTGAACTAAAGTATGAAGCGCTAGGGCAAGTTAAGGTAACAGATAAATTGAATGAAATCACGGGAATTCTTGATTAATTTCCAAATTAAGATAGGTAAAATTTTATATTAA
>NZ_CAXTNP010000494.1:0-729 GCF_964245575.1 uncultured Nostoc sp. | reverse complement strand
GTAGTTTTACGACTCATAAATACCAATGAATAATAGCAAAAAATATTTTATAAATAAATTTCTAAGTTTAGCTTTGATAGTATTTATACTTATCATCCTTATCCCTTTTGCTTATTCTCAGGAGAACACTCCACCCACTAGTAAGGCTTCAGCCATTAGTAAGATAGATGGTGTGACTGTAGTTTTGGGAGATTAAACATTATTTGTCATTAAAGCAGGTGTCGGCGCATTTTCAGCATCAGAGCGATCGCAGGCGGTGACAAACAGAATTGAAACAATGGCTAAAGACTTAACAGTTCCAGTTAATTCTTTAAAAATTTCCGATCAGCCAAGTATAACAGATATTTTATCTGGTGATAAAGTCATATTTACGATTACAGATGGTGATGCAAAAGCAGCAGGTAAAACAAGGCAAGAACTTGCTAATGAATATCTCCCAAAAATTAGTAATAGTATCATTCAGTATAGACAAGAGCGGAGTTTAAAAAATATTCTGTTTGGAGTTATTTACACAGTTATTTCTACCTTTGCACTTTGGCTAATTTTCAAAATTTTAAATCAGATATTTCAGAAAATATTTAATGGTATAAGTAATTGGCAAGCAAGAAGTATACTTGCTGTACGCATTCAAAACTTTGAGCTTTTGCCCGCATCAAGAATTACCTACATTTTAAATAATATTATTAAAACAATTCGCTTAGTGCTGGTACTAGAAATTCTTTATATTTA
>NZ_CAXTNP010000493.1:0-3134 GCF_964245575.1 uncultured Nostoc sp. | reverse complement strand
TTTCTCAAGTTTGCTTCCATCTATTATATGTAGCTTCATATTAAATTGGTATTAGTTTGGTTAAAGTAATCGGTTGTCCTAATAACCAAGTAGCGAAATCAGGAGAATACATCTCCGCGATAAATTTGCAAGTGTTATCAAACATAAACCAAGTTTATCAAACGATAAGTCACCTTCAGCATTAAAGTCACAACCTAGCAGATTTAGTTCAGTCATTTCTAAACATTCCCAACATTCCCATGTCACCTATTGAAATACTGAAAGATTTCAACCTGTGCTACTTGAAAATCCAAACCATTGCACAGGATAAAGATTGGCAGAAATTGATTAGAGCCAGTCTGATTGCTCAATTATATAAAAAGGAAAAAATATTATGCCGCGAAAAATTGCTCATCCTACCCCACAAAATCAGCCGCACCAATGCATACAGTATCTCCGTCGTTGTGGGGGTAGCGCTCGATTGTGCCGTATGAACTTTAGTCTGTCAGTGATTCAAATGTTGGTAAATCAAAAGTTGGTAAAGATTAAGAATACTGGTGCAGGGTTTTTTATTGAATTGGAGGATTCCAAATGACTAATCACAAACAAGTTGTTTACCAATCTCAATTAGACCACAAGAGTAAAATGGTTTCTCGCCGCCGTACTAGGAGAAGATTTAACCCCAGGATTTTTATCGATCGCACCATAGAAACAACTGCAATCGCCTCTCTGCTTTTAACTGGGTTTTTAGGAGTTGGAGCAATGGCTTGTTGGGGGCTGGAGATTATCGAGACTAATAATCCCAACATAATTATCTCTGGCTGGCAGTACCAGAAAAACAGAAGTCTTGGAGCTATGCTGGTCAGTTTTTCCGCCTTCTTAGGGAGTTCTCTAGTCGGAGCAACTTTCAGCATTCAACGAGATAAATTTTAGGGAGATAAACAACAATGGAAATCAAGTTAACTACATCAGAGATTCGGACTATCTTGCAAGGATGTCAATATACGTTGCAGCTTGTGGGGAGTAGTAAGGATTATCGCAGGCTTCAGTCGTCCTCCTTCCTTTTCTACATCAAACGATGTTGTGCTAAACGATGCGTTCAATGTTTTGGGAGAAATAGTGGATGCAATTGATCAGGTGGAGCAATTTAATCAACAAGGAGAATCAAGTCACGGAGCAAGAAATTAAAAATGCAGTCGGCTTAGGTAGCCCTGAACTTGTGATATCAAAACCAAAACTGGAGCCGGAACCAAAACCAACTGTAACGATTTACGAGTTTGGCAGACTTTTAACTGAGAATGAACCATCAGTAAAAAAGAAGTAACAAAAGATGAATTTTAGTCCTTTCATCAAAGGCATCAGTGCAGCAGCAGCAACAATTATCTGTAGCTATGTTGGCACTCAATATCTCGGTAAAAATATCATGTATGCCATTGGTGGGGCAATAGTCGGAACTGGGATCACAACATTCATTACTGACCGAATTGCAAGACAAATTGAGGCTAACCAAATTCTGTTAGGCCAACCTCAGCCCAACTCTTGGAGAAGCTACGCTAACGACTACACTCAGGGCAGGCCTTTACCTATACCTACCAACTGTAAAGGGTGCAAATACTATCACGGTATCCCGTACAACGGTGTAACGCTCAATTGCGCTATTCATCCTCAAGGATCATTTGGCGAACAATGCACGGATTGGCAAGGCTTTCAAGAATCTATACAACTAGATCCAACTGAAAGAATTGTAAATATTCTTTTTCAGCCCGACGAAGACGAACCAACTGGACACGTCACTATATTCCGTTGCTTAGGCGACTGGCACGAGTCAGAATTAACAAAACCCTGCGAAGAAGCTACTTCTGTTGTCTCAATTGCTAGCCCTTTAGCTTGTCCAATAACTTCGGATCTAAAAATGGATAAGTATTGCGAAAAATCTGGATTTATTCGCACTTCAATTGGGATGAAAAAAAAAGATATTTAGTCGTGAAGACCTTGTACAAACTTGATTGGCATTCTTAGAAATTACAAAGGAGCAAAAAAATGACATTAACTTTAGATAACCAGTCTCAAATTAGAGAATCGTCCTTAACTCAAGCATTGCGGCAGATACAACAGCTAAACTCCAAAATTGCTGTGTTAGAGCAGCAGCATCAAGATTATGTGCAGAAGCAACAAAATTTGATTGCTGCGATCGCCGAAATCTGTGTTTCTCCAATGCAGGAAATACAGGCGCTACGGATTCTGATTTATCGGGGGGAAGCAGCCTGTCGGCAGTACCTGCGTTCGGTGCTAGTCAAACAGAGGAAGAATTCATAGAGATCAGGCACTGAGTGATTCCGGTTCTGTACGTGATATTTCCAAAACTCGCTGTAACCAATATGAAATTTGAGCAGATGCAGATTGCTTTTGTTCAGCATCAGTCCAGATATCGTCCCAATGGAATAGCCAACGAGTCAGAAGACGAACTAAATCAACTAATTCACAGGCTCGGTCAATATCATCTGCCTTTACCATGTCTGGTACAGTCCACTCAATAAAGTATCTGCTTTCATCAACCAAAGCCAGTATTAAATCCTCTGATGAGCCTTGAGTCCACAAAGATTGAATTTGTGACAAGTGTGTAGCTAGACGACGTAAACGTGTAGTCACATCATCCTGCATAAAAATTTGTTGCTTTGGTGTCACTTCGATCATAAATTTCCTAGGAACTCGTTAATCAGTTGAGCTACCCTTTCTCTAATATTAGGGTCTAATATCTCCATTGACCTATTTTGCCGGGGACGAAGATTAACCATCGACTCGTAAATGATTTTTCCAGTTATTGGCATAAAACTGGCAGCCCAAATATCTTGTTGTCTGCTGCCGTCATCTAGCAATTTTTCTTCACAATCAGCGTGTAGACCACCACCACCAACCAGCACCCGACGCTCGATATCAACTGCGGTTCTGATGTAGAACTTGTGCTGTTGCAGCATTTGTTCAAGTTGCTCCGGGGTGGCGCGTTCTCGTAACAGCAAAATCATTTAAATGATAACCTCTATCAGGGAAAGGCATTCTAATTATGGAACGGAATCAAGCACAAGTAATTGTTGTAAGTCTGAGTCGAATGGCACTAAGAAAAGCTATAAACCGTGCTGCATAAGCATTACAAGTAT
>NZ_CAXTNP010000492.1:0-3143 GCF_964245575.1 uncultured Nostoc sp. | reverse complement strand
CCCTTCCCCCTGTCCCCTTCGTAACCTTTCGTAATATTGCTCTCAGATTACAGCTAAAATCGGAAATTCTGAAAAGCAATATTACAAAGTGTTAAGAGCAGTCATAAATGCTCAACATAATGCCGGAAAATGTTTTGCGGAAGGTAACTGAGTTTAAAAGCTTGTGTACTTGTGTTGACTCAAGAAAACTCGTAATTTATTAGCCGTAACAGTTATTAAACTGTTGTATCTAAAATAACGAGAAAACAAACTCAGTGAACCGAATTAAAGTCGCACCAGTTTAATCAAATCCTGGTTTCATTCGTATTTGGAGGAATCCATTAATGAGTATCGTCACGAAAGCTATCGTGAATGCTGACGCAGAAGCTCGCTACCTCAGCCCTGGTGAATTGGATCGGATCAAATCCTTTGTTGCTACTGGTGAGCGCCGTGTGCGGATTGCTCAAGTTTTGACAGAAAATCGCGAACGGCTGGTTAAGCAAGCTGGCGATCAACTGTTCCAAAAGCGTCCTGATGTTGTGTCTCCTGGTGGTAACGCTTACGGTCAAGAATTGACTGCTACTTGTCTGCGTGACCTAGATTATTACCTCCGCCTCGTTACCTACGGTATCGTTGCTGGTGATGTTACCCCCATCGAAGAAATTGGTGTTATCGGTGCCCGTGAACTGTACAAGTCCTTAGGAACTCCTATCGATGGTGTTGCTGAAGGTATCCGTGGGCTGAAGAATGTAGCTACTACATTGCTGTCTGGTGATGATGCTGCTGAAGCTGGTACTTACTTCGACTACTTAGTTGGTGCCCTGCTATAGGGTGATGCTGTTTCTCTGCCGAAACACAAGTATTGCAATACGGTTGGAAATAAGGAATTAACAACATGGCTCAAGACGCAATTACTGCTGTAATTAACTCCGCAGACGTTCAAGGTAAATACCTAGACTCTTCTGCTTTGCAAAAGCTAAAAGGCTACTTCGCTACTGGCGAACTGCGAGTCCGCGCTGCTAGCACCATCAGCGCTAACGCTGCTGCGATCGTTAAAGAAGCTGTAGCAAAATCTTTGCTATACTCTGACATTACCCGTCCCGGCGGCAACATGTACACCACCCGCCGCTATGCTGCTTGCATCCGTGATTTGGACTACTACCTCCGCTATGCCACCTACGCTATGTTGGCTGGCGATCCTTCCATTTTGGATGAGCGTGTATTAAATGGCTTGAAGGAAACCTACAACTCTTTAGGAGTTCCCGTTGGTGCTACCGTGCAAGCTATCCAAGCAATCAAGGAAGTAACCGCTAGCTTGGTTGGTTCTGATGCTGGTAAGGAAATGGGTGTTTACTTAGACTATATCTCTTCTGGCTTAAGCTAAGAATTAGTTTGCGCTTAAGAATTTAGGTGCGACTTTATTAAGGTCTGGAAATCAGCCGTGAGTGCTAGAACGTTATATTGCTTATCTTGGTAAATTATCACTGATGAGTGTTGGTGGTCTAGTATTGATGTTTGATTTCCAGCCTTTGAATGATTAAAAGATTTGCACTCAAGATTTTGAGATAAAAAAAGTTTTCACAAAATTTACAGGAGATTTTCAAAATATGGCCCGTTTTTTTAAAATTACCGCTCTAGTTCCCAGTCAAACCAGAATTCGTACCCAACGCGAACTCCAAAATACTTACTTCACTAAGCTAGTTCCCTATGAGAATTGGTTCCGTGAACAGCAACGCATTCAAAAAGCAGGTGGTACAATCATCAAGGTGGAACTAGCAACTGGCAAGCAAGGCGCTAATACTGGCTTGATTTAATTGCTGTAGATAAAACATTATTTTAGAGAATTGGTAAGAGGTCAGCAAAGACCTCTTTTTTGTGGCTATGATTTTTGAAAATCAAAAGTTAAACATATTTAAAAGGCGATAACCTTGAGTATAAAGTGGAACTGGAGCATCAGCATTCTGTCTATTCTTAGCCTGTTCAACAGTTTCATCAAACACAATTAGCGTTTCTTTCCCAACTTTTAGCCAGTCTTGATATGGCACACTCATATCTTTCTCAATACCACCAATATTAGGTGCTACCATTGCTCGGTAAGCTTCATTGAATTTTCTACGAAACTGGAAATCTACTGAAATTCTCAGACCTTCAGTTTTCCTTCTTACTGTTTGATGCAATCCACGGGCATCGTTAAAGTACATTGTGCCGTGTTGTAGTTGTGCTTCCGTGTAGGAGACAACCATCGGAATATCCCGACCTTGATCAAAGTCTGACATCACCTGCATAGCTTGTAGTTGCATCTCACGTGGCATTTCACCCGCTTCCATGCTTATATTATCGATGTCGCCAAATAGTGGCAGAACCACTACAGTTGCATCACCACACCTGCCCAGACATCGCTATGGCACTTTGAGCTAGCGAAGGGCAAACCCAACTTCTTTGCGTCAGTTTTACCGTAGACCATGCGGAGATTGACTGGTAAATCCACTGCATCAATCAGATCATTTGCTCCTAGTTGGTAGAAAGCCTCTGCAATGCTCTTTTGAAAAAGGTTAAATGCCAGAATGTGTTCTCGCTTGGGCATCAAAAGACCAGCGCCGGTGTAGTTCGACAAAGTATTTCTTGCTTCCAGTAGTCGTTCAAGCATTTCAGCTTCTGAAAGAATGATGGGACTATTCAGACATGCTCAAATATAACCCGCAGCAGCAATTCGGATTTGCTGGAATAATCCAGGCTTTAATGTGTGTTCAAACAGTAGTCGATACTGTCGCCTTGTAGCAATTTTATCAGCCAGCTCATCAAAGAGTCGATCGCCAAGCTGAGAAAATGCGTAGGCGTAGCCCGTCGTAGACATCGCACGTTCATATTGTAGGCGATCGCGCACTGATGATTCTACTAATAGTTCTTCTAACATCATGTATTCTAAGGTTATTCTAAATTGGCTAAATAAATCATGTATCCAAAGCCATTTCGTTTTTAAAACGAATCTTGCTATTACAAATTCACAATATTTTTATTTTTATACTTTGTAAAATATACTGTTTTCTTGTTTTTATTTCTCTTACTTATCTTTATTATAAGAGTGAATTTTAACTTTATTACTAAAGCATAGATGAAGCTGAAGCTTAAAAGCCAAATTATCTATATATGAAATTGCTATTAAC
>NZ_CAXTNP010000491.1:0-3185 GCF_964245575.1 uncultured Nostoc sp. | reverse complement strand
TCAGAAGGTCAACATTGAGCCTCAGAAGGTCAAAGTTGAGCCTCAGAAGGTCAAAGTTGAGCCTCAGAAGGTCAAAGTTGAGCCTCAGAAGGTCAACATTGAGCCTCAGAAGGTCAACATTGAGCCTCAGAAGGTCAAAGTTGAGCCTCAGAAGGTCAAATTTCAAGCAACCTTAGTTGTAGTATAGTTTTGCTTTAGTATTATTAATGGTATAAGAGATGACGCCTAAATTTGAATACAGCACTCTTGCCCATCTCCAGGATATTCAGCAGCTTGGGAGTATCTTTGAGCAGTGTTTCATCAGTGGGCTTGGTGGCGAGGAGGCTTACATCAATCTCCTTGGCGTGGAAAATTTCCGCATTATTCGTGAGTCAGAACAATTAATTGGTGGATTGGCAACTCTGGATATGGGCCAGTGGTGGGGTGGTGAGCGTGTACCAATGACAGGAATTGCCGTAGTGGGCATTGCTCCAGAGTATCGCGGTTCGGGAGCTGCGATCGCTCTCATGCAGCACACCCTCAAAGAACTCTATGCTAGAGGTATACCGCTCTCTGCTCTTTATCCAGCAGTTCAAGGCTTGTATCGAAAAGTCGGGTATGAGCAGGGGGGTAGCTGGTGTAATTGGGAAGTTCCTACTAAAAGTATTCAAGTGCGGGAGCAACCTCTACCTTTGCAACCAATAGTGCCAATCAATCATCAAGTCTTTCATGAACTATATCAGCAGCAGGCGAGATTAACGCATGGATATTTAGACCGACATCCTGCAATCTGGGAGCGCTTAATCCAACCAGATGAAAAGGAAACATTTTACGCATATTTTATTGGTACTAAAGAGAAACCCGAAGGCTACATCCTCTTTAGCCAACATTCAAAAGAGGATGGCACAATCCTGCGGATAAAGGATTGGGTAATTCTCACAGTTGCGGCTGCACAAACGTTCTGGTCTTTTCTTGCCAGTCATCGCTCCCAAATTGACCAGGTGCGATGGAGGAGTTCTGCAATTGATTCCTTAACATTGCTGCTACCAGAGCAAACTGCCAAACTCACGTATACGATGCGTTGGATGCTGCGGGTAGTAGATGTAGTCAAGGCGCTGGAGATGCGGGGTTATCCATCGGGAATTGAAACTGAACTGCACTTAGATATTCAAGATAATTTGTTAGATGCAAACAATGGTAAATTCATTCTTTCTGTTGCCAATGGACGCGGTGAAGTTACAAAAGGTGGAAAGGGTGAGTTGCAGCTAGATATCCGAGAACTAGCACCAATATATACGAGTTTGTTTACACCTTACCATTTGCAAGTAGCCGGAAAATTGCATGGGACACAAACCGCTATTTCAGCAGCGGAGCAAATATTTGCAGGTAGTTCTCCTTGGGTGGCTGATTTCTTTTAACCTGAGCTGTTAAGAACCTCTCTATTGTTGAACTAAAGTTCAAGTCTGTCCTTCTAGCTTGTTGGAGAGGGACGGTTTTGCGTAGTAAAACCAGCCAGAGGGATTAAAGTCAGCACTATGAGTGAGGTTTGTTTTTGTTTCAATAACTTTTAGCTCACAACTCATCTTTTTTATCCCGTTCCCATTCATCAAGTCACGCTTCGTAAAAAAGGTGGGAAAAGTGGGTAAGGTAGGATGTTTTGTATAAACCCTTGATTTCTCGCATCTCCGGTTTGTATTATTAATCATGCAGTCAATAGCTGACTGTGAATCAACTAACAACATGTAGAGGACGTTCAAAGTGACAAAGAAAAGCGAAGCGAAATTCTCTCTAGTTTTCGAGGAACTTGATGACTCCCAAGCATCGAAGATTGTAGGAGGGACTCCGTTATCGGTGGGAAAAGTTAACGCGGTGGGAAGTATTGTGTCAGCGGGTAGTGTCAATAAGAGTTTGGTTAATCTAGCTCCGCCGGGGGTTTCAAATCTAGCTCCGCCGGGGGTTTCAAATCTATTAAATAATCTCCCTGGATCTCGAATCTCCATTGATATTGACGAAGAATAAATCTGAAAGAAAAATTTACCACTTCTACTAGTTCCACTTCCATAATACCTCACAACACCCGCACATCAAACCTACAACCTCGATTTGCTTGGACGAATTTCTGTACCACTTCTGCTAATTCGGGGCTTTCCGATACCTGGCACTGCCCAATCGGCAATGCTAATTGGCCAGGTGAGCATTTGCGCTTACCTTTATGAACCTGATGACCAGCCAGCAGCTTACTACCCCAGTAAGAAAGCTTGGCTGTTTTTAACTTCGGTTTATACCTTTGGCAAAACCCACGATACTTTTTGGCACATTCATCTAATGTTTTGCCCAATTGTAAAAAAGCTGGATGCCAGAGAGTTAAGCCATCATTAGTCAACCCGTCGTAACTACCATAATTACTGAAATCGTAAAAAAAACTCTGCCGCATTTGTGCAGCCTTGGGGTTGCCATGAATGTAGCGTAAAGTATTTAATGCTCGCTGCGTATCTGTGGGAGGAAACCCATCACAGTAATATCGCTTTTCCCAGAAATGTCCAGTACGATTTAACATTCTGTTAAAACACATCGCTGTGTACCAATTCAAGAAATGCATGATTTTGGGCAAGTCTTGGTGGGCGGCAGGTTCTATGAGATAGTGTACGTGGTTTGACAGAATGCACAGAGCATAAAGCTTAAAACCATATTTGTCCAAAGCCTTTTTGATAGCATACAAAAAGACCTCCCGACATTCTCGCTGCGCCAGGTTAAACTCGCGGTTATTGCAGCGAGTAGTAACGTGATAAGAAAATCCTGGTTGAAAATTTCTCGGTTGGCGACTCATAGTTCTCGTTTACGTGAAGTACACCCGTAGGGGCACGGCACTGCCGTGCCCCTACACCTTGATCGGTATCAGGTATTTCGTGAAATGGTATTAATTCAAGAAATTTCGTATACCACTACCGCCATACCTACCAACAGCAGGAATTTCCAGTAGGCTATCTGTAGCTTTGCCCGTACCATCGTTGGTAACGGATCTCTCATTACCCGGATGTCCATTGGGAACGAACAGTTGCGGGTGGTCAAAAGGTGTAGGTTGGGTTTCCTTACGTCAACCCAACCTACATTTTTTTGCAACATTTGAGTAATGACACGCCAGTAGAGTGCGTTCTGGACACGCCAAAATAACAAATGCGTTCGCCGAAATAACAAATGCGTTCGCC
>NZ_CAXTNP010000490.1:0-3203 GCF_964245575.1 uncultured Nostoc sp. | reverse complement strand
CAGCACCCAAAGTTCAGCCAACTGCGATCAAAAGAGCAACTGTATCACCAACACCCAAACCTAAAAAAATAGCAGTAGCGCCTAATACCACACCACCAGCACTACCTCGAAAAACAGCGCTTGCACCTGCTATTAAATCACCAGTACCCAATCCTAAGAACTTAGGACAGTCGAGAACACTTTTAAGTAAACGAACACCGTCATCTCTGAAAACAGGTGCAGCAAGCTTGCTGGGTGGTACTCAAAGTGTATCTAGTCGGAATTTTAGCGGTGATTATCTGGCAGCCTTACCTAATTCCAACCGAGATAACCAAGCTCCTTCTGGTATTGATGCCAGCAGTCAAGATATAGATATCACCTCTTACTTAAACCAACTACAGCAACAAGTCAAACAGCAGTGGCTACCAGAAGTGAGCCAGTCTTCCCGGCGAACAGTGCTTAACTTCACTATTAACCGTTCCGGGCAACTAAGCAATCTCCAGCTTGTACAAACCTCTGGATTCAGCGTCACTGATCAAGCAGCGCTCAACGCTATACAGCGAGCTGCACCCTTTGCACCTTTGCCCACAGGATATACCAGTAACCAGCTCCCTATTCAATTTACATTTAATATCAATGTCTATGGGCAGCTAAATTTATCGGGGGACGGTGGCTAACAACAGGCAAGCAATTAATTCAATCATGCATTATACCGACTTTACCTGAACGTTAAATAGCGTACTTTTCTAACCAATGATCAGAGGTTTTGGAGTGTTCCTGATCTATCAGTAATTTTGCTTACTTAGATTAAATCTCCCTAGCTAAGATATTAGAATAAAAGTAATATCGCCCCCTAAGCCAATCATGACAGAAGGAAAGACGCGGCGTAATTTCCTAATTACCAGCATTGCTGTGACAGGAGGTATTGTGGCAACTAATGCTTTACAGCAAAATACTACTAACACCGCTACACCGCCAGCAACCATGCTAGAACGGTTACTGGGACGCACTAAAGTCAAAGTGCCTATCTTTGGGTTAGGAGGAGCAGGACAAACGCCACTATCCTGGGAAGGAAAAGAGGGTGATGCTGCGGCAATTATTCAAAGAGCGCTGGAACTTGGCATTCGCTACTTTGATACAGCCGCTAGTTATGGGCCGAGTGAAGATTATTTAGGCAAAGTACTACCACCCCATCGCTCAAAGGTATTTCTAGCAAGCAAGACTGATCAAAGAGATCGGGATGGTGCATGGCGAGAATTGGAGCGATCGCTTAAACGTCTCAATACAGATTATCTCGATTTGTGGCAGTTGCATCACGTTTCTTTTTCTGAAGAACTCGACACCATCTTTAGTCCATCAGGCGCAATTAAAGCTTTAGAAGAAGCCATAGAACAAAAATTGGTGCGCTTCGCAGGTATTACCGGACATCACGACCCTCAGGTGATTGCCGAAGGCTTGCGTCGCTATCCTTTCCACACTACACTGATTCCTGTGAATGCCGCCGACAAACACCACCCACGTCCATTTATCCCGGTTGTTCTACCAGTTGCTCAAGAAAAAAATGTCGGTGTGATTGCGATGAAAGTCCCAGCTTATGGTCGGCTATTTAAATCAGGTGGGTTGACAGGTATGCAGCAAGCTTTAGGTTATACAATGTCTCAGCCTGGAGTTCATTGTTGTGTAATTGCAGCAGAGACAGTTGCACAATTAGAGAATAATGTCAAGATAGCACGGGCTTTTGTGCCTCTTAAAAAGGAAGAATTAACAGCGATCGCACAACGGACTGCTAATATCTGGGAAGATAGTACATTCTTCCGTGCTTGGACTTAGCGCAAGCTTGCACATATTACAAAGTGTATTCTTACCAGTCACACTGATAATATTGTGCCGCTTGCGACATATTAAATTGTAATAGTTTCTCCTCTGCCAACTTGTATCCGAAACTCGGCTTAAAAGGCGAAATATTCAAATTGCGAATAATTTCCGCCGCCACAGCCTTTGCTAGTAACGGTGGTACAGAGTTACCAACTTGTCGAAATCCGTGCCACTTGGTTACATGAAATCTAAACCAATCTGGGTAAGAATGCAATCTCGCCGCTTCTCTAACTGTAATACAACGCGGCGTAATTGGATGAATCGGTCTAGGAGATGTGAAAGAACCCCTATACTTGTCTGTTCCCGCTCTTAAAGTATTACAGACACCAGCAGGATGCAGCTTATAAAAGCGACTAATTTTTTCTCTCTCGCCTTGTTGAGTATCCTGAAATCGTTGAATAGTTTCCGCAGAATGTTTTGTTCTTAAACTTGAAGAAAGTATTCGCAAATCATATTCACGTTTGTAAGAATAATCATCATCTAGGTATTTGATACCGCGAAGTAAAAGAGCATAGTTACTAGGCTTTTCGTATTCTGCTACAACCCAATCTCTTGTTAGTAACTCTGGATATTTTTCTATTTCAGGTAAATCTCCAATTGCATCCAATACTGTAGGACTCAATAGGATATCAGATATTTTTTTAGAAGTTAAATTATTTGGTAATGCTTGTTTAGTAATCGGCTGAGGATATTTCGGTAACTCTACATCCTCTCTTGCACCTATGAGAAATAATCTCTCACGGGATTGTGGTACTCCGTAATGTGCAGCGTTGAGAACTTGGTAATTCTCTTCTACTTTATAGCCGTGAATTCTAAACTCGCTAATTAAGGTTTGGAGGATTTGTTTATGTTCGCCAACTGTGATCCCCCGGACATTTTCCATTACAAAGAACTTTGGTTTTAGCTCAAAAACCAGCCGATGAAAGTGAAACACCAAAGAGTTTCGTGGATCGTTAACAGCCCGTTTACCAATTAGAGAAAATCCTTGACATGGTGAGCCACAAATTACCACATCAATTTCGCGATCGCCAATCTCAGACCGATTCCTAATTTCTTCCCCGGTTGTCTCCACAACACTTTTACATAACACTGAGCAAAAAGGAAAGTTAAACTCATGTGTTGCACAGTGGATCGGGTCAATTTCCACAGACGCCAGCACATCAAAGCCAGCTTGTTCAAAGCCAAGAGTCATACCCCCCGCACCGGCGAATAAGTCAACTGCGATCGCTCGTTGTTTTTTCATCTCATAAGCCATGACACCTCTAAAGGGATTAGGTATTGGGAATTAGGGAATGGGTATTGGGTATTGAGTATTAAATAAATATACAAAATTTCCCCACCCCCCAGTC
>NZ_CAXTNP010000489.1:0-3228 GCF_964245575.1 uncultured Nostoc sp. | reverse complement strand
TAACAATGATTATCATTATTGCACTTGGTGATTTTATTCCTTGGAAGTCCCTTAGGACTAAATGTGTACCCTATATATAGCCCTCGTTCTACGGGATTTTCAAAAAGTTTGGGATTGTTGGAAAAATCAACTATAGAATAAGAATAAGCGTAATCCTTGTCATGATAAATAATTATAAATAACCGACCATCCTTACGAAAAATCATGTCCTTTAAATTACCTCTATGTAATTCAAATTTATTAAGATAAATAAGCTTTCCATAAATATCAAAAACAGTAATTGTGTTGTCTTTTTTAGCACCAGCAAAGTGTTTTCCATCAGGAGTAAAAATAACGCTGGTGAAACTACCTTCAGTTATTGGCAGTGAGGTTAAAGTTTGATGCGATAAGTCCCACAAACTAGTAGCACCCTGAGAGTCTGTGAGAGCTATCTGTTGACCATTAGGGCTAACACTGATACTTTCAATTTTTTTGTCTATAGGAAGTGAAGGTAAACTTGACTGCCACTCTTGGGTACTCCACAAGCGGATAGTACCATCTTCTCCAATAGTGATTAATTGTTTACCATCACTGCTAAATCTGACACTCCAAACTGCGCCTTCATGAGCCTTCCATTCAGTCGATTTTTGATTATTATAATCGTAAAAACTAATGTCGCCGTTTCTTCCTCCAATAGCTAACTGGTTGTTACGGGGATTAAAATTGGCGGAACAAGCTTCTGTGAAAGGTTTTGATTGTTGCGTAGAATTATCCTGACTAGAAGACAAGTCCCAAAAGTCGATTACACAAAGCTTGGATATGCCGGGACTCAATTTTCTTCGGGTGGTAACCATTTTCTTGCTATCAGGGCTTAATATTACATCGTCTACTGTAGTTGGTATTATAGATACATTTCTTACAGTTACACCTAAATCATGCTCGGATGAGTAGTCCGAAAAATGGAGATTGTCTCTGGAAATTTTTACTAGATGGTAGCCATCACTACTAAACATGATGTCTTTTTCGGTAATACCTTTAAACATGATGTCTTTTCCATTAATCATGATGTGTTTTACGGTAATACCTTGAGTCTCTGAATACTCTGCTAATTTTTTCAACCCTTCTCGACTTTGCAAATTCCATAAGTAAGCACTACGTTGCCTCTCCTTATTGGAAATAATTAAAGCTAGACTCTTGCCATCGCGACTAAAACTGACGCTTTCAATAAAGCCTGGAACCTTTAGTAACTCCTCACAATGCTTGCTCTCCAAACCACATAAGTGGATGGTTTCGTTTCGTCCTACGATAGCCAGTTGGCTGCCATCGGGACTAAAACTGACACTTTTTCTAAAACCGCTATTTTTGCCCAAAGCCAATTTTGTAACCTGTTGGGTTTTTGAGTCCCATAAGCTAATAACATCGTCCTGATGACCGTCATTTGTTTTAACAACAGTGCTAACAGCAATCCATACCTTGTCATCTTGACCCAAAAATATATCGCGTACCTGACCTTGAGGTAGTCGCCAGCGATTGAGTTCTTTAACTTGATAAACCGCCTTTTGCAAGGTTGTTAAGACTTGATTTTGCCACTGCTGGTCTGGCTGGAATGGTCTACGCACAAGCAAGGACTTCAAGGACTTTCCTGCCCGTAAACTACTTATCAAAGCCTCTAACGTCAGTTGGTTTGCCCGAAACGCAGTTTCTGTGGAATTTTTATCAGCACTTATTTGTTGTATTATTGCTTGTCTCAGATTAGATAAAGCCCAAGCAGTTAAACTGAGCGATACCACAGTTACGCCAATCGCAATGCTCCAACGCAAGTTAACATTCCTACGTCTTTGCCAAACGCTTTGCTGCACGAACTCTGTTTCTACCTGGTTAAACCAGTAATCCACAGATTTGAGTTTCTTTCTTAAAACATCAAGGTAGGGATTACCATTCCAAAGAAACTGCCTCTTTTTCTCGAGTTGGCGTTCCTGAGCATTCTTTTTGATTTTGTTAAACCAGTCCTCACCAAAGTCGATTTTCTTATCAAACCAACTTAGAACAGGTTCAGCTTTTCCAAGAACACTTGCTGATTGTTCCTTGTTTTTCCACTCTAAGGCAGATGGAGTCAGTCGCCGTAGTAGGAGCAAATCTTCTTGCTCCTTTTGTTGCCATTTCTGTAGTTGATCCCAGCTTTTTACTAAAAAATCATGGGCTGGCTCTACATAAGGTTCTCCCGTTTCCTGTCCACTGACAACCAAGCGAGCTTCAATAAGACGTTTGACAACTAACTCGACTCGCTTATTTTCTTTATCATCTCGCTTGCTCGGGTCATGCTTGTCTGCATACACTAATTCTGATAATGGTACCCGACGCCGTGCTGATACCCCATTTTCAACAGTCACCATCCGCAGCATTACCCGTCGCATGGTATCTCTATGAGCATCATCGGGTAAGGAGTCATATTCCTTATTAGCTCTTTGTGTCAGAGAACCAGCAACGCCACCTTCAAAGTCAAATTCAGCATCAAGTGTCAGGGCGCGATCGCTTGTCTCTCCAGTTTCCCACTTTTTAGCAAGTTTAATGTAAAGTTCGCTGAGTGTAAAAGATAGCAAGGGTAAGGCACCAGGCATCTGCCCCATTTCATCAACTAACTTGTCTACCGGATTTCGCTGTCCTGGAAGCTGTTCAAAGTAAAGTGCCATTTCTGCTGCGGGACGCTCAATCGCTTGCCGTAACTCATCGGAACGCATGGCACGGACTGGAAAGCGAGCGTGTGTCCAATATGACTTGAGTGCCTCCGAGTTGAGGAAGCGCGGTTCAAAGTCGGATCGCAATGTAATTACTATGCTCAGTTGCGGCTCCTTAGCTGCCAAAGTTGCTTGTAGCAGTTTTAAGAACTGTTGCGACTCCGTAAGATTTGGTTGCTGGTTTTGCTTATCTTCTTTACTGTGAGAACTTAAGGTGATTAACTCCTCAAATTGGTCTATGACGAGTAACAACCTGATTCCAGGTCTTTGTTCGCTCCATATTTTGACAATTTTGATAAATTCATTTGGGTCATGTAGGCGTTGGCTGAGTGGATTAAGACAATTTAAAACTGCCTCTTTTAGAAGCCTCTGTTCGTTCGGAACACGACATAAATTATTGATATCATCAAAATGAGCGACAATTAAAAACTGCTTTGCTTCTTTCGTTCCTCGTTTCCAAATGTCTTTTTTGGTCACTGCATTAAGGGCAGTTGTAATGGCTTCATCTAATTCT
>NZ_CAXTNP010000488.1:0-3240 GCF_964245575.1 uncultured Nostoc sp. | reverse complement strand
TATAACTTTATCCTGGAAGCTCTATTCTATGCAGCTTCATATTAAATCGGTATTAAGCAACATTTATCTAATACAACCTCTACCTATTTTCTCATAAATATTTCAATAGTGTTTCCTTTTGCAGCGACTTCTTATGCGTTGACTAAGCTTTCGGAATCGGATTCAATTAATACTCATGTACTATCAACTAGCGTAGGCGTAGCCCTGTGCCTGTTGCGTCACTTATATAGTACAAAAGCACTATATTTTAGTGATCGCCTGTGCCAGTTGCGTAAGTCCTGGTAGAAAAAGCTTACTCGTTCATTTCATACTTATTTTGAGACGAGCAAGCAAATCTAACTATTACCACTGTGACATTACAAGTAGAAATTCTCAAGCAAAAATTTAATCAAAGCCTGGGATTACCTTTTAAAGAGCTATTACCTGAGTCTGTAATTGAGCAAGGACTCTGGGAGCTAAAAGTTAAATATAAGAAAAGATTATTTGACCCGTTCATAACATTATGGGCTTTTTTATCTCAGGTTTTAGATACAGATAAGAGTTGTCATAACGCTGTGAGTAAAATAATTGCTCATTTGGCAGGGCAAGGAGTAGAAATTCCCTCAAGTGATACAAGTGCTTACTGCCAAGCGCGGTCGAGATTGCCAGAACAGCTATTAGAAAAACTTTTTGGGAAAGCTGCACAAAACTTAGAAGAGAAAGTGAAAACAGAACATTTGTGGTGTGGTCGAAATGTAAAAGTGATAGACGGGTCAAGTGTTTCAATGCCTGACACGGGAGAAAATCAAACAGCGTACCCTCAACCAACTAATCAAAAGCCTGGATGTGGATTTCCCATTGCGAAAATTGGTGTGATATTCAGCTTAGTAACAGGAGCCGCTGTTGCCCTAGCCATCGACGTTCTAAATACCCATGATATAAAACTAGCGAGGAAGCTATACAGTTTTCTCAAACCCAATGATGTACTTTTAGGGGATAGAGCTTTTTGCGCTTATGCGGATTTAATTTCTATTAAAAATCTCAGTTGTGATGCAGTATTCAGAAAACATCAATCCCGACATACAACAATGCGAAAAGGTAAAATAATTGGGTCAAGCGACAAATTAGTAACTTGGCACAAACCTAAAAAATGCCCAAAAGGGTTAACAATGGCTGAGTTTTCTGCTCTACCTCTTACCTTAACTGTACGAGAAATATTTTATTACATTGTTATTCCTGATTTTCGTACAGAAGGAGTTAGCCTAATCACTACTTTATTAGATATAACAACTTATCCTACATTGAAAACAGTTCAGCTTTATTACCAGCGCTGGCAAGTTGAACTAGATTTAAAACATCTAAAAAATACTCTAGGTATGGATGTTTTCCGGTGTAAGACTCCTTCTATGGTACGCAAAGAAATTTATGCTTATTTGCTTGCTTACAATTTACTGCTCCCGTTTGATGTGGTCAGCAGGTACTACTTATGGTACACCTCCAAATCGCCTATCGCTGCAAGGTACTCGCCATCATTTAAATAACTTTATTCCCGAATTATTAGCAGCAACTTCAGCAAAACGTCTTCAAATTTATTCCACTTTACTTAAAGTTATTGCTCATAAGGCTGTGAGCGTAGACGCAAAGCGGCTTGTCGTCAGACATCGCCCTGGCAGAAGTGAACCACGAGTCCGTAAACGTCGCCCGAAAGCTTACCCTTTAATGACGAAACCTCGGCACGAATTACGAAATATGAAAGCAAACCGCTTAAACCACAAGTGTTTCGGCTTTTCTTAGTGCCATTCCAACCTCAGCCTTAGTGCTAGCTATTTCCTAACTGTCTAAAACATCATCTCAAATACAACTTAAAATTCTTTATCAAGTTTTAGACTTGCACTACTCAAAGTTTTTTATTTTTCACACCTAATCCCATCTCCATCTCTGTCAAAACCATTCGGGTCAGGTGGCAAGACTCTAAACCTTCTTTGGGTGATATCTCGGCAATTCAAATCGGGTGAATTTTTGGTCAGGCAAAAATCAGGGTAAGAAGGATCGCAGTTATTCTGCTGTGGTTGAATCGGTTGCTCCCGTTGTCTTTCGGGTAGCTCTGTGGCGGAAGTCCCAAGGCATTACGGGATTAACCTGATTCCAAAATGCTAGACGCTGTTGTTTGGCATAACTCTCACCTTGTAACAAACGGGAGCAATGCGATTTTGTTAGATCGGACTTGAATTCTCAGTTAGAGAGCTAGATTCTCAATAAAAACAGTTATTTAGCTGCGATGCCTGCGGCGGGCTACGCCTACGCACCTCTAAATAGGTGATTTAGTACCTGAATTTTAACCACCTCACAAAATCGCATTGCTCCCGTAACAAACTCACTTACCCTCAAGTTGTAAAATCACTAATATTGATTAATAGTTTAGGTTACACTAATTCTCCCCCCTTTAGCAAATACTTGTTTCCTCCTTTTGACTTCTTGGCTGTGGAATATCTACGTCAACGCCACATCTTGGCATTAAATGTATGTAGTATCTTCCCTAATTTAGATCCCAAAATACTTTTGGCTATTCAATGCGCCATGTTACACCAAGAAATGCCTGGTTGGAATGATGCCATGATTTCTTATGTAAAATCTGATGGTTATACTGAATTAGCAAATAGAATTGCCCAAGTTGACAAGCAAACACTCATTTTATGGGGAGAAACTGATGATATGCTGCCATCTGAAGATGCAGAAAAATTTCAGCAATCTATTGCTAACTCTCAACTAATATTGCTCAAAAATTGCGGTCATACCCCTCAAATTGAATAGCCAAAAATTACATCTCAACATATTTTGCACTTTCTGAATATTAGGAATTTTTAATTTGGTTTCAGAGGATATTTTCAAAGTTTCGCTAGGTAGAATTTAGCTGTTCTGCACTTAAGCTAGTGTAAAAGAGATAAATTGATACAAAAATCAAATCTTTCTTTAGCTATAAAAAGTTGTATGAAATCCTATTTATATTCTAAAAAGGAAAACAGATGACTGATAAAAAGGTTGTGCTAGTTACAGGAGCATCATCTGGGTTTGGGCAATTAACTGCTAAAAAGCTTGCTGCTGTGGGTTATTGGGTCTTCGGTACCAGTCGCAAGTCACATCCAGCATCAGGTAATGTGGAAATGTTGAAGCTCGATGTTACCTCTGATGACTCAGTGCAATTATGTATTAAGGGACTTCCAAGGAATAAATTACTCAACAAAAATCATAAGCTTACATTTA
>NZ_CAXTNP010000487.1:0-3262 GCF_964245575.1 uncultured Nostoc sp. | reverse complement strand
CCTAACTCCTAACTCCTAACTCCTAACTCCTAACTCCTAACTCCTAACTCCTAACCCCAAACTCCTAACTCCTAACTTCATTTAATCGGTTGCAGCTTTGTGACTTTGAGTTTAAAAGCCCCAATCCCAGTTTCCCCAAAAGACCGGACACGAATCACATAATTCCCTGTCTCTACGATGCGAGTAAATAGTAGGGAATTGCTACTACCATCAGGGCCATCATCATTTTCTGCCAAAGTCGATCCATCAGGTGCTAAGAGGGTGATAATGCTGTCAAAGTTTTCGGATGACAGGTCAACTGCTAAATTATCGCCCTTCTCTAACTTCACTGTGTAATCACGGGCAAACCCACCTTGACCTGTGGGAATGTCTTTGTTTGAGAGGGTATCGGAAAATTCAGTACTATTAGATAAAGGAATTGGACTATACAACTTATTTTGAGCAAAAGCTGCACTTGTACTTATACCTATTGCCAGCAATGTGGCAGGAATAATGATCAGTTGTTTTAAACCTGCCGCAAAAACTTTATTCATACATTTCAAGGAATTTTGTCGATAAAAATAGTGTAATTCGGTCAATTTATGCACTTATCTGCTAAAGCCTGCCCATTAATTCTTGATTTATCCGTCTTTGACGGCAGTGGCTACTGCTACTAATCCTAAAACCACAATTCCATACTGACGAAGTGTTTGCACAGCAGACCTAGCAGTAGCACCAGTAGTATAAATATCGTCCACTAACAGCACTGGGACATTTGGGGGACGATCGCGAAAAACTTGGCCAACAGCAAAAGCGTTAACCAAGTTTTTTTCTCGTTTAGATACCGATAAACCAAATTGCGCTTCAGTTTCTCGCACTCTTGCTAAACCGTTTTGTTTCAATTTTAATCCAGTTATTTCGCAGAAGCTTTGAGCTATCAGTGCAGCTTGATTGTATTTACGTTGCTTTTGCTTGCTAGGGTGGAGTGGGATGGGAACCACCACAGGCTGGCTATCTCGCCTCGGTGAATTTAACAACCATGCTTCTCCTAACCATTGACCTAAAGGACGAGCTATTTGGGGTTGATTTTCGTATTTCATCGCCGCGATCGCTCGTTTCACCGGGCCACCATACTCCCCCCAGCCAAATACTGGTATTGGTTCTTGCCACAGAGAAATCTGGTCTTGACGTTGACATTTTTGCAGTTGTCTGATGCAGTTATGACAGAATTCTTGGGAGGTTGGGCGTTGGCACAGGGGACAATGGGATTGGAGAAAAAGATTGAGTAAGCCTGTAAGATTTTTAATCCAAGTGTGCATTTTAAGAGTTAGGAATTAGGAGTTAAGAGTTAGGAGTAAACTCCTTTAACTGTTGTGCAGTAACTTAACATACACGCGATCGCAGCGTGTTGTTTCCACTCCCGTTGCTGGAGTGTAGCCGTTGCTTTCATACAGCTTGACTGCTTCCACCAAAACACTGGCGGTTTCAATCCAAATTTGTTGAAAACCACGCTCTGCGATCGCTGCTTCTAGCTGTTGTAACAAATATTTCCCTAATCCTAAACCCCTAATGCTGGGCAAAAGATACATTTTGCGGATTTCTACAGCTTTTTCGCCTCGGTGTATGGGGTAGTATGCTCCAGTACCTACTAACTGGCTTTGGTGTTCAATTACCCAAAACTCTCCCCCAGTAGCTAAATAATATTCCTCTACTCCCAGCACATCTTGGTCAGCGCCCTTTGGTTCCCAACCCAGACCGTATTCTGATAATACATAACTGATGACTTCGGCGGCTCTGGTGCGATCGCTTTGCACCCAATCACGAATTAAAAAATCTTGATAATAGTTTTTCATCACCATTTGCTGGTCAAGTTTACACAGAAAATTTTCCTGGTTCTATATCCCAATTTACCTAGCAAATAGCAATTCTTGCAGAGTCGATTTCAGGCGTTACTCTCAAGGTATCAATGAAGAGACTTGGGGAGGGAAATTATCTTCCCCTCCTCTTGTCTCCTTACCAAGGATAATTCAGCGATATAGTAGTTAACTGACAATTCCCAGATTGTTGTAGACTTCGATGAGATTGCCATCAGGATCGCGAAAATGAGCTGTGCGAATTCCCCAGTCGGGGCGATCTTGTGGTTTAGTTACAACGATCGCATTCTGATCTTTTACTTGCTCATAGACCTCATCCACGTTATCGACTGCGAAAATCAAGACAATTTTATCTCGATTGACAACATAAGAAGGCTGTTCGATTCTTGGAACAACTTCAGCCATTAATTCTTTTTTGAACAAACCGAGCTTGAGATATCCGGTATTAAACTCAGCATATCCGCTATCTTCATCGCCCCAATCGACATCAAATTTCAGCAGATCCCGATAAAACAGAAAAGAATCTTTGTAGTTGGAGACAAGCAGTCTCAGGTGTGTTAACTGAAGCTTCATATCTGTTGGGTTAGTCTACTAACTGTGAATTCTAGGTTCTGGGTGCAAAGTCGCCAGCAACTCACTTTCGACAATTGCTAATTCATCAAGCCGTTGCATGACAATTTCTTTATCGAAGTAAGTAGCAGCTAGTACCCAATATATACCGTAGTGACGCGCTTCCGATGCCATTAAGCCACGATAAAATTTTGCTAACTCTGGCTCTGGACAGTGAGCAGCTAATAGTCCCAGGCGTTCGTGAGAGCGAGCTTCAATTAAACCAGTGACTAGTAAGGAATCCAGGAATCGCTCAGGTTCTTTGGGCCGTACTTGAGCTTTTAAACCCGCACCGTAAGGAGGCGGTGGTAGGGGAGCTAGGGGAATATTCCGGCGTTCTAACCATTGGTTAACTAGTTCAAAGTGTTCTAGTTCTTCACGGGCGATCGCAGTTAGTTCCCGAACCATTTTAGTATTAGAAGGGTAGCGAAACATCATGTTCAAAGCTACGCCTGCTGCTTTGCGTTCACAGTGCGAGTGATCGAGTAAGATAATGTCTAAATTAGCAATCGCTTGTTCAACCCAAGCAGAGCTAGTAGGTTGTTTCAGGGCGTTGATAGTTGGTAACTGAGTAAGCACATCACAAAACTCCAAAATTTTAATTTAATTGAGTAGCCCAGCAAATTGATTTTAAAAGATTTCCTCGTTAATACTCTTTTTGTTAAGAGCTATTTTCATCGGAAGATTTTTTGGGCAAAGTTCAATAATTGATTAGTGGTGAAGGGTTTCGCTAAAATGACTGGCTACTTCCACAAAACCGCCGTGGCTGTTGATGATGCCCACATTAGATTCTTCTCCCC
>NZ_CAXTNP010000486.1:0-3292 GCF_964245575.1 uncultured Nostoc sp. | reverse complement strand
ACCCAAATCAACTCAAAAATAGATTACCACAATCTGGCATTAGTGGGATAGGTTCTGGCAAGTGTCCTCAATGTGGATATGAGTTTGACCGCGACTGGTCAGCGTGGGTGCATTGGGATTGCGAGTGTGGTTGGATGGATGACTCTATATAGGGTTTTTCAGCTTTTGGGATGATACAAGAGTGAGGTGCAATGCCTGCGGCGGTAAACTACGCTGTATTATTACCCTACAATGACTAAGCAGCAAGTGAAACGTTTTTCTGAGATTGATATCGAGAAACCTCAACTTGGAGCGAAAGATTTGTTAGTGCGTGTCAAAGCCATTTTTGTTAATCCAGTAGATTATAAAGTTAAATCCATTACATTTTTGGGAAAAGCGATATCACAGTTCAGGATTTGAAAAGAGCGATTATCAAAGGGTAAAAAATACTCGGCGTTGGCGTAGCCCAAAAAGAGAAGAGACTTGGTTATCAAAAGACACAACTAAACAGTAATAAAAGTGGAAGGTTGAGCCAAAAGTATACTTGCAGTGACATTATCTAATTTCGCCAACACTTGATTGTCAGAACTATCCATAATGAAGGCAATACTTCCTTGTTGATATATCGATAATTGACCAAACTGGAGACCACCTGACAAGGCAATTTTGTCCTTACCTATTTCAAAGTCAGTAATGGAATCCGTGCCGTCACCAGAAGCCAATACAAAGGTATCGGTGCCATAACCCCCTGTAAGTACATCTTTGCCATTGCCCCCATAAAGCCAGTCATTGCCTGTGCCCCCTAATAGTTGGTCATCGCCGATACCACCAAATAGCGTATCGTTTCCGTCGCCTCCGGAAAGTTGGTCATTTCCTAGATTACCTACGATGGTGTCTTGACCCCCAAACCCATAAATCTTGTTGGCTGGGGCATTGCCTTTTAGGTACTCAGAGCTATCAGTGCCATTGAGAAGATTAATTTTGTTAGTAATAGGAGTCTTATTGGTAGGGGCTTCGTATGCGCCAATATCAGTCAATACACTGCCGTTGCCATCGCCATCTAGGGGAGTAATCTTAGTGACGCTATTCAAAGCATTGGAACCACCATCGATCGCAGGACTTCCAGGTTTGAGCCTAAAGTCATGATTCGCTGCATTCACAAACAACGGGTCTTTGTTTAATACATTTCCTGATCCTGTACCTTTAAGAACTCCGTTGTAAGCAAGGTTGTTATCAAATGAATAATTACTAGAATTAGCAATAGAACTGGCAGACTCTCCGGACTTTGCATACATAATATTGTTAACAACCCGAACATTTTTAGCACTGTTAAGGAAAATTTCTCCGGTTGATAGTTCTTGGGAATTTTGGTAAGTTGTATTATTCACAACGTCTACAGGGTTTTCTCCTTTGAAAATCTGAATACCTGCGCCACCATTGTTGTAAATTACGTTTTTACTAATTAAGGCTTTGCCCTGGTATGCAACATTTCCAACAGAAGAAGTGTCAAGCATTATTCCATGACCCTCTGTTACTTTTCCTGCATTAGCCCAAGGAACTAATTGTTTATTATCAAAGACAGTGTTATCTTGAATAATTACTTTGTAATCTGTTACGTTTTGATCGGAATTCCAAAGGTGAAGCATTGTAATTCCTTGGGTTCCATGAGGTGAGTACCAAGAATTTCCAGAAACCACATTGTTTTTTATTGTAATGTAGTCTACTTCTGCTGTTGCAATCCCGCCTCCTGGAAACTTAGAAATGTTGTTATTACTAATTGTGATGTGATGTGAACGTTGCTTTTCGTCGCCATCGATGTAGGAAACGTTAATACCGTTCCCAGATGTTGCTGGGTTATTCAAATCATCTTTATGCTCAAGCGCATATTCTAATGTATTATCATCTCGTGCCCCCACCAGGTTCAGCCCATTAATGACTACATAAGAAGAGCCTGTAATTGAGATAGCATTCCAATTTTTATCGTGTGTTTGTAAAACAGGTGTGTGTCCAGGATAAGCAGTAAATGTGATCGGCGCGGCTTCGGTACCGTGCTTATCTGAAATACTCAGGATATTAGGGTAAGTATTTGTGTAAGTACCATTCATGACGTAGACGGTATCACCTGCCTGCACCAAGTCCGCAGCTTGTTGGAGGGTGCGAAATGCAGATCCTTCCTTTAAGCCATCATTTTTATCATTGCCTGTTCCAGAAACGTAGTATGTTTTGCCAGCCATGAGATTAACTCCGAATTTTATAAGGTGAATTGGTAGTACGTTCTCAGCAATAAACTATGTTGCTAAGTAGTTATTTGAATGGGTGATTTATCTGGACTTTTCAGGACAGTCGCAGCTGTGCGATGGCGTACCCGCCCTTACATGTGGCGATCGCAAAAAAGAAATGGCGTCGTTTGTAGAAAAACTGTTATAAAACTGAAAATTTTTATCCTATTAACCGTTGATGGTTAAAGTAGGGATGTCGATACCGTCAATTGTCAGTGTTTTCTTGAAGGTGATCGACCAATTTCGACGCAGACAATGCAGCGCAAAGCCAAAGACATTTCCTGTCATCTCTGCGTTTGTTGAGTGGTCAAAGTTGAATTGGTTGAAACTTTAGTAGGTTTACCCCTTAACTTAAGGGAACTAATGTAACAACTTAGTCGAACCTGTTGTACGCGGTGTAACTGAGCCTGGTGAACTCATGTATTAAAACTAACTTTTATACAACGAATATAAATCAGTGAATATCCTGAATATAGTTATATTTTTTACAACAAAAGCTAAAAAAACATGGAGATGTCGTGGTGGAGTCCTGTTAATTTCCAGAGTGATATGGGAGTGGAGAGCGCTTTGTGCGAGGATTTGATGAAGTTTCTCTAAAAATTTTTAAAGAAGCGATGCTTCCCACAGGGTAGGACACAAAGAAAGAAAGAAGAAGCCAAGAAAATTTGGCGTAGCCTCATAAAGAAATGGTATGAGAATTCGCCAGACCATTCATTCCAAAACCCAAAATAATTTCTCTTCTAAATTCCTGCCTCTTCTAGCGCTATCAAGGCATGCACCCCAGAGTCCCTAACAGCAAGGCTAGTGCCAACGCGATCGCCATTTACAACGATCCGGCTGAGTTGTTAACACAATATGACAGTTCACAAGAAAGCAAGCAAAGCAATGACCAGGACATAATCATTTAGCCCTCTTCTGTCCCTTTCCGAGCAGCCAATCTATGAAAGCTTTATCAGTCAGTCAATACAGGCTTTTCTATTAGACAGGACTTACGCAACTGGCACAAATAGCGGGTGGGGCTGCACCCCGCCACG
>NZ_CAXTNP010000485.1:0-3372 GCF_964245575.1 uncultured Nostoc sp. | reverse complement strand
CTCTTTCACAGGAGACAGTTTTATGCATTGCTGTACAGTTGCACTAGATGGGGTAACAATTGTCGCAGGTGAAGCATCAGGTAGAATACATTTTTTACATCTTGAGAACATGATAAAGGAATGAGGGGAGAAATAATGTTATCTGCTAAAGATTTCATTGACGGTAATGTTTACATTAGGGAAAGCTTTAATTGATAAAGTTTGACCGCTAGTGAACTTTTGCATAAACTCATATCCTGCGGCTGTTGGTTGTTGATAAACTTCCATAATTTGCTCGTTAATATCTACTAACCAAACTTCAATTATGTTTGCTTCTGCATATAAAGGAATTTTCTCTTCCCGGTCATACATCACAGTCGAATCAGCTACTTCAATTAGTAAAAAAATATCCTGGGGTTGGGGGTGTGCTGTGGCGTAGAAATCATCACGGGGTTTAAGTAATGCCACATCTGGCTGAGGTTCTGAGTTATTGTTCAGTTCCACAGGGTCTTGAATAGCAATGAGAACTCTATCCCGTAACTTCTGAGACAAGAGTTTGTTTAACCGTTTCACACAAGCAGCGTGTTTTGTTCCAATCGGCGACATCTCAATAATCTCTCCCCGAATCAGTTCCACCCGGTCATCTTCTATGAGAATCCCCGACCCAACCATCTTATGATATTGCTCAACTGTGAATTTCCGTCTTAGCAATTGTATAGACATCACCACCTCCACTGTTGCCTCATCTTTTAATTATTCTCCAAAATTATGAACTCATCATCCAAACCACCGACTACAATCAATTCCAGAGGACATCCAACAGAGTTTGAGCAAATCATTCAAGAAAAAAGCCAAAACTTTGTCGGTCGTGAATTTGTCTTCACGGCTATTAACAACTTTCTCCACCGCCATAACCAGGGTTACTTCACCACCATTGGCGCACCTGGTAGCGGTAAAAGTGCCATCCTCGCTAAATTTGTGACAAACAATCCTCAAGTTATTTATTACAATGCCGAACTTGAGGGTAAAAATCATGCTGACGAATTTCTCAGAAATATCTGCACGCAACTCATTAATCAATACTCGCTTAATTACACCTCCCTCCCTGATAACGCCACAGAGGGAAGTTGGTTTTTCTCTAGTCTTCTCCAGCAAATCAGCGATGAGTTAGAACCCGATCAAAAACTGATAATTGCCATTGATGGGTTGAATTGCATTGACCGTAACAGCCAACCACCTGGTACAAATCTGTTTTATCTCCCCCGCTATCTCCCGGATGGGGTCTATTTCCTCCTGACTCGTAGACCTTTCTTGCGGGAGAAATCGGGTTTATTAATTGAAACGCCGTCGCAAAGTCTTGATTTAGCAGATTATCCAGAACAAAATCGCCAAGATATCCAAGCATATATTCAAAATTACCTAACCCCCCTAACCCCCCTTCCCTACGAGGGAAGGGGAGAACAAGATTACTCCCCTCCCCTTGTAGGGGAGGGGTTGGGGGAGAGGTCAAATCTTAAATCTTGGCTGAGTAATCACCAGATTAGTGAGCAAGAATTTTGCGATCGCCTCACCACTTTGAGCGAAAATAATTTTATGTATCTCAGTCAGGTCATAAGTGCGATCGCAGAAAACTTTTACCCGGAATCTTTCGAGTCCAATCAACTCCCGCCTGGTTTAGAAGCATATTATCAGCAGCATTTACAGAAAATGTTTCCACCCGAACAAGGGACGGAGCATAGCACAGATGTGTTAAATGTCTTAATACAGCAGCAAAAAGCAATATCAGTGCAAGTGTTGGCGCAGACCGCCGCAGGCATCGCACAAATCATTGATACTGATGAGTATGATGTTGAGGAAGTGCTAGAAAATTGGCTAGAGTTCTTACAACAACAAAGAATCGCCTCACAAACCCATTACAGTCTGTATCATTCCAACTTTCGAGACTGGCTAGGTAGACAAGCATTTAAAACCTTCTGAAAAATCTTCCTAACCCTCTTTGTTAATAAACAGAGTTAGGGAGTGAAGAATGGAGCTAAGCGGATTCGAACCGCTGACCCCCTCAATGCCATTGAGGTGCGCTACCAACTGCGCTATAACCCCTTAAAATCCATTATATATATTCGCTTGATTTTTGGTACTTTGTCAAGCTTTTTCTGGATAATAAATTTTTAATATCTTCTCAACCACTGGACACTCACAACGACACTTGCAACAAATAGGTCATACAGTGCCCCATCAAAAAGTAAACTACTAACATGGCAGCAGCAGCCAGAGCAACTAATGTACCAGCCAACATCAGAGAAAATTCTTTACTCTCGTAGGCTCTTTCCATTAAGTGCAGTGACCACGCCACCAGGGCGACATCAAAAAGTAAAATAGGAAGCAACATATTTTTTAATATTTGTTAATACTTGTAAAATAATATTAACACCCTTTCAAATAAGTGTGTCTAACCTTAGATAGATGTCATTAAACAGTAAATAAGGGTTCAAGAGAATGTTCTTACTGGCACGTTGCGATCGCGCAAGTAATTTTTGATTTCTGCTACGCTTAATTGTCCGTAATGTAACAGGGATGCGAGTAATGCTGCTTCAGCTTTGCCTTCAGTTAGGGCTGTGTAGATATGTTCACAATTACCTGCACCACCTGAAGCAATGACTGGAATTTCTACAGCATTGGCAATTGCCCGTGTGATTTCAATGTCATACCCGGCTTGGGTTCCATCAGCATCCATACTTGTTACTAGCAGTTCACCGGCCCCCCGTTTTTCAACTTCTTGTGCCCACAATAGAGCATCTAAGCCTGTATTTTCCCTGCCACCCCGCACATACACATCCCAACCTGGATTCTCCGGGTTATTTCTGCGTCTGGCATCAATTGCAACAACTATGCACTGATTACCAAAGCGATCGCTTGCCCGATTAATCAAGTCTGGATCACGCACCGCCCCAGAATTAATACTAACCTTATCTGCGCCTGATCGTAACAATGCTTTAACATTTTCTAAGGATTGAATGCCACCACCCACAGTCAATGGAATAAAGACCTGTTCAGCAGTCCGGTAGACCACATCTAAAATAGTAGCTCGGTCTTCATGAGTGGCTGTAATATCCAGAAATACTAACTCATCAGCACCGGCTTCGTTATAAACCTTGGCCAGCTCTACCGGATCGCCTGCATCTTGGAGATTTACAAAATTAACTCCTTTTACAACCCGTCCCGCCTTCACATCTAAGCACGGTAAGATTCTTTTAGATAACATAATAATTTTTGTACTTCTGGGTAATTGACCGGAATTTAAATTTTAAATTGGTGCGGGTATTCTCAAACTAAAATTTTCACGGATATTGGGAATGGGGCATTGGGCATTGGGCATGGGGCATGGGGCATGGG
>NZ_CAXTNP010000484.1:0-3377 GCF_964245575.1 uncultured Nostoc sp. | reverse complement strand
GAAATTTAGCTAAAAATTGAATCATAATTGATCTAACAATAAATTATTTTTAATATAATACTTGTTTGTTCACAGTTTTTGATATTAATTGTTAAAAATCATATAATTATAAGCTGAAGGGCTATTGAATATGTCTAGTCAAACCGATGTACAATCACAAATAATTAGAGCGATTGGCTTAACAGTTACAAACGGCGATCGCTCTTTAAATTTCTATACACAAGCACTCTTGTTTGAACTAGTTTCTGACATTACTGTTGAAGGACAGGATTACAGTGATTTAGAAGGCGTACCTGGAGTAAAAATTCGCATTATCACCTTGCGACTTGGAGATGAATTTATCGAGTTGATGGAGTATCTAAACATTCAGGGTAAACCCATTCTCAACGATTCACAAAGTAATGACCTGTGGTTTCAACATCTGGCAATTGTGGTGAGTGATATGGATCGCGCTTACGATCGCTTGCGTTCATTTCCCATTGAACCAATTTCAGTTGCTCCCCAGACAATACCACCAGAGAATGAAGCGTCTGGTGGTGTCCGCGCTTTTAAGTTTAAAGACCCTGATGGTCATGATTTAGAGTTAATTTGGTTTCCGCCTGATAAAGGTAAAGATAAATGGCATCAAAACGGCGATCGCTTATTTTTGGGAATCGATCATAGTGCGATCGCAATTTCTAATACCGAGCAGAGTCTACACTTTTACCGCGACCTCCTGGGAATGCAAATTGATAGCCGCAGTTTCAACTGGCGTGCAACCCAATCTCGCTTGGATAATTTACCAGGAGCAGAAGTCAAGATTACAGCACTGCGACCTGTTCAAGATGGTGTGGGTATTGAACTGCTGGACTATATTTTGCCTGGAAAAGGTCGCCCAATGCCGAGTGACTGCAAAAGTTGGGATATTACACACATGCAAATCGAGCTAGTTGTAAATAATCTTGAGCAGTTAGTGGATAAGCTACGGGGTAACGGGGTTCAGTTCGTATCACCAAGGATTGTACAGTTTAGCGATCACTCATTTCCTTATCGGCAAGGTTGTTTAGTTAAAGACCCTGACGGACACGCAATATTGCTGATTATGGAGTAACGGCAAGGCTTATTAGCAAAGATAATCAAGCACACTGGATTAAGGATTTTCAATCATGTACCTTTCAATTTGTAAAATTGCTTGATCGATTGCATTAATAATTCCATCAATAGCATTTTTCTCCTGCTCTAGCGGTGCAAGCTCTTGCGCTAAAGCACGGCGATCGGCATCACGATTAATTGTTTGAAAAGTTCGTACAATGCGCCCAATACTACCAGCACCTTTGACTTTAGAGCCTCTTTGACGAACTCTATCAGTATATTCTGCGCGAGTAATCTTCTGCTGTTGAGATATTTCTCTTTTTACAAAAGCATATTCTTTCTTTTTTAGCTTCAATTCTTTGAGCGCTATTTTAGCTTCTGCTAATGACTGGACTGAAATATGTAATTTACCGTCGTCATTAATCGTCACAAGGTTGGTTTTATTGGGCAATATACTTTTGTGTTTAGTAAGTTCATTATACTTAGTATATTTTTTTTAATATCCTTGCCAATAGTGAATACGCACTTAAGACTAAAACCATAATTGCGATCAGCATAAAGATTCCATAAACACCTTTTCTCTAATTTGCTGTCTGATACAATGCAGTGTTAACAATGAAATAACTCAACTTCCAAAAATAAAAGCATCGAGCGAATAAGCACCAGGGCCTAAAACTGCGATCGCAATCAGCATGACGCAATACATAAAAGCCTTTTCCCAACTAGGGGGTTCACCTTGTCCTAAAGCACCCTGATACTGTTCTTCAGGAATTAAGTACGGATCTTGAGCTACAAAAGGCTTACTTCCAGAGATGTGCAAATATATTGCAAAAATCATTGAGCAGAGAATGGGCAAAGTTGCTAAAAATGTGAGGAATCCAATAATCAGAAAAATTCCGCCACCTAACATAGATGCAGCTGATAAAAAGCAAAGAAAAATAGGCGTTTTTAGAGACTCAGCCCACTGTGGAAGATGCCTTATCTTGGGATAGCCGTGTAGTATAAACAACCAGCCAAGGCTAACTCTGAGAAGTAAAAGTGCCAATCCTGGAAATCCGTCAGGATACACAGGAGAAAGTGAACTTAACAAGTGTGGACTTAGCTGTGGGAAATTAAATGCAGCTAGGAAAAAAGCGATCGCTACACCCAACCCAAATTGATAAATCATAGTTGTACACCACGGGTATTAAGGTCGATAACATATAACGAATGACCGGCTGTGATAAATAAGTGATCGCCTTCCTTACCACCAAAAGTCAGGTTAGCTGATGTCTCCGGTACAAAAATTTTTCCTAAGCGAGTTCCGTCGGGGGCGTATATCTGCACGCTATCTTGAGAACTAGTAAAAACATTGCCATGTTCGTCAACCCGCAGTCCATCCGGTTGTCCTGGCTCAATAACTGCAAATACACGCCCATTCTTTACATAGCGATGTCTAGGACGGGCTACACCTACGCCTACAACCTCATAGACGCAAATATGATGAGGCCCCCCAGGAATATTAAACGCAGCTGTATCTGAAACATACAAAAGGCTTTCGTCTGGACTGAAAGCCAACCCATTAGGGCGCACCATATCTGTTACTACAGGATAAATCTCACTTATTGCCGGGTCAAAGCGATAGACGTAACTTCCGGGTTGTTCCTGTTCGCCGCCGTAACCTTGGTTTGGCTCGGTAATCCCATAAGGCGGATCGGTGAACCAAATCGTGCCGTCACTTTTGACTACTAAATCATTTGGACTGTTCAGGCGTTTGCCTTGGTAGCGATCGACTAAAACCTTCCATTCACCGTCTTGTTCGCGTCGGATAATAGCACGCAGACCAGAGGAACAGGCAACCAGACGACCCTCTAAGTCACGGTAATTACCGCTTTGGTAATCAGATGGATCTCGTAGGACAGTCACATTGTCAGTGGCACTCCACCGCAACAGGCGGTTGCCGTGAGCATCGCTCCAGACAACACTGCTATCTTCATGGAAGTAAACAGGCCCCTCGCTATGGACTGCACCGTTGGCAAGCTTTTGAAGTGAGGCTCCTGGGCGTACAATAGCACGCAGGCGATCATCATAAATCTCAATGGCTTCAGGCATAGAAATCTCCTGTTATTTAACTTGGCTACTGACGATAAATAGCAGGTCTAAATCAATACTAAAATAATTTAAGTGTATACTTAATATCGTGCAACAAACTGAGTGTAAAATTTCTGCTATTTTCATCAGTTACTAAATACAATATTGAAGTTAATTATTATAAAGCTAATTTTTACTTTATTGATCTCCATTAACATTGAACCATAGATATAGAT
>NZ_CAXTNP010000483.1:0-3403 GCF_964245575.1 uncultured Nostoc sp. | reverse complement strand
ACACTTGCTGTATAATTGCTTTCAAACTATAATATTTTCAAGGTTCGGTGTCCCTTAAGCGTTGCTCTTTCTCGCTTCGCTTCAGGCACTTATTCAATATAGCGAACCAATTTTGATGTGTCAACTATTTTTTCCAAAATATTTTTGGATAGCTTTTGAGTCTCCTGAAACTATCTACAGTACTCTCTTTGTAGGCAACAATGGTTTATGCACTGTGCCAACTAAGGATGGGGGAAGCGTGAATTTTCAGTTGAAACCTGAATAAGGGGGATGACTGGCAATGGTTGGGTAACCGATTCTAGGGTAGAGTTCGCACTTTAATCCTCAACCAATGACAACTCACTATCCATTTAGGTAAAGAAAATGTAGCCGAGCAATAGCCAAGACAGCTAGAGAATCAGGGAAAAGATTAGGTTATTAAACTTAATGAGATGGTATTATGCCCGACAACTAAGCGATCGCTTCTGAGTAATTGTTTGGGATCTACCAGGTTAGGAAAATCAGATATAGCGACAAAACCTGTGGCGATCGATCACATGAAAGCAGAATTACTTTACTCTGAATCACCATAAAACCAGGTGGACACATGGCATTAATCGAACAAAACCAGTAATTTGCCGAAACAGTCAGCACGTTTTGCGCTGGCTGCTCATAGCTGGGATAATTACCTAGAACTTCCTTTGCTTCTTCACAGGCTAGATGTACTTAGTACCTTTTGGTTAGAGCCAAAGTAGAGGTCGCCCAATTCTTCCAAAAAAACATCGGTCTGCGATTCTGGATTACGGAAGTAGGGATGAATGGGAAGGAGTTTAGTGCGAGGGCGAGTTTCCGGTGAAGACAGAATCTGCTCAAACAAAGTCAGGTAGTTTTCAGCAGTAGATTCCCAAGTGTACGTCTTCAGCACCCGTTGCTGACCCGCTTGGGCAAAATACTCCCACTCCTGAGCATCACATAGCAACCGCTCCAAGCCCCGTGCAATATCAGCAGGATCTTCTGGGTCAACGAGTACGCCATATTCCTTATTTCCCTGTCGCAAGCTCTCGCTTGGACCACCGTTCTTAGTTGCTACCACTGGTAAACCTGCAACTGCTGCTTCTAAGGGAGCAAGCCCAAAGGGTTCGTAGAGTGCGGTCAGGGCAAATACTGAGCGGCGTTTAACCATAAACCGATAGGCTGCTGCCAGTGACTCTTGAGACTGATCTGACAAGCCAAAGGCACTCACCTTGCCCCACAAGTCGTTTTCTTTTACCACTTTCCGAATGGGAGCTAATACCTCTTCAGCTATACCGTCACTAGTTTCCTCTCGTAAAGGATCGTCCAGCCCCCCTGTAAGTAGCACCAAGTTAGCTTGTTCCTGAAGTGTTGGACTCATTGCAAAGGCTTGCACTAGCCCTAATATATTTTTTTTAAGCTCTAATCTACTCGATGCTATGATGACGGGCAAATCTCGACGGGCTTCTGCAATGTCCCGTGCCAATCGCTCCTGAATGAGTTCTTCGGTAGCCTGCTCGTTTTCGGAACGTGCCTTTGCACCGAAAATCGAGAAATCTGCTCCCGGTGGAATCACTGCAAAGCGGTTGTCGTTGTCTATATCCACTGCACCACTATAGACTCTATGAGAATACTGTTCAAAGCGTTCTTGTCGTGTACTGGTGATATTAACGGCCGAGCGATTCATGCTCAGGCGTTCGGCTAAAATGCGATATCTGAAATAGAATTGCTCGTCTATTTCTGTGAGATTCTCTGGGGTGACTTCCAGTTTGTCCATCTTTTGAGCGCCGAGAGAATGAGCAGTAAAGGTAAAAGGTATGCCTGCCTCCTCTTCAATTAGAACACCACACAGTCCTCCATCGCCGTAGTGAGCAGTCATAGCATCGGGTAAGCCACCTTGCTGTTGATAAAACTTCAAGGTGTTGGGTATCCAATCAGCAACTAGATGAGGCCATAACAGCTCTTTAGAGAGAAATTCTTTTGGTCCAGCTGGTAAGCGGATAATGCGGACGTTATCGACCCCTGGATAAGTGTCAATCGCTTGGGCAAACTCTGGCCACTCCGGGTCAATGATTTGACGGGTGAGAATATCAACTTTATGACCCATTTGAGCGATGGCTATGGCGACTTGCTTAACGTAGATCAACTGACCCCCAAAATCTGGGTGTTTCGTGATGTGGCTATTGCCTGAATCAAAATTGCCTTGAGGGTTGAGAAATCCAATGTGCATCGCCCACTTCCTAATACAGGTTGATTTCTACTAGAGATTTTTGCCTGAAGACGGCAGCATCACAGCTTAGTGAGCTTGTTAAAAACTCCCAAGGCTGAAAAACGCAGGCAGTGAGGCTGTATATAAATACCATTAACAAGTAAGTCAAAGGGTTTTTATTGATTCCCTTTAGCTTACAGGATGTTTGAAAAGTATTTTTCGTAAGATCAAAGCCTCGGAAACCTAACCCCCCTAGCCCCCCATTCCCGCACTTCGCACCGCGGCACGAAGTGCGGGAATGGGGATTTCAAAGCCTCTCTCCGCTTGCCTAACGGCAGGCTGACGCCAACGGGGAGAGGAATGGAAACGGGGTTTATAGTATACTTTACGACTCCCCCCACGCGGCAGGTCACACCATCGACACCCAGTAATCAAAATGTACAACAGGCTATTTAATACATGGCGATATGGTGCATGAGGCATTCCTTTACCACGCTGGGATGCCTGCTTAGGAAATATATCCTCAAATAACTTCCATTCCAGGTCGCTCAATCCGTTAAAACGTCCAGCCATCAACTGACACACCCAACTCAAATCAAAAATAGATTACCACAATCTTATATTAGTGGGATAGGTTCGTATATCTATTAGGGGAAGAGGTATGGTTAAGCTGGGTGCGTTAGCGCAGCTTTCGGCAGTAATCGCCTGCACTGGTTGCTGCTGTACCATCACAAACCTAGTGCGTAAGGTTTCGTGGCGACGGACAATTTTGTTGAATGTCTGCTTTAAGGCGGTAAAGTGCAGGGAACCTGTTAGGCGAAGTGCTGTTGACACATTGTAAAATGGATTGCCCGGTGCTAACTGATCCAGAAACCACAATCGCTGCTGGGCGAAAGAAGTGGGGAAGACAAAAACCTCTGCTTCATCAGAAAAATTAAGTTTTTCATCAGCCGTGAGGCTACTGAAAATATACTGGCTCATAACAATATCTTTGCCAAAAAAAGAGTATGAAGACAGAGGGATGATGTAGTAAAGTTATTTCTTCCACAACGATCATGCATTCGCTAAAAGCAACCCATCTTTGACATCCTATCACTCTAGATGATGCCTGCTACTACATATAAATACTACAATAATAAGTCAATAAAAAATGGCATTATAATTTCATAAAAGATGTTTTAAATAAGTATATATGTTGGTATC
>NZ_CAXTNP010000482.1:0-3405 GCF_964245575.1 uncultured Nostoc sp. | reverse complement strand
ATAACTTTATCCTGGAAGCTCTATTCTATGCAGCTTCATATTAAATCGGTATTACCCCATAAAAATAACATTTTTTCGATGCAATGTAACCCCTATATTCTTCTGACTTTATTAATTTGACATTGAAAATCTGGATGTTATCGCACATTAATGATTGTAATGAATCTAAAAAATACTCCGTATAATCACTAGTCTGTTTTAGTATCATCCCTATTTGATGGAATAAATCGTTAATCAGCATTGAGACATTGTGTAATCGCCGATTAAATCGTGACTTTTCTAACATAAATGGTCATGAAGTTGTGGTCTTGCATATAGCTGCAAGCTATACTGTCATAAACAAAAGAAAATATTGCCGCAATCAAAGCCGTTATAATAATTTCTGCATCGCTCATATTACGACGAATGTCATCTTCATGCCCAATCGCCTTTAACAGGTCATCAGGGAAGCATATAGATAGCAATTATTTCGTTTAGCATAAACCCCTCCTTTTTTTCTGATGGAGGGGATTTTATTGCTTTTTTGGCATTTTTTGACTCTGCGATCGCATAACTAGCAACTTGGGTTACAAAAAGTTCACGATCCCCAGACGCAAGATTTCTCGCGTAAAGTCACAGGAATACCCGATAGTTGCATCGGCAAGAAACTTGCCAGCCAAACACTCTTTTGTCACCCCATAGCCCCCAAGAATTTCAACTGCTGTTTGTGCGTTTTTGATTGCAACATCCACTGCAAAGGTCTTGGCGGCTGGTGCTTTGATTGTGGCGGCAAGTTGGGGAGAAGTCTCTGCTGTAACTGCTGCATCCCATACCATCAGTCGTGCAGCTTGAGTATTAATCATCATGTCCGCTAATTTTAAAGCCACTGCCTGATGTTCGATAATCGGACGACCCCAACTGACTTTTTGCTTGGCATAATTCAAAGCATACTCATAAGCAGCACGAGCCAAACCAACATAAGAAGCTGCCAGCCCAATAGCTACTTCTGGAAGCAACATCAGTAGTTTTGCGGCTCCTCCTTCTTGTCCAATCAGATTTTCCGCAGGGATTGGCACGTTATCCAGATAAATCTCAGCATGATGAGAAGCTTTCCAACCAATCATCTGTGTTTTTTTGCCAAACTTAATCCCTGGTGTATCTGTTGGAACGTAGAAGATAGACAAACTTTCGTGCAATGGTTTATCCATCGCTGTACGTGCAATGATGAAGTAGCTATCCGCAATCCCAGCATTTGTAACTAACGAGGATTTTGTTCCATTAAGAATGTATCCATTGCCCTCGCGTGCTGCAAAGGTCTTCATCCCAATATTCGAGTCTGGGAAAGGGCAGAACATATCCGAGGTGGCGACATTAGGTTCACTCTCTGCGGCGCTGAACAGATAGGGTTTTCCAGAATTGACAAAAGATAGTATTCGTTTTTGCTGTTTTTGGGTTGCAGCTCTAGTGACAAACAGCGACATAGCTGCGGTAAGATTAAAGTAGCTACAAGCAATGCTGACATCAACAACGCCTATTTCTTCTAACACTACAGCCAAGTCTATGCACTTTCCACCTACACCTCCTAGTTCTTTTGGAACCATCAAGGATGTAAATCCCAATTCAGCTCCCTTATAGAAAACGTGTTTGCAGAAATCCCAAGGTTCCATCTCTGGATTGTTAGACTCTTCAATTATCTGAACAATAGGCCCAATCTCGTTTTGAGCGAAGTCACGTGCAAGTGACTGTAACATCTGCTGTTCTTGAGTAAGGCTGAAGTCAATCATTTTTTCTTTTTTCTTTATCCCTACAGTGCAAATATACGACTTTCTTTGATTTACTATAGCGTTATAATTAGTATCAAAATATCGCTTCTGTAACCAGATTTTCCTATTTAAACTTTGTGTACAAGTAAAAAACTCTTTGTATATAGTAACTTGAGGATATGCACCTCTGTTTCAACAAGTAAGCGCAAAAGAAAAATAAGTCAAAAATACCTATAAAAAAATCAATTGCTATAGCTTATTAAGAGATATCTACTAAATTATATGAGCTTATCTCGCATTTTTAGACAGACTGTATGAGTTGATTTTAATTATACTCCCGAATTATAGGCAAGATTCAGTTTGCTTGCTGACTCTTCTAATAAGCGTTGTTCATGAGCATTTCTTGGTAACACCAGTTGGGGCTCAATACCTATTGAGCTAATAATACATGGAAGCCCAAGAACAATTTCACTGCCAACTCCGTAGTTGGAATCTGCTCTGGCCGATACTGGAAATATCTGCTTTTCATCTCGCAGAATGCTATCAACTAACTGACAAACTACCGTTGATATGCCATAGCTAGTATTTTCTTTACGTTCCAAAATGCTATTACCTCGCTTATGGGTTAACTCTGCGTACTCTTGCTAAATTTGTTCCAGCGTTACTCCTTTTGGTATGGGAAATTCCGTTAATGCAATTCCCCCAATAAATGCACTAGACCAAACAATAAATTCACTGTCTCCATGCTCTCCAATCACATAAACATGAACGTCTTGAAGAGCAACATTCAGTCGTTTCCCAAGTTGATATCTCAGTCTAGCTGTATCAAGAACGGTTCCCGAACCGAAAATTAGGTTTTTTGCTTTCGTGGAATTGGCGATCGCTGAAGGGATGTTGACCCTGATAAGTTTGCTCAATTGGTAACAGATGCTCCAGAGTGGATTGAATGGATGGCGTGATTTTAACCCAAGCTTGGTATAAACTTTGGCTAGGGTATTGTGCTAGCTAATTGATTGTATCCTGTCTATTGAAAACGTATATCATCCACCAAAAAAGTAGTCAAATCATCTGTTTAGGGCATGGTTTTGGGAAAACTCATGATTTTAGGCTATTTAAAACCAGTGGTGTAAGATTTGGGGAATTACTTAAAGTAATAGCGGATAAAGGGTATCAAGGTATTAAAAAAATCCATCAATTAAGTGAGCCAGCGCGGTCTTGGGGGTTTCCCCCATGAGCGACTGGCGGTGAAACACCAATTAAAAAACCGAAAGGGCATTCGCACAATTAGACTTCAAAGATAACTCTATTTTAGTTTTATATTTATCTGAATCTTTGAGTGTTCTTTTTGGTTTAAATACTTTGGCAATTCATGGAAAAGTTATGTTAGCGTCAACTCCATAAGCGTTAACTGAAACTATCCCATTATCTACTTTTCCTCGACTTCCTAATCTTGTCTAGCTACATAATCTGTCTTTTTACCTTTTTTCCTATCTCCGGTTTCATCTATTACTACTGTTATTGCCCGTCCATTTAATGCTCTTTTGATTTTTTTAATATTCTCTTTTTTAAGTTTTTAAAAAATGAGCAAAAATCAACAAAAGTTGCCAAATAAATAGCTAGGTTAGCTGCATATGAATTTGACCAGCTATCGTCAGCGATGTCT
>NZ_CAXTNP010000481.1:0-3415 GCF_964245575.1 uncultured Nostoc sp. | reverse complement strand
ACTCTGGTTAAGCTTTTGTTACATACTTATAAATTTCCCCGCCGACTTACTTAAATCTCAGTCAATAATTAGCACTAACAAGCCTTGAGTGCTAATTTTTTTTAATAGTTTGATTTCTTATTAAAGAGTTTCAGTGATTAATTAAGGGGTGTATATAGGAATCGCAAATTGTTTTTGAAAAAATCTAAGTAGTCTTGTAAGGTGTGTTAGACGAAAGTACAGCACCATTTTAAGCTTTTGGTGCGGTACTTTCTGCGCTAACACACCCTATGTGGATTTCAAAAATCAAATCGGAGTTCTATATATTTTTAAGAATTATTTAATTAATTTCCTTACGGATTGTAAAGGCTTAATCCTCCCTAATCCTCCTTAAAAAGGAGGGAATTAGAGCAAGTTTTTTTAGAGGAGTCAGCCGTGTGCATATTTCCCCCATTGAGAGGAATGGCGTAGGTTGGGGGTCGTGGGTAATTATCACTAACCCAAGCGTATTGCTTTAGATGTGGGGTTTAATTTCATATTTTTACTTCCAGTTAAAGATACGAATATTATTAAAGTTAATCACGTCAACTTCTACACTCTGAAGATAACTTGCTAGCTTGAAGTCATCAGTTAGTACAAGATACTTCCCCTTAGATAAAGTCAGGATTCCACTGTCAGTCAGTCCGAATTTGACAAATTTTTCAGTATTAACAGCATCTAAACTATTTACCTAGTATTCCTCTAAAAGAGCAACATTTTTAACAAATTGAGTAAATATTGCAAAGCACTGAGAACGTTCAGGTTCACCAAGTTGATTTGCGAGGCTATTAACTTCTGTCAAAATATTCGGAGTTATTACAAGCTTTTGAAAGCTTGCAATAAATGCAAGCAGAAGCTCATAATCTTCTGCTGGATTGTCCAGCATACATGAAGCAACGTTTAATAATTCGCGCCAAACACAAAATCCGGGGGAAATCCAAAAAAATTACTGTATCTGCAACCGACAAACGAACGTCGAGAGTACCGCTATAGTTACCATCCATAATCCAAGATTCTCGTAGCGTTAGGTCTTGGACTATGCTCTGCTATTCAGCTTTTGGAGTCTCAACCCAGCCAGGATTCCAGTACCAAATATCCAAGTGAATCACTTTTAAGCCTAAGAGGGTTCCCAGTTCGCGGGCTAGGGTAGATTTACCAGCACCTCCAGAACCAATAATTAAGATTTTCTTCACCTTATATTTGCATCTCCCTTTTCAAGCTCATGAGGGTAAGCATTGCTCACCCAAATAACCGTCTTCAGGGCAACTCAATACGCCGCTACAATAGTACCACTACAAGGATTATGCCCAAATATTGATATTATGACAACTGCTACGACTGTAAAAACTGAGTATGAAGCGATTATTGGTCTAGAAACCCATTGTCAGCTGAGTACCAACACCAAGATTTTCTCTAATAGCTCTACAGCATTCGGTGCTGACCCCAATACTAACATTGATCCGGTTTGTATGGGTTTACCTGGGGTCTTACCTGTACTCAATGAAAAAGTATTAGAATACGCCGTCAAGGCTGGTTTGGCACTGAATTGTCAAATCGCTAGATATAGCAAATTTGACCGTAAACAGTATTTTTATCCGGATTTACCTAAAAATTACCAAATTTCTCAATACGATCTACCGATCGCAGAACATGGTTGGTTAGAAATTGAGTTGGTAGATGCTGAGGGGAATCCAACTCGCAAACGCATTGGTATCACACGTCTGCACATGGAAGAAGATGCTGGAAAATTGGTACATGCTGGTAGTGTTGGCGAAGCCTCTCGGAACGAGACTCGCCTCTCCGGTTCTTCCTATTCTCTGGTAGACTACAATCGCGCAGGCGTACCGTTAGTGGAAATTGTCTCAGAACCTGACCTGCGTTCTGGATTAGAAGCGGCTGAATATGCCGAAGAGTTGCGCCGGATTGTCCGGTATCTTGGCGTGAGTGACGGTAATATGCAAGAAGGATCTCTGCGCTGCGATGTCAACATTTCCGTGCGTCCAGTGGGACGAGAGGAATTTGGCACCAAGGTAGAAATTAAAAACATGAACTCCTTCAGCGCCATCCAACGGGCGATTGACTACGAAATTGAGCGTCAAATTGCAGCTATCGTTGCAGGCGATCGCATTATCCAAGAAACTCGGTTGTGGGAAGAAGGCGCTCAACGCACAAGTAGTATGCGGGTGAAGGAAGGTTCTAGCGATTACCGTTACTTCCCCGAACCAGATTTAGCACCAATTGAGGTGACAGATGCCGAATTAGAGAAATGGCGTAGCGAATTACCAGAATTACCAGCCCAAAAACGCCATCATTATGAAAGTGAGTTGGGACTTTCGGCTTACGATGCGCGAGTGCTGACAGAAGATCGTTCGATAGCAGAATATTTTGAAACTGCGATCGCATCTGGAGCAAATCCGAAAGCTGCTGCAAACTGGATTACTCAAGATATCGCCGCCCACCTCAATAAGCAAAAACTCAGTATTACTGAAATCGGCCTAACTCCCACCAATCTAGCTGATATCATCACTCGCATTGAAACGGGCAAAATTAGCAATGCTCAAGCTAAAGAAAAGTTACCAGATTTGCTCACTGGTATTTCTCCTGAAAAAGCCTTTGCAGGTCTTGAGTTAATCACCGATCCTAGTGTACTAGAACCCATCGTTGATGAAGTCATAGCTGCTAATCCCAAAGAACTGGAAAAATATCGCAACGGAAACACCAACCTCAAAGGCTTCTTTGTCGGACAAGTTTTGAAAAAGACAGGCAAACGTGCCGATCCTAAGTTAACTAACGAATTGGTGGAGAAAAAACTGAACGCCTAGTACCGCAAGGCGGAAGTCACGCATTCACGCATTCACGCATTCAAAAGTTTTGTATATCAAGGCTTTTGCAAGTTTTAAAATGGTAGCTTGATTTACGCTCTACTGTGCTAGTACTCTGTCAAGTCAAGTTTGCTGAGTGAGGGATGCAGAGGCGCAGGGGAGCAAAGGGGAATTGCAGTAAGTCTTTCCCCTGTGCCCAATTCCCAATTCCCAATTCCCAATTCCAAGTCAGTATTTTCCCGGTGGTTCTTCACAAAATCTTCATATAAAAGCTGGTGACAACCCGCATACCTAAAATGCTATGCTGTGGTAAGTAGATGCACCCTGATGATCAGGAGAGCTGCCTAAGTGGCTCTCTTTTTTATTTGATTTATGTGGTATTTACGTAAAAGCTTGCTCAAATTTTGAGAAATAATCTTAATAAATAAGTATTATCCCTTACATCATCAGTGATATGGTGTGAGAAAAAGATGCACCGTAATGATCTGGAGAGCGACCCAAGTGGCTCTCCTTTTTTGCTTTAGACATAGGAGTGAAAAAGAATTGTTTTGACGTAGCAATGCTATGTCTCTACA
>NZ_CAXTNP010000480.1:0-3420 GCF_964245575.1 uncultured Nostoc sp. | reverse complement strand
CCATTTCCTCTCCCCTTGACAAATCCTGCTTTTCCTTAACTTGTCACGAATCCCCTATCGCTGTTCTCAACACTACCCAGAAATGGGAGCGTTACGCGATTGGGTTCAGAAATTGTCCCATTCCTTTCCTCTCAAGGCATTAATTCCTCTCACCCTTCAAAAACGAGCGAACGTACAGTCCTAAGATGTCAAATGGGTTTTATAGTTTGTAAAAATACTCATCCGTAGTTGCTTGAGGGGAAGTAAACTGTGTTCTAAGCGATCGCTCTTTTTGCCCCAAAAACTTATCCCATTAACTTACCAATTTCCTTTAATTTCTGTTCTAAGATTTCTTGTAAAGATTGAAGCTGTTCACGACTAGCATTAGCTAAAGTTATCTCAGATAATCCACTACTGATTTTTTGAATAATTACTTTTACTTCTTTCAATTCTGATTGCTCTGATGTTAAATACTTAGCTTTAATACCTTTAATTAAATCGCGCGTCTCAGGTACAGTTAAACTTTCTTTTAATACCTGCTCTGTTGCTTTTATTCGTTCTATAGCTGCCTCTTGTTCGGAAATTTTCAATATTTTTGATGACAATGTTACTAATGCCAATGCGTGAGCGCCTTTCAGTTCTTGATGACGAATTGCTTTTTTTAAATCTTCTGGCAAAGATAACATTGGTAAAAAATTGGACTTAACAGAAGCAGGATTCAACCCAAATTCTAAGAACAATAAAAATAATGCTTGCTCCTTGTTATTAATATCCAGTACTTCTAAACCTTGTTGTTGCTCCTCACTAGTAGCAATTAATAATTTTGTTAGTTCCTTGACTTGATTATTACGTTCAAGCCGCTTAAGTACAGCACCAAGAATTGTAGCAACCTCATCAATTTCTAAACCAGTTGATTTGGTGATCTCTTTAAATATTGCTTCTGCCTTATCTAGGGGATTTAAATCTTCAAAACCTAAAAAAGTCAATAACGATGATTGATCTAAATCCTGTGGCTGAGGTACGATTAATGCCCGAATAGTCTCCCATCCTAATAGCTTCGCTCCTGACCAACGTAACTGTCCGTCTAAGAGCATATAACGACCGTTATCTTGAGTCACTAAAATAACTGGCGTAATCTGCCCATGTTTTTTTAGTAATCTCGCTTTTGCCTGAATAGACTCTTGTGTAATTGTTTGTCTTGGCTGGTTAGGGTTAGGGTCAATTAAACCTGTATCAATGGCAATCTCACCTGTTTGCGTTTGCAATTGTTCGCGCAGTTTGGCGATTTCTGTCTCTAATTCTGGTGATTGCGATGCACGTAACCTTTCTACTTCAACTTGTAAATCCGTAATTTTTTGTTCTTGAGCGGTTTTCTGTACTGCCCCTTTAAATTTATCGCCTATCTGCGGTAATCCTTTTGCCATTATTTTTCCTTAATTAATGCAATCACATCATCAACAATTAATTTGAAATCTTTGCAAGCAGAATGCTTGGGACGATACTTGTGCAATGGTAATCCATAGGCACTAGCATTTTTAAATTCGTTAGAACTCCGAATTTTTGGATACAACTTTATACCTAATTTCTCAGCAATTGCAGGTAACTGTGCCAAGTATTGCCTGTGCATAGCGACTACTGGGTTATACATACTGGGAACAAACCCTAAAATTGGTGGACGTGGTTCAAGTTGTAACTCGTCACTTGTGGAAATACACCATTCAACTAACTCTGCTGAACCAGAAATTGCTTTCATCTCTAACTGTACTGGAACTAAAATATGAGTCGCAGCAGCTAAAGCATTGACATTTAGCATACCCAAAGTTGCAGGACAGTCCAAAATAATTAGGTTATGAGGTAATGAATATTTATTTAGTTTGTCTGCTAAACTGTATTCTCCACGTTTTCTGATCACCAATTCATTAGCTATTTCAGCCAACAAGGGATGTCCTTGACACACCTCAACTTTAGAATCCCAAACTGGTACTAATGACCAATCACCTTTAAAATCCTTAGAAAGTAACTTTACTGTAGTTAAATTTGCTTCGGCTGGTGACAAACCACAAAACACGTCCAATGAACGTTGGGGGTCTAAATCTAACATAGCTACTGTATAACCCTGCTTGCTTACTTCATAGGCAATATGTGTGCTAATGGTAGACTTACCTACTCCACCAGCATTAGCCAGGAGTGCGAGAACTATCTGTTTCATAAAAATTACTCAAACTTAGTCGCAGTATATCAATGATTTGTCGGATTTTAAAATCCGACAAATATAAGTTTGAGAATTTTAATAATTATCAGATTTTAAAATTCGAAACAAGCTGAATTTCAAAAATTATATTCGGTTTGCCAAGGCTAGGCTGGAAAACATGGGAAGAGGCTTTTTGGTGAGTCGATAAGCCCCCTAATTTATCTGTGGAGGACGAACCTCTCTCCCATTTTTTTGTCGTTAAATTGATCACCCAAAGAACTCCCGATGCTTCTTAAAAATATGGATTAAATAAGATCCAGAATTATCACACCTATGGCTTGGCAGTATAATTCCATTGAGGCAAATAATCATAAAACACAATTTCCATCCTTTGCTTGAAATCCCCTGTGACTTTGCGACTTGTTTTATATATCTGAGTCAAGATAGTTGTTAACACTTTTAAGGGAAAGGAACTCATAGAAAAAACTGTATCCACTTAGGGGTTATACGACTCCGTATAAATAAAAGTTTTCACGTTGCCATTGGCTTTAACCCACAGGTTTAACTCCTCTAGCTGTAATTAAACGTCCTGCAATTGTCTTTAATCCTAAACGTGTTTCATGCTGGCACAAGTACCTTAATCGTTTCTCCGATCCAAATTCCTCCTGCAAGAATTTGAATGCTAGAGGAAGTTTTTTTTAAATAGAACTTACGTCTTGACAAAATAGGCAAATAATACAGCAAAAGAAATTAGGAAAAATAGGCGATCGCTAATTACTGGGAGACTAGGGCGTGTTTTCAAACTTGCTGTATCCTAAAATAAAGATGCGATCGCTTTAGTGTGATGATGAATCGAGGAGACTTAAGCAACGAACAGTGGGAGCGGTTAAAACCGTTACTACCACCACAAAAACCCCAAACGGGTAAACCAAATCATGAGCAGACGCTCGTTCCTCGCTAACGCTTCGCTATCGACAGGTTGTGAATGGCATCCTTTGGATACTCAGAACAGGGGCACCTTGGAGGGATATGCCGGAACCTTATGGAAGGTGGGAGAATATTGCAACGCGGTTTTATCGGTGGCAAAAAGCCAGAATTTGGAATCAAATCTTAGAACATCTACAAGCGATGCCTGCGGTTTTTGCTAGCCTACGCAGATGAACACCGTCAAAGCAACATTGTTTGAGTCGCTTAATAACTGTCCGTTCGCTCAATTTTGAGGGGTGAGAGATAATTATGTCTTGCACAGC
>NZ_CAXTNP010000479.1:0-3458 GCF_964245575.1 uncultured Nostoc sp. | reverse complement strand
TAACAATGATTATCATTATTGTACTTGGTGATTTTATTCCTTGGAAGTCCCTTATTGGCGAGATTATCGAAGTGGAACCCGAATCCGTTCGGACGATCTGGATAGAAGGCGGAATCACAGTATGGGTGCAGTTAGTCGGTGGCGGACGGCTTCCCTTCGATAGAGACTGGTTCGCTACAAGAGTTGCAGAGGTTAAAGCGACTCTACCAGAAAGCCCACTAGAACGAAACGAACGCCTAAGCGATGAACTAGAAAAAGCCTGCACTGTTTTTGGTCTGTATCACGGCGAAGTTGATTGGCTATCATTCAGCACCAAACTCTACCAAGACGGGCGTTTGGTTGGCTTCGTCGGGTGCAATCAACAGGGCTGGTACGCCAGACCAAGACAGTACGGACTCAATCGTGTGGCTCCGAGTGCAGAACAAGTGATTGCGTTGTTGGGAGTCCGAGCGGTAGTAGCGGCTTAGTTCTGGAAGTGAGAAAGGCGATTGCACATCAAAAGAATTGCAATCGCCAACAGTTGAATTTCGAATAAACATAATCATGACACAAAGTACAGCAAGTAACCTCTCACTTCAAGTAGGTGACTGTCAGAAGAGAATTCTCCTACCTGCTACAGATGCGAATGCAGAGGTGTAATAAATCCCTAGTTCTAGAAGTGAGAAAAGCGATTGCTTCCCCTAGAGTTATGCGATCGCCTCTACAACGAAATTTATGACAATTTAAATCATCATGGCACACAGAATATGATTACCACATTTTCTCTTCAACAGACTCAGTTGGAAGAGTCTCTTGACAAGATACTGTTGTCTCCAACAGACCCCAATGCAGAGGTCATGGAAATCCCTGGCTACAAACTCGTGTATGTCAATGGAGCTTGCCCCAGAAATTATCGAGTGTACAAGACTCACTCAATGATTGGGGTAATATTTCAACACCTTACGCACTGGTCAAATGCTGTAGATAAAATTCGATACGCCGAATCGGTGGATGCAGCAGTCGGACTGGATGACTTCATGACGATGACAGGCAGATCAACAGCGACTACAGAACAACCATTCACAGAAGAAGAGTTACTAGATAAAGAATTTGATTCGCTGACAATTGACGAATGGGAACGGCTGAAAAGGTACGTTCCACAAGCGAAAGATTTGGTTGCAGTGTAAAGAAAAGGGGTGGGCAGTAAGACCCACCTGTTACCCAAGAACAAAGCTAAATTATCAGTTTATCCAAATAGAACAAAACAACTCATCGGATAAATCAATGGAACCGATAGAAATACTGAAGCAATTCAACTCATGTTACGTAAATATTCAGGCGATTGCTCAAGATGAAAACTGGCTTTTGTTGATTGCCGATAAAAAGATTGATCCAGAAGCAGCAACTCACTTAGCCGATGTCCTGCACTACTTGGGTGAGGCAATGGGTTGTGTAGAAGAAATTGTCGAGGTCAAGTTTAATCAGGAATCAGAATCATGAAACTCTACGCAACCAGTATTCCTCAACATGAAGCCAAGCTGGGCGACTGTTATATCGAATAATGCAGGTTTGATTGAGATAGAAATAAATGATGAAGACCCTGGCTTTCATTCAATTATTGAGGAATTATCTACTGAAATTGAACCAGGAATTATTGGTGTAAAAGCTAGCGATTTATGTCTCGTACTCAGCATTGAGATGGTTGATACTAACGAAGAAATTTGACAACCAAAATGAAATTTACAACTGTATCTGTTAGCTACTCCAGAAAATTTAATCTAGGCGACTATGAATCTCTAGAACTGGGTTGTTCTCTCTGGGCGCAAGTCGAGGATGGAGAAGACGCTGATGGGATAACCCAATTTCTCTATCAACAAGCCAAAGCTTCGGTAAAACAAGCGGCAATGCCTGTGCTAAAAGCCTCAGAGTTTCAAATTACTAAGGCCAAATCTAGCAAAAAAGTGTCTGGCGATATCAATGAAAACGATTGGTAAAATGCGAGGAGCCGGACAATGCAAGAACTAATCAAAGCTTTAATAAAAGCAAAGTCAGAGTTTAATCCCATTCAAAAAGACGGTACTAATCCTCACTACAAGCGCAAATATGCAACACTAGATGCTGTATTGGATGCTGTCACTCCTGCGCTTGGTAAACATGGATTAGTAATAATTCAAACTACCGAAATCCTTGAAGATAAAACCGTGCTACGGACTCATATTTTTCATGAATCTGGAGAGAGTATCGCTAGTACTTATCCTTTGCCTGAAATAAGTGATTCTCAGAAATTGGGTGCAGCTTTGACCTACGCGCGTCGTTATGCTGTCTGTGCAATTTTATCAGTCACAGCAGATGAAGATGATGATGCTGAAGGTGCTGGTACTCCTAAAAAGGCTGAACAGGCGCAGAATAATATTAGACTTCGCAAAGAGAATCAACAGTCTAGGATTCAGCCAACAAAACAGGCTATAACTCCGCCAGCAATCAACCCAAAAGATTTGCGAGTCAAAGAAGTTCGCACGCTTTTAAATTATCCACTCGATTTAGTCAAAGAGTGGTTGCATTCTCGAAATGTTACCAGTCCGAGCGAGCTTGATTCTGTTCAAATTGATGAATTAGTGAAGACTATGTGTTTGGCTTGGGCTGGGAATAAGTTTGGACATCCGAATCATGCTGCTAACTCTTATCAGAAACACATCGTTGATACGGTAGCACGAGGAGTAGATGAAACAACAGCAATCAGCGCATGGATGGAGGGAGCGCTTGCACAATTGCCTGAACTTAATTGAAAAGAAAAATCATACTTCAAGAAGAATACATTCGGCAGCAATCTTAACGTTCTCTTAGAAACGCTAGTTCTGCATAAAAAGCAATTATGCTCATCAAACAAAGAGGCATTGTTGTTAACAAGCGACCACCGCCATTGAGTATCGGAGAAAATCGAGGCTTGAAACACAGCCCTCATTGAGCCGATTCAGTACACAGGCAGTAGCAAAATTACTTTTGATTCTCGGATTATTCCTGCTGTAATTGTTGCACTACTTCTACTGATAAGCCAGTAAACCGAGCTATCACATTAACACTGATACCTTCAGCTAATAAATTGATAGCAATTTTACGGGCTTTTTCATCGCTACCTTCGGTCTTGATTGATAAACCACTGACTCGTGCATGGTATACCTTTGGGGGAACTAATTATGACTGGAATTGTATTGCTTATTCCGACTGCTCAACGTCTGTTATGAGCAAGCTTTGTACTTGTTCGATTGTTAACCCAGTAACTTTTGACACCATTTCAATAGGCATCTTCTCTTTTAGAAGGTTAACTGCAACGCGGTGAACACCGAGTTCAATTCCTTCTTCTTTACCTTCGGATAAAATCGATTGATAAATGACTGACTCACGCATAATGTCCTTCCTGAATAAACCAGGGTAAGCGCATCTAATTTTGTGCTTAAGAATACAGATTGTTTTACTGAAGT
>NZ_CAXTNP010000478.1:0-3459 GCF_964245575.1 uncultured Nostoc sp. | reverse complement strand
TCAAAGCTGTAGCCCTTATTTCGTATAGCTTAGAGCTTTTCTTAGTGCCATTCCATTACAAACCAAGTCAAGCCAACATTCCAACTCGAAACATAGTCTAGAGACATGATCACCGGGGTATAGCACAAACTCTATTGAGTGGGTAAAGAAGCCTGGAGAAGCAATCAACGGACACACAGCCATTTTGAGCAAGCCTTTTATTCAAAGCAGAAGCAATCGCCTTAGTGCAGTGGCTGGCCAATAATACTATTGAAGCCGTCGGTCGCGTGACGCACTATGTCTTTTGCTTAGTAGCTCTAACTACTGGTTAGGAGCAAGAAAAATGAGGCTTCGCCAATTCTAAATTGAGAGTGTTGTGCTTCAGCACAACAAATTGACCAATAAAAATAGGGTGATCGCTCCGTCTGGAAAACTAGCGATCGCCCCTATGCCCCAACCTACTAAAGAAGAGGCAATTTATAATGATGACACAAAGTTTAGCCCCTGCGCCAACAAAAGATCCGTTAACCACACAGGATCGCCAAATCATTGCAACTATCGTCAATCAGTCGGACTACTCAAAAGAGTGCAAGCCCGAAGATGTAGTGACTATCTGGATAAACTCGGATGATATCGTGTGGGTAAAAATGACCCACGGTTATGCTCGATACCACAAACAATGTTTCAAACGCGCTGTTGCAGAGGTAAAAGCAAGTCTTTCTGCTCCAGTAGAGCGCAATCATAAGGAAGAAAAGGAATTAAAACAAGCTTCTGAGAAAATTGGCTTGTTGGGTGATTGTGATTGGTTATCGTTGAGTGTCCAATACCATTCTGATAAAGTAATCGGTCATGCTGGTTGTTATATCTCTCACAAGGCTCGAATATTAATGCCACCATCTGAATGGGACTTCACCCTGCCGAAGTGGAATATGCCTGCTGCTATCTGCCCAGACTGTGGTGGTCACGGCTGCGGTAACTGCTCCTATCGCGGCACTCGTGCAGAAGACTTGTGTATGCCAGTGGACGGCTATCGACTGACCTATGTAGGACGCACTGACCTCCAGACGGCTCACAACGTATATCTGGACGGTGAGTTTTTGGGCATACTCTTCAAGGTCAGAAACGGTGATGAAGTCTGGGAAAACGATCCCAAGACTTATTACTGACAACGTAGCAATGGCATGAAGTATTGGAGCGTCAGAGAGGCTGTAGAAGCACTGTCCATAACTGCTCCGATTGAACTGCCGCAAGTTCGTCGGGAATTGGTAGCGGCGTAAGTGAAATGGTGGGTTTTAATGCCCACCACTAAGCTTTTCTCAACCTCGTAAAATAAAACACAGTTCGCCCTTACAAAATGACCCAACAACCTCACGATAAATTTGCCAAGCAGTTTTTAGAAGAGTTACTTTCTCCCTTTGGGGAAGTAAAAACTAACAGGGAAGTCACTGATGAAACAAGATTTGTTGATGTGTTATTTTCGCCAACACCAACATCCGCTACTAATGTAGAAACTTTAGGATTATTGGGTAGAATAACGGTATTAAATACTACTTTACTAGAACCGTTTCGCAATCAACCGAATAGAACAGAAGTACGTAACTGTCTACAAAAATTGTTCACTGTGATTGCAGACGCACAGCGTAAAGCTAACAGGGAAGACACAACAATAGCGGAGAACGAGCTAGCACAACTGTGGATTATTTCTCCAAGTGCTTCAAAAGCTTTGCTCAAGGCTTTTGAAGCTAAACTAGATTTAGACAATTGGATGAGCGGAGTGTACTTTCTGCCATTGGGTTTAAGGGCAGCAATAGTGGCAACTAATAAGCTACCGCGAACTCCAGACACACTATGGTTTCGGCTCTTGGGGAGGGGAAAAGTACAAAGGGAGGCAGTAGAAGAACTGGTTGCATTACCACCATCCGATCTTGTACGCCGGAACGTACTGGAAATAATTTACAGATGGCGTATCAGTGTAATGACACAGACAGAATTAACCAGAGATGACCAGGAGTTGATCATGAACTTAACAGAAGCTTATCAAGAAGCAAGAGCGCAAGCGGTACAAGAGGGGCAACGTCAAGTAGTAGAAAACTTGTTAAGATTCCGGTTTGGTTCTATGGATGAAGAACTCTCAAGAGTAGTCGATAGTTTATTGCAGTTAACACCAGAAGAATTTACTCCCCTATGTCTTGAATTATCCCGTGAAGAGTTGTTAGCAAGATTTAATTCACACGAATAACCTGTAACTACAAATAATTAGTAATAAAAAGCGCTTTTGTAAAATCAAGAGCGCTATTTTATTGGCTCTACGCCTCATATATCACAATTAAACGGCTACGCCAATGCGAAAGTGAAATATATTGGTATTGAACAATGACCCCTCAAGAAACATCGGATTTACTTGCTGCTTTGATGCGCCAAGAGGAACTACTCAAGCAATTAATCTCTTCAATCAATAAGCCAAAACTAGGATTGCACTCTCAAGCTGGCAATTGCAAAATCTACTGCAATCGTCACAATGGTTCGCTGTGGTATACCTTAAACAACAGTGAAGCAAGTGCGATTACCCAAACTGCCTTAACTGGATATCTAAAAGAACTTAAATTCGAGAAGTGTGAGCGCAGAGGAAAGGAAGTTTACAAGTTGCTGATTACAATTCAAGCAGACAGACCCTATATATTAGAAAGTGGTCATGATACTCACTTTGCTAAAAGTATACTTGCGGCGATCGCAACTCTTACTCCAGAACAACTATATTCTCCCATCACACTACAGCCTACTCCAGGGACAAGCGATGAAAGCGTGTTGTTCTGTCGGGTGTGGGTTGGGTCGGAACTAGTTATGGCATCCTATAACGAGCAGACCAATTGGCAAGAAATCTGGGAACAAGCTTTAGCTGTGACAAAAGCTGCGAATGAGATAGCGTTTTAACGAAGTCGGAAATAGAGTTTGGGCAATTGGAATTAGAAGTTGCTCAAACTTTGTCTACAGCTAATAAAGAAGGGCAATGGGAAAAGGGAAAGGGGTAAAGGTAAAAACCTTGCTTTTCTAAGGATGATTTAATTCATGAATCCCTTTCCCTTTCCCCTTTAACCTTTCCCCCTCTTTTTGCTGTCTACCTATTTACCAATAACAAGAAATGACAACAACACTTCTGCACCCCAATATCGAAAACTTACAGCAGTTTTCTGATTCGTTCGACATTGAGAAATTATTGCAATCTGAAGGAATTCTGCCGTGGCTTTTAGCAAATGGCTGGAACTACGACGATGAATCTTGTTTGATTGCAAATATCGTTGATGAGTCAACAAGTCTTGATGAGGTTTGGGACTCTAAAGAGTTTGATTTTAATGCTCTGCCTGATGAATTAAAGGAAAAACTCAATCAGATTATCCGTGAAAAACTCTACAGTCTGACTGATTAAATCTGACTGGAGAGAAAAATCGATTCCACGATAAATTATGGCACACTTTACTGCTA
>NZ_CAXTNP010000477.1:0-3482 GCF_964245575.1 uncultured Nostoc sp. | reverse complement strand
CTTTTACTTCTTCAAAAGCAGCTTTTAATTTCGCATTTTAGTGTTTTCCACAAACGAAAGCAGCTTTTGCTTTCTCATTTTAGTGTTTTCCGCAAGCAAAAGCAGCTTTTGCTTTCTTAAACCCCAGTTTGCTTACTCATTAGAGTAATTTACGCATTCATTTTGGTATAAGCTGTTATGCAAATAAACATTGCACATCCACTAGTGAGGTTGTCTTTTGTCATTTGTCCTTTGTCCTTGGTAAACACAAATGACTAATACTTCGACTACGCTCAGTACAAGTAACTAATGACGGTCTACACGGAAAATAGTGCAATATGTAGGCGCGTTAGCTTATCTAACCTTCAAGTAATTGACGTGCATAAGCGATCGCTTCTATTGTTGTTGAAACTTTCCCCTCAGCTTGTGCTACGCCAATTTCTCTCAACAGTTGCCCGATGATTGGCGAAGCTGGAATATCTAATGTTATAATCAGCTCCTTCCCGCTCACTAGTGGAGTAGGATGAGCGACCAGATCATCAGGGTTCAGGTAGCGGTTGATCAAAGGTGTCCAAAGAAGGCAGCGTTTTACTTTGGTTTCCATTGCTGTGTGTAGTGGCTTGTCACCAGACATCGCCTCTACCAAAATATCAAGTGCTACAGCTAAGACTGTCATCGCGGGAAACACAATATCTGCGTCATGAAAGAAAAAGTATTGTTCTCGCAAAGACATATCGACTACTTGAAGCTGTGGTAACAGTTTTAAAGCAGTGGTTACACCCCGGATTTCGGCACGACTATAAGTTAGTTCCTGTAGTTCTATTTCTGCTAACTCTGGAACTGGGTTGACAAGACAAGCAAGTTTGGCAATACTTAACCAAGTGGTTTTGATACTATCGCGGACATATTCTTGCAGTTGTGCCCCTAATTGTTGCCAATTTTGGGTGAGTAAGGCGGCGGCTTCGTCAACTGCTGCTAATTTTATCAAGCTTTCACGGGTGGCGTTTTTGAAGAAAGGGGCAAGTAAACCATCTTCCCAAGCACTTGTGATCCAAGGAGTAGCCTGAGAATTGCTGAGTAGATAGCCAATTTCTACCCTAACTCGTTCGGCTGCAACTTTGCTGATATGTGATGCCAAAGAACGAATTGCGGCTTGAGTAGCTGGCTCAATAGTAAAACCTAATTGAGAGGCTTGGCGATAACCTCGCATTAACCGTAAAGGGTCATCTTCTAGGTTCGCGGGTGATACCATTCGCAAAATGCCCTGTTGTAAGTCTACATGACCTTGCAGAGGATCGATGATTTCTTGCGTATGGGGATTATAAGCGATCGCATTTACTGTAAAATCCCGTCTGTGCAAATCAACTTCTATACTATCTCCTTCCTGCTGGGCAAAGTCAGCCGTAGCGTGGGGAAAAACCACACGCGCAATTTGTCGTTCTGCATCGAGTAACACAAAACCAGCTTTGTAATGATGAGCGATCGCTCTTGCTACCTTTACCGCCTTAGATGGTATAACAAAATCTAGATCCAGATATCCGCGAGTTCTGCCAAGAATCGCATCTCGGACAGCCCCCCCTACCATGTAAGCTGGTTGTGGCAGGAATTCCAAGCTGAAAGGCCAATTTTCGGGAGCTAATACCATTTTGGATTTTAGATTTTAGATTTTAGATTATGTACTCCTACGGTGAAGCAAACTACGAGTAGCATCTTGTAGAGAAAGAGTAGAGGCTACGCTGTCAGTGGCGGGTCTGAATCCCCCACGCTATTGATTTTGACCGAACGCAAACTTTCCTTGCTTTGCTCCTAAATTCAGAATAGCTGAATTCTTCTTCAAGCATTGTAATAAAAATCAACCCAGCAACTCATGAATAACAGTTGGGCTTACGTTAAATTAACAATAAAGGCCCCTGGAGTTGGTTCTATTATGTGTATTTGCGTGAATTGCCACTATGTAGACCGATGTGTTACCTATCATGCTGTGGAAGGACAGCACCAACAGCCTCACTTGACTGAAACACCAAATTTTGATCCGAATGAACCTTCTATCAATGTCAACATTCGGACTAAAGAGGATGTGATTGAAATGGAATGGGATGTTGTTGGTTGTCTAAGCTTTAAGCGAGAAACGGGTAAGTGGTCGAAATTACGTCCGGGTGAATTAGTGCCGACTTGATAGAAAATGATTGGTGTATCTTACAGCTATTTTCAGGTAAATAGACCACGCGGTAAGGGCGCAGCAATGCTGTGCCCTTACGATAGATGTGGTTCAAATACATGATTTCTGCTGTAATGAGATTTTGTCCTTCAACGATCGCGAATTCATGGTATAGGGAGGAAATGTCAGGAAAGCGATCGCTATTAGAGAGTGAACAGCAAGCGAACATTTGCGATCGCCTACGGCGGGCGCTGGCTCCATCGCGTTCTGATTTTGTTGAAACAGGAAAATGTTTGCCCTGAGACTACTGTTCAAAGCAGAATCAAAGAAATGTAGTCTATTTAATTAAGAACTGCTATGTTATATGCTTGAATAATTCATGTTAACTTTCTAAAAATAGCTATTTTAAATAACTTTGACAACGGAACTAGACGACCTTGCAATAAATAAATACGCTTTAGCACTACATACCACCACACCAGAATTAGGTTTGGGAATTAGTAATTTTGCAGGCGATACTCGCTCTCAAGTTTGGAATTTGGGGCGTGATTTATCTAGCTTAGTGCATCAATATTTAATTGAATTTATAAAACCGCAAACTTGGGCAGATTTTTCCTTTATCGCAGTTGCAAAAGGCCCTGGCGGCTTTACCGGGACTCGAATTGGCGTTGTCACTGCTCGAACTTTAGGGCAACAGTTAGATATTCCTGTATTTGCGATTTCAACTTTGGCTGCGGTAGCTTGGACAGAAGCAGGCAAAAGTGAAAATCCAAAAACTATTGCTGTGGAAATGCCAGCACAACGAGGTCAAATTTTTGCTGCTATTTATCAGTTTGAGCCTGATGTTTCTCAAATAAAAGTGTGTTTGCCAGATAGAGTATTCTCTCCAGTTGCATGGCAGGAAACTTTAGCGAATTGGAACACTAATTATCAGTTGATTCAAGCTCAATCTGGGTTAGCAGCGACGGTGACAAGTATTTTAGAACTAGCTAATCTCGATTGGCAAGAGGGCAAATTTCCTAATTGGTCAGAGGCTTTGCCCTATTATGGGCAGCATCCAGTACAGGGTGCGTAATGCTTCTAAACTAGTTATAAACATAAGACTAGAGCGATTTAAAAGTAATTTATTTAACCGTAGAGTCGTCGATAACACAGAGAAAAGAAGTTAAAGAAGAATTTATAGACTAAAATTTTCACCCACCTTGAAAGGGCTAGTCCTAAAACATTAATAGCAGAGGGGGAGTGGTAGAGGTGAAACGTGAGTGTTATAGCAACGGACAAGGAGGTTAGGACATTAACTGATGATAAAACCTATATACAAACAGACTTTCAACCCAGTCCCCAG
>NZ_CAXTNP010000476.1:0-3507 GCF_964245575.1 uncultured Nostoc sp. | reverse complement strand
AGCGTGGAATTGTATAGATGCTTGGAAAACAGCTATAAAACTCACTGGGGATTCACCTGCGCGATCGCCCAGACATTAACTGTCAAGTCTTGATTCAACGCCGCCTACCTCCTGAAACAACTTGGGAGCAATTAGCTAAAGAATTTGGAGTAGGAATTTCCTCTCTGAGCAAATTCTACCAACAAGAATGCTTTCCGCGTCTGCTAAATTTCGGCAAATCACAGGGCTACCTGGAATCTTAAAAATTTATAAATTCAGACTTCACATTAATCCTCTTTTGTCACTTTTGGAAAACGCATGACTTTAACAAACGCTAAAGACATTACGATCTCCATTCCCATTTCTCAGCAAGAGCGTCGAACAGCACAGCAATTTGCCCATGAGCAACCTACACCGGAAAAAGCTGTAAAAGTATACATGAATACTTTAGCAGTGCTAGCAGTGCGTAAATACTTGGAAATACTCGATATTCCCACCGAGCTAGAAGCTAGCTATAGCTGGAATCCTGTTGGGCGACTGTGTTCTGATGTTGCTGACCTGAAAGTAACCGAAATTGGACACCTAGAGTGTCGCCCGATTGAACAGGGCGAACGCACCTGTTACATTCCGCCTGATACTTGGTCAGACCGGATTGGTTACGTTGTTGTACTCTTGGATAAGACTTGCCTTGAAGCAACAGTCTTGGGTTTTGTACCAACAATATCACAGCAACTGCTGACTATCGAACAGTTGCAACCACTAGAAACATTACTCATCCGCTTGCATCAAAAAAATACCAGATTAGTGCGATTAAGTCAATGGTTTGACAACGTTTTTGAGGCAGGTTGGCAAACATTTGCAGAACTTCTGGGCAACACAAACACCGACCCAGCTTTAGGATTTCGCACTCTTTCGGTTAGAGGAGTTGACCTAGACGACTCCAAAACCCTTAGGCAAATGGTTGAGCAATTATATGTCAGTCTCAATAGTACCCTTGAAAACGAGGACTTGACTACAGCTTTAATTCACCTGCTGGATAATACAGAGGATGAAGAAGTTCGTTGGACAGCAGCAGAGCTTCTGTGGGCGTTCGCTCCTCACCATCCCGCAGCAGGCATGAGGAGAGTGATGGATTTGGGGATGCAGTTTGCAGATCACGCTGTTGCCCTGATGGTAGCAATTTTGCCCAACAAAGAACAGCGAGTAGCGGTTCTCCTACGATTGTACCCAATGGGTAGTGAACGTTATCTACCAACAGGTCTGCAACTGACTGGACTAGATAAATCTGGCAATGTCTTTTTAGACACACAAGCCAGAAAACGAGATAACTATATTCAGATTAAATTCTCTGCTGAACTTGGGGAACGATTTAGCATTAGAATATCGCTGGATAATGCTAGCCTCACAGAAAACTTTATCATTTAATTTGGAATTAAGCCAAGGGACTGATCGTGGGTAAGCTAGTTGTCTTCAAAATTGGAGAGGGTAATTTTGAGCAGGGATTCCCAGTCATGCTTCAGATTGGAGAAGAGGGTCAACAGAGTGTTACAGAAATTGCAGGCAGGTTACCCCCAGCCCCGGAAATTCCTGACCTTTATTACCGTTGGCAAACAGCTTACTATAGTTTGTCCGGAATGCGAATAGAGGTTCCCCCCCAAATTACGAACGTTTCCCATGTGGACGAGTGTGAGTATGCCGCTTGTGCACTTCAAGCTAGATTGCACGAATGGCTCAACCAAACACCGATTCGAGATTTGCGAGAACAGGTGAAGGAAGAAGTCAGACAAGATCAGCCTGCGCGGGTTATCCTGCAAACTCAGGATATGCTACTTGCCAAGCTGCCGTGGCATTTGTGGAATTTATTTGAGCGCCGCCCCAAGGCGGAAATGGCACTCAGTGCTAAGTATGCCCCACCTGCTAAACCTCTAAAATATCCGGTGAGAATCTTAGCAATCTTAGGTAGTGGCTTAGGCATTGATGTTCAGCGAGACCGAGCGCTACTAGAGCAGTTACCAGGAGCAAAAATTACCCTATTTCCATATGGCTATCGAGTCGGTGCAAGTTTTGTTCTAATCAGCACCTTAATGGTTCGATAGCTTTCCTGTCTATTCCCTCAACTAAAAATTGTCCAGAGTATTGCTATATAATACAAATAAAATAGAATACATAGTATATTTTGAAGCGTATGTAAAGTTACTAGTGCTATTTTTACCTATGATATTATTCAAACTGATTATTAAATTTAGCTGTCAGCAATCCTGACGCTCCTATCATCATTGAAAGCTGCTTAAGAATAGAAAATGAAAAATATTGATCTAGCTACTTGTATAACTCTTATTACTTTTAACGTAGTAGTATCATCTTCTTGTGTGCGAGCGGCTGATTTTGCGCTTTCGCCTGATGGCAGTGCTGTGGTGCGTCTAGTTCCATCAAACACCGTATCAGCAAGTTCACTGAATACTTCATTGCTTCCAGTAGGTTGGACAGCCAATACGGGAACTGGTGGGACACTAACAGTTAACTCATACAACGCTGGCTTTAAAGGATCAGTTGGTGGTGCCCGAATCACAGCGCTATTTGATAAAGGTACTGCATTAAGTCTTAAACAATACCTTCAATGGGTACAAGTGGTGGATACCAATCTCCCGTTAGCAGGAAAGACATCACCCTATCTCGATAATGCTGTTAATCCGGCTTGCGGCAACGCTGCCAATCAGCCATTTTATTCTTGTACTGTGCCTAACATGACATCAGGTCTTCTGGCTAGTCAGATTAATTTCTATGATTTCTCCAGGCGAGATCAGAGTAGCATAGCGACAAAAAATCCAGTTACATGGAATGCCAACCTCTATCCCGTCATAGCTAATGCTTCAAATGAACTCACTGTCTATAAAGGTGTATCATGGGGCTGGACGATGAAAAAAGCCACCGTAACTACAGTGCCGGAGCCGTCTAACACGTACTCTGCTACGGTTAGTGGAATGATTTTTTTACTGATGCGTATCTTTTGGTATCGCCGAGGTATAGCTTGGGCAAATTTATTTTCTGGTCAAACTGTCGAATTATGATCGTAACATGTGTTGCGATCATATTCATTGCAATTACGTGTATGCCAAAGCATCTCACTGCTAAAAATATTCCCTTCGTTTCAAGAGATATCAAATTACTTTACGTTGGCGTACAGGATGCATCACTACGCGACGGATACAAGCTCAAGATTGTTCAAGGGTATCCAGAACGTTCTAATGGAGAATGTATTGAGGTGCCAGCACAAGTATTCACTGAGATGTGTCAAGTACTATTAGATGCACCTGTCAGTTTCAAATCGTGGATTGTTTTTGAGGCACTGACGACAGGCTGTTCATCAATACCTGCGACCACCAAATCTATCGACCCAGATACATTTTTGCGTTTGATGTCACTGGCTCGGCAACCGAATGCTGCTGGAAAATACTTTCTGAGTATAGCAACCTACTTATACCAATTTAATATGAAGCTACATATAATAGATGGAAGCAAACTTGAGAA
>NZ_CAXTNP010000475.1:0-3509 GCF_964245575.1 uncultured Nostoc sp. | reverse complement strand
ACGTTCCTCCGTATTATCTCGTAACCTTTTTCAGAAATCAAATATGATTCCTATAATATTTGAAAGTCTTAAACAGGAGATTGTTTTATGGAAGGAATAAATTATCCTGAATTAGTCAAAACTGTATTAGGAAGACATACAGAAAATCATTTACCTGAAGAAACAGAAAAAAAGTTAATTTTTGATTGTGAACGAAATAGCTATTTAGTAGTTCATCTAAGTTGGGAAGGTGAAAAACGGACTTATGGTTCAGTGATTCATGTTGATATTAAGGATGGAAAAATTTGGATTCAAAGAGATTTGACTGAGGAAGGTGTTGCTAATGAATTAGTAGAGTTAGGAGTACCAAAAACGGATATTGTTTTAGGTTTTAGATCACCTCATGTGAGACAGTTTACTGGTTTTGCATCAGTTTAAATTTTTTGCATTCTATCCCGACTGAAGTTGAAGGTTGGTCAGAATGACAAAACGTTAAATTATGACCGTGGAAAGTATAGTTGATTTTTTGGGGATAGACTTTTGGCTTATCCCTTTTTTTGTTTTGGGGATATAAATTACTCCTTTTCTATCCCTATCTCAGTATCGAGGTCTGAATCAGCAGACGAATCCTTCGCAGTTTTAATCGTCTTGCGTATTTGATCTAGCTGGTCTTTAGAAACCCAATCGCTGACAGGAGTAACTCGATATTCATCTGTCCGTCCTGTCCGTTTCGTTTGCGTAACCAAATTAGCTTTGATAAGAACTTTTATTGCCTGCTGTGCCTTACGCATACTCATTTTGCAAATCTCTGCTGTCTTGCGAAGACTGGCAAAACAGACTCCTTCAGGTTTACCCCCTGTTCTACGAACTATATGAGCATATAAGCGAAATTCGTATGAGTCTAAGCCATATTCATCCAATACATTATGGATAGATGCCACTGAATTCTCACTCGCTTAGAACCTGACCGCCGCTTGTCTCTGGCTATTCGTCAAGAAACCTACTCAGAACTATTTCAAGAACGAATTGGTAAAATCTTATTAGAAAATCAACGCCTTTGTTTACTTGTCTTCGACTCAAAACGAGAGGTGGTACTGCAATGGATACCTTAGATAATTATCGCCAAATCATTCAAAAAATATTAACCGAATACGTCCAACTCCCCTACGCTTACGGAGAACTAGAAAGACAACTAATTATAGACCAAACCGCCAACCATTACCTGCTACTAACATTAGGCTGGGAAAATAATCAAGGGGTGCATGGTTGCTTAATCCATCTTGATATTATCAACTGCAAAATCTGGATTCAAAGAGACGGTACAGAATACGGTATAGCCAACGAACTGGTTAACGCTGGTATTCCTAAAAATCAAATTGTTCTCGCCTTTCAACCAGCCGATATCAGACAGTATACCGAATTTGCAGTTACTTAACGGGGGGCTACGCCTACGCAAAACTACATGCACTCAGGGGCAATTCATGAATTGCCCCTACCTGAAAATTAGGGTTTTAGCTATTGTTTGCGTAAATCCTGTTCACTTTTCGCTGTTCGGCTGAAGACTCGATAGTATAGCGAGGTACTAGTTTCTTTTAAGGGGAACAGCAGATAAGTAAGAGGATTTATTGCCACAATGATATTTCGGAAGTCTCGTCGGGCGAAAAATAAGATAGCACGAGCAACTTGCTGTGCAGACATCACTCCATAAGGATTAAGTTGACTCTTAAATGGCCCAAGAATTAACTTGCGAATGACACAATCCCCGTCCAAACGCTTGAGGGTAACAATATCTCCTAGCGATCGCTTGCTGAGTTCATAAAGCGGACTCAGTGCTGGAGAAACCTCAGCCTCAGAAGTATTCACCCAGATTTCCTTGGTTGCTTTTGCTTGTGGCCCTGTTACAGTTGTCAAAAATATATCCATCAACCGCAATGCTGAAAAGGTATTCACCTCATAAGAAGAGTTAATAGCCTCTGAGGTGCGGCTGGCGTAGACATTGATTCCGTGGTTGATAATTAAAATATCTACTTTCTCTAAACTATTTCTCAGTTCGGCTTCATTACCTAACTGCCAAGGAACCACCTTCACCCCAACTTGCTCTACTAATTTTTCTGGATTAGTGGTTAACGCCACAACTTTAGCATTATTCTTTACAAGTTCAGCCGCTAATGCTTGTCCCAACGCTCCTGATGCTCCGGTTAAAGCGATGGTTTTACCCTTGAGAGACAGCCCTGTACCAAGAATTTTATCCACTAGAGGAAAGACACCACTGTAATAAGCGTTGACATCATCAAAATGATGCCGCCAATGATAAGACCGATTCACCCACCAAATGGATGGTATTGTCTCTAAAGGGCCGGGTAGGTGGTTGTAGTCTGTATCAATTTTTCCCTGAAAATACCGCACAGAGGCGCCATACAAGAAAGTGCAACCATAAGCTACTCCCAGCCATAACCCCATTTGCTGGACAATTAAGGCAATGACTACCAATACCATTAACAGTAGACTCGACTCTAAAATGTCGTGATAGAGTTGGGATTCTTGGTAAACTTTCAGGGAAACTATTGATAAATCGCGGCGATAGGCCATGTGGTGCTTATTGTGCCATTTAGCAAGCCAATTGACTTGGTGACACAAAGCATGATAGCTGTCTCTCAACACCTCAGCGAGTAAAAGTGAAAAAACTCCCCAACTAACAAACTGCAAGCTGGCATTTAACCAAACCCAATTAATTTGCAATATTGTCTCAATTCCAATCAAGTTTTCAGCTAGCATTTTTATCATGTTTGTCTATACTCGTTTTTCTTAATCATTCTTCATGATCCGATAAAGGTGCATTCAGGTCGAGTCTAGAGCAAATAAAAATCAAAGAAAGTAGGGAATGGGGGATGGAGAATAGGAAATGGGAGATGGAGAATAGGAAATGGGGGATGAGGGAGAAATCAATTCAAAATTCAAGAACTTCTGCCTTCTTCAAATAGCCCTTTGCCGCAGATGTTGCCCATTAAGTCCTCGCTTAATCCAACTCAGACATTCATATTCAGATTGGAATAATTTTGGAGCTGCAATATTATTCAATAACTCTGGTGGATAATGATCATAAAAATATTTGTCTCCTTCTTGGGAAATAATTATCAAATTGTTTTGGTAAATGTAGCGAGATTTAAAATTATCTCTGTGACTAATCAACTCTGAATTTTGATCAATATGTTCTTTAGCAATATCAACGATATTACTAACGCTACTTCCATAGATTCCTGCTGGATTTTCTGCTTTATGAAATTGGCTTTTGTGCCCAAACTCCGATAGCAATTTATACGAATAAATATCGTAATTATCTACTTTCCCAAAAACAAATGGAATGATGAGATATCCTTTGTATGACACTGAATTTTCATAAAGAAGACGACTCATCTCAACCTCCTTTGGTGTATGCTTAAATCAAATTCATATTATAGCAAGGAACTGGGGACTAGGGACTGGGTGAAAAGTCTTTTTGTGTCTAAGTTTTATCATCTGTTGATGTCCTA
>NZ_CAXTNP010000474.1:0-3538 GCF_964245575.1 uncultured Nostoc sp. | reverse complement strand
GTAATAATAGTATGCAATTTGTCGAGAAAAATAAACCAAGAACATTGAGATTACATAAGCAATTACTGATATTTTCTCTAAGTCTAGTAGTATTTTTAGTAATTATCCTGACTAAATCACCTGCTAGTATTCATTTAGATAGTTCTAGGGCTGCGATGCCAATAGAGCTACCACTTTCAACAATTGGTAGAAGCATTGTGGATGCCAAAGGCAAGGTTGTATTGATCAGAGGTGTTAATTGGTTTGGTATGGAAACTGATACGCACGCCCCTCACGGTTTATGGAAACGAGATTATAAAGAAATGCTGGCACAGATTAAAAACTTAGGATATAACGTCATCCGGTTACCTTATTCTGTGGCAGCATTGCGATCGCTTAATGTGAGTGGCATTGGCTTTGGAATTGGCAGCAACCAAGAACTTGAAGCTAAAACCCCCTTGGAGGTAATGGACTTAGTTATTCAGGAAGCGGAACGTCAAGGATTGCTAATCCTCCTCGACAGCCACCGCCTCAACGACCAGCAAATTCCAGAATTGTGGTATGGAGACGGCTTTACCGAAGCAGACTGGATCGATACTTGGACAATGTTAGCAATCCGATACAAGAATCAAACTAACGTTATTGGCGCAGACTTAAAAAATGAACCTCACGGGAAAGCTAGCTGGGGTGATAACAACATCAATACTGACTGGCGATTAGCAGCAGAACGCGCAGGCAATGCGATTCTCAGTGTTAATCCTAATTGGCTAATTGTTGTTGAAGGAGTAGAAAAGAATGTCCCCAGTCAAAAACTGCCACAGCATTGGCATGGTGGAAATTTAGAAGGTGTGAAACGCTACCCAGTACGTTTATCTCGTTCTCATAAGCTAGTCTATTCTCCTCATGAGTACGGCGCTGGGGTGTACAATCAGCCCTACTTTTCTGCCTCTAACTTTCCTAAGAATCTGATTGATCGCTGGCAAATAGGATTTAACTATATCGCTAGTCAGAATATTGCTCCCATCTTGATTGGAGAGTTTGGGGGACGGCAAGTAGACTTAAATTCCAAAGAAGGAATTTGGCAAAATGAGTTGGTGAAATACATTCAAAAAAATAACTTGAGCTTTACTTACTGGAGTTGGAATCCTGATAGTAGTGATACAGGCGGAATTTTATTGGATGATTGGCAAAGTGTTGATCTATCTAAGCAGCAATTACTGTCCCAACTGCTCCCACTGGTACAAGTCCAACTGCCAGATCAATCGAGTAATCCTCCTGTTTCCCCAGCTGCTACTTTTTCTGTCTCCCCATCTCCTACTAGTACTACTCAACTAAAAGTCACTACTGACATCAATTCCAACTGGGAAACTGGATTTTGTATCAGCTTCAAAATTACAAATCAGGGTAATACCAAGGTTAACAACTGGCAACTGGCATTTAAGATGAATCAAGCTAAGATTAATAACTCTTGGAACGCAGATTTTAAACAGCAAGGAGCGATACAGTATCTAGTGGCTCCTTTAGACTGGGGAAAAACAATTGAACCAAATCAAGTACGGGATACTGGGTTTTGTGCCAACAAACTTGGTTCTGACTACCAGCCGCAGCAAATAGCCGCCGTCTCGATTTGAAGTCAAAAGTTAAAAGGCGAATTTGTCATGATAGGAGAAATCACCAATCCCATTAACCATTGAGTTTTAACTCAGCACACAAGATGACTGAAGCAACAGCAACTCGTCCCAATATCTATGTTCGGGAAACCGGGCCAACGATTCATTACCTGGTGGCAATGTCTCAACCAGAAACTCATCTGTTTGAGGTGACTTTACGCCTTGTGGATTACCACTCGCCGATTCTCGATTTAAAACTACCGGTGTGGACACCCGGTTCCTACTTAGTCCGCGAATACGCCAAGAATTTACAGGATTTTAGGGCTTTTACAGAGGGTAAGCCTTTACCTTGGCGGAAGATCAGTAAAAATCACTGGCAGGTAGACAAAAAGGCTGTTTCAGAATTAACTGTACGTTACCGCATTTTTGCGAATGAGCTATCGGTACGGACAAATCACTTAGATGCTACCCACGGTTATTTTAACGGTGCGGCACTATTTTTTAGAATAACGGGCCAGGAGAAGCAACCCATTCGCGTCACTATCGTACCACCACGCCCGGAATGGCAGGTAACTACTGCCTTGCCATCGGTTGTTGAGGAAAAAAATACTTTTTTGGCTGGCGATTTTGATACTCTTGTTGATACTCCCTTTGAGATTGGTCGCCACCAATTGTATAATTTTGAGGTTTTGGGAAAACCCCATGAACTGGCAATCTGGGGGCAAGGAAATCTCCAAGCCCAGCAGATGATTGCTGATATTCAAAAAATTATTCAGGTAGAAGCGCAGATGTTCGGCGGTTTGCCATATGAACGATACGTGTTTCTACTACATTTATTTAGCCAAGCTTTTGGCGGTTTGGAGCATAAGGACTCTTGCTCCTTAATTTACCAGCGTTTTGGATTTCGCGCTCAGGATAAGTACAATCGCTTTATCCAATTGGTAGCACACGAGTTCTTTCACTTGTGGAATGTCAAGCGAATTCGCCCAAAAGCATTAGAGGTTTTTGATTATGACCAGGAAAACTACACACCATCATTGTGGTTTTGTGAGGGGACTACTAGTTACTACGACTTGTTAATTCCTTTGCGGGCAGGAATTTTTGATGTTAAGTCGTATTTGAATAACTTGGGCAAGGAAATTACTAGATATGAAACGACACCGGGGCGCAAGGTACAACCCGTTTCCGAGTCGAGTTTTGATGCTTGGATCAAACTCTATCGCCCGGATGCCAATAGCGGGAATTCCCAAATCTCCTACTATTTAAAGGGAGAAATGATATCGTTGTTGCTGGATTTACTGATTCGCTCTACTCACGACAATCAGCGCTCCCTCGATGACGTGATGCTGAAAATGTGGCAGCAATTTGGGCAAGCTGAAATTGGCTATACCCCAGAACAGTTGAAGGAAGTTATAGAATCTGTAGCTGAAATCGATTTGACTGATTTCTTTAAACGCTACATTGATGGCACTGACGATTTGCCTTTGAATCAGTATTTAGAACCCTTTGGCTTGCAGTTGGTAGCCGATCAGCAGGAAGAACCTTACTTGGGTGTGAGAATAAATACAGAGAATGGGCGGGAGATTATTAAGTTTGTGGAAACTGGTTCACCTGCACAAATAGGGGGAATTGATGCAGGTGATGAATTACTAGCAATTGATGGGATTAAGCTAATGGCGGGTGGCTTAAGCGATCGCCTCAAAGATTACCAACCAAACGATAAAATTGAAGTCGCAGTTTTCCACCAAGACGAACTGCGTACCTATTCCATCATCCTCGCTTCACCACGTCCCACTCGGTATCAGGTAAAGCCTGTTGAGCATCCTGACTCCACACAGCAGCAAAACTTTGCTGGATGGCTTGGGGTAGTGATCGCAACTGTTTGATAAAGGGGTATTGGGCATGGGGTATTGGTTATTAATTCTTCTCCCCCTTGCCCCCTGCTCCCC
>NZ_CAXTNP010000473.1:0-3632 GCF_964245575.1 uncultured Nostoc sp. | reverse complement strand
CGAGCAAGCACTGAAATCAAAGATTTCAGTGGTCTACAATCAGTGGTGGGTTCAGCAGCCCACAATGATTGCAATTTTTAATTTTATATTTTTAATTTTTAATTTCGAGAAGCGACTTGACGGGCTATTCAGCGACACACTGATGTTGAAAAGATTACTATTGTGTAATTAGGCGATGCTTGTCTAATACCAAATCTATGTGAGCCTGCATAGAATAATTACCTTGTCTGGCATGGAGTTTCAAGTGTTTTATTCTGTGCATTTTCATAGAGAATTGGTATAAGACCGATAAAATACTAAGAATGCTACACTTTCCTAGCATTTAAGGAGTAATGGCTGTGGCTTCCATCACGCTCGACATTTCCGATGAACAATTGCAAAAGCTGCAAGCAATAGCACAAGAGAGTGGTATCTCACTTGAAGATTTGTTACGTGCCAGGATAGAAGACTGGCTCAGTCAGCCGACGAGCGAGTTTGCTCAAGCAGCCAACTATGTGCTGAAGAAAAATGCCGAATTGTACCGACGTTTAGCATGATACGTTACCTGACGGTGGTGGAAGTCCTAAATCTGCATCGTCAGGTTATAGAGCAGTCTGGAGGCGCATTAGGTATACGCGATTTGGGTAGCTTAGAGTCTGCTGTAGCACAACCGAAGATGACTTTTGGTGGAAAAGACTTATATCCCACAATTATTGAAAAGGCTTCAGCATTGGGCTTCTCTTTGAGCAAAAATCATCCTTTCCTTGATGGTAATAAGCGGACTAGTCACGCAGCTATGGAAATATTTCTTGTTTTAAATGGGATGGAAATTGATGCTTTGATCGAAGAACAGGAGCGTGTTGTCTTGCTGTTAGCGGCTGGTGATTTAGGGCGTGAAGAATTTACGGAGTGGCTCAGGCTAAACCTTAGAACAATTTAAACATCTTCTCAAAATGAAACGAAATTCAAATTGGTTCATGATGCGGTCTCCGACACGCACCGTAAACGCAAGAATAAAAATAGCGACTAATAAGGTTTTTTGTTGTCTATGAAACTTACATCAGAAGCTTGGAAATAATAAATCATGCTGGAGAAAAAATTTAAATGAATCTCAGTGCATTGGAATGAGGGTTAGGCTTTTGAGATTTTGAGTTTAAAGAGAAGCCGAACTTGCAAAAGTCCGGCTGAGTTTAATCAATCGTCTATACGTAGTAGCTTGCGATAAAACGGTTGTGAAAAATCGGTCGCACGATGACGTTTATAATTATCCATAACTTCAATTAAAAAATTAATAAACTCGAAACTAGCCATCATCAGTTCGTAACTCAGTTCAGCATTGCCATCAAACTGGATTCGGCAACGGGTTAAGTCTGAGGGTAAAGTTGCAACATTCCAAGAGGCAACAAAGGGAACATGTTCACTGGCTTCTATCTTCCGGTGTCCCTCCAAGACCCCTTTTTGATAAAGACTCATGGCATAGGGTAAGAAATTGCGCCTAGCGCCCTGAATATAAGGTAAGTAAACACTGGCTTGTTGTTGAGTGGCAGGCTGGAGTTGGTCAATAGACATTGTTAAATATGCCAACTGGGGATATTAGTGGATGTTACTAGTATTCCCAAAAGATGTGTATAAAGCACATAGTGGGGAATGGGGGAAAGCAGGGGAGCAGAGGAGAAGTTGCAGTAAGTTTTTCCCCTCTGACCCTCTGCCCCTTTGCACCTCTGCCTCTTGTGCCCAATGACCCATGCCCCAAAAATGAAGTTACTGCTAAGAAATATTAAAATTTCGGTTAGAATAATGCTGCATTAACTTTTATAGAAGCTGGGGAAAATAACACTAAAAATTCCCACTGTAAAGTAGTGGATGTTATTATTGCTGTTTCTCCCAACAACGAGCTGCTACTACCTTGTTATTACTTTGCCCAAAACGGAGTTCTCATTGAAGAAAGTCCTACTCTACAAGCTTCCTGCCTAAATGGCTATCAAAGGAATCAAGCCTCTGTCTAAGAGTAGCAAACGTGGTTAATACGAGGTAATTACGCAGAGTGGCGGTGACAACAAAGGTAGTCCCAGCAGCTTTTGGCTTAGGGATAGCGGGTATTGCAGTTTGCCCATTCCGATTAATATCGGGAAAAGTAGCTTAGGGATATTTGTCCGTAAAATTACTAACTGTAGACAAATACTGGTTTTTGAATCAAGCAACCTAACCTATGCCAGCGAATTCCTGGCCCGAAGAAGATTCTTATCAAGAGCTTGATCCGCTCAACTCCTTGTTGTCTGACCTATCAGCAAATGAGGAGTCAGGGTTAGAGACAGATCCTGTGTCTCTAACACCCCGGTTTCAAGGTCGTAGACGCAAAGCGGCTCTAGTCTTGACTATCGTCTGGAGTAGCACGATCGCTCTACATTTAGTTTCTTGGGCTTCTATATTTATTCTAGGACTGACCACCATTCTAGGATTTCATGCCTTGGTGGTAGTGTTTACTAAATCCCGTCGTTATCCAAAAGAAATACAGGGAGATTTGCCCTCTGTATCTGTATTAGTGGCTGCGAAAAATGAGGAAGCGGTAATTGCTAAATTAGTTAAAAATCTTTGTAATCTGGAATATCCAGGTGGGCAGTACGAAGTATGGATAATTGACGATCACAGCAGTGATAGCACGCCACGTTTATTAGCAGAACTCCAACAGAAACATGACCAACTGAAAGTACTAAGGCGTTCAGCAGAAGCTAGTGGTGGCAAATCGGGAGCGTTGAATCAGGTATTGCCTCTGACAAAGGGCGATATTATAGCAGTATTTGATGCTGATGCCCAAGTGACACCAGACTTACTGCAACAGGTAATACCTTTATTTCAAAGAGAAAAGGTGGGGGCGGTGCAGGTACGAAAAGCGATCGCCAACGCTAAAACAAACTTTTGGACTAAGGGTCAAATGGCCGAAATGGCACTTGATACTTGGTTTCAGCAACAGCGAACCGCCCTTGGTGGCATTGGCGAACTGCGCGGCAATGGTCAATTTGTCCGGCGTTCAGCCTTGGAAAGCTGCGGTGGCTGGAATGAAGAAACCATTACCGATGATTTGGATTTGACAATCCGCTTACATTTAGATAACTGGGATATTGAGTGTGTTTTCCATCCAGCAGTGCAAGAAGAAGGAGTGACAAGTGCAGTTTCACTCTGGCATCAGCGCAACCGTTGGGCAGAAGGCGGTTATCAGCGCTATTTGGATTATTGGGATTTAATTCTCAAAAACCGCATGGGAACGCGCAAAAGCTGGGATTTGCTGATTTTTATGCTGATTATGTATATCTTGCCGACAGCAGCAGTCCCAGATTTATTAATGGCGATCGCTCGTCATCGTCCACCAATGTTAAGTCCCATCACAGGCTTGTCCATTTCTATGTCGATGGTAGGCATGTTTACAGGTTTAAGGCGCATACGTCAAGATCCGAAATTCCCACTTTCTACATATTTTTTGATGCTGGTGCAAACCCTGCGTGGCAGTTTATATATGTTGCACTGGTTAGTCGTTATGAGCAGTACTACTGCCCGGATGTCGGTAAGACCAAAGCGCCTAAAATGGGTGAAAACTTTGCATACCGGGAATGGGGAATAGGGAATGGGGAATGGGGAATGGGGAATAGGGACTGGGG
>NZ_CAXTNP010000472.1:0-3644 GCF_964245575.1 uncultured Nostoc sp. | reverse complement strand
AACAATGATTATCATTATTGTACTTGGTGATTTTATTCCTTGGAAGTCCCTTAAGCGTTAGACTTACCGCCCTACTCAACAGTATTTTGGCATTACAAACAGTGGCGAGCAGAAAAGGTAATTGAGAGGATTAGGGATGCGTTGCATGAGCAAGTTCGCCAGCAGGTAAAAAAAAAGCCAAATGGACAACCTTGATTATTATTGACTCCCAAGCGGTGAAAAACACTTGTAATGCTAGCGTAGAGTCGAAGGGATTTTGTTTTTACAAGTCTACAAACGGTATTAAAAGGCATTTAGGGGTGGATACTTTGGGGTTTCCTTTTTTTAGTCATTGCACCAAAGCCAATGTATCTGACGATCAGGGATTACTTGAAATGTTGTCATACAAGATTGACTACTTCAAATCTAAACCTGTCAACATTCCCAAGATTACTATCCTTCTTGACAATGGATATCATCCAAAGCAACTAGAGGAGGAGGAGTTGAAAATTTATCCAGCTATTATGACCAAGATTAAGTTTCAACACTCACCTAAACCGTCAAGAACTCAGAAAACAAAGGAAGGAAAAACAGGCTTTGTCCCAGTCAAAGCTAGATGGGTGATAGAAAGAACCAACTCTTGGATGGAAAGGTGTAAAAGTTTAGTCAAGAATTTTGAGCGCACTCTTGATAATGCCACCGCCAAGCTTAATCTTTGTTTTGTTCGCCTGATGCTTAAAAGACTTGCAACTTGTTAGATAGATCCCAAATGGGTTTTATAGAGGGCAACCGCTCAATACCTTCTCTACAGCCTTGTGTTGTGAATTCTTGCTAGACAATAACTGAAATTTAGAAATATGAGGCTACGCCAAATCTTTTTGAGAGCGTTGCGGTAAACCACAACGTTGTTTGCACACATAACAAAAGCGATCGCCCACGTCTGGTAAACACAGCGATCGCCTTTTTACCCCAAACAAGAGGTATTTCTAATGATGACACAACTTTCAGCCCCTACGCCAACAAAAGATCCGTTAACCACACAGGATCGCCAAATCATTGCAACTATCGTCAATCAGTCGGACTATTCAAAAGAGTGCCAGCCCGAAGATGTAGTAACTATCTGGATTAGTGAAGATGACACTACGGTTTGGGTGAAAATGACCCACGGCTATGCTAGATATCACAAACAATCTTTCAAACGCGCTGTTGCAGAGGTAAAAGCGAGTCTTTCTGCTCCAGTAGAGCGCAATCACAAGGAAGATGAGAAATTGAGACAAGCTTCTGAGAAAATTGGCTTGTTGGGTGATTGTGACTGGCTATCGTTGAGCGTCCAATACTATCCTGATAAAGTAATCGGTCACGCTGGTTGTTATATCTCTCACAAGGCTCGAATATTAACGCCACCAACTGAATGGGATTTCACCCTGCCGAAGTGGAATATGCCTGCTGCCATCTGTCCAGACTGCGAAGGGCATGGGTGCGGTAACTGTGGGTATCGCGGGACTCGTGCAGAAGACCTGTGTACGCCAGTAGACGGCTACCGACTGACCTATGTAGGACGCACTGACCTTCAGACGGCTCATAACGTATATCTAGATGGTGAGTTCTTGGGAATTGTCTTCAAGGTCAGAAACGCTGATGAGTTATGGGAAAACGACCCGAAGACCTACTATTGGCGCTGTGGCGATGGAGTCCAGTATCGGAGTGTGAAAGAGGCTGTAGAAGGACTGTCCAGGGCAACTGCTCCGATTGAACTGCCGCAAGTTCGTCGGGAGTTGGTAGCAGCGTAAGAAAATTAGAAGGCGTGGCTGAATCAACGGTCGCGCCTGCTGTTTCGAGGAGTAGATAAAGTGCTGATGCTGCCAAGCGAGTGTTGATGGAAAAGGTGGACTAACAGCCTACCACCGAATCTGAAACAATCAAATATAATAAACTGTCGCGCTCAAAAATGACCCAACAACCACACGATAAATTTGCCAAACAGTTTCTAGAAGAATTACTAGCTCCTTTTGGGGAAGTAAGAACGAATAGGGAAGTAACGGACGAAACTAGATTTGTTGATGTGTTATTTTTTCCAACACCAACATCCGCTACTAATGCAGAAACTTTAGGATTATTGGGTAGAATTGCCGTATTAAATACTACTTTACTAGAGCCATTTCGCAATCAGCCGAGTAGAACGGAGGTACGCAATTGTCTTCAAAAATTGTTCACTGTGATTGCAGACGCGCAACGCAGAGCCAACAGGGAAGACACAACAATAGCAGAGAACGATTTAGCAAGACTGTGGATCTTAGCGTCTAGTGCTTCAAAAGCTTTGCTCAAGGCTGAATGGCACTAACAAAAGCTCTAAGCTATGTGGGGTAAGGGCTACAGCTTTAATAACCTACGAGTGCAGTAATGCTATGAGTAACTGCGATCGCCGAAGGAGAGATGATGTAGGATTGCCCAAAAATTTGTGGAGGTAGAAAAAGCAAAGCTCGTTCATGGAATACTTTCTTTAAAACGAGCAAGCACATACGATAACTACTACTGTGACATTACGAGTACAAATCCTTAAGGAGAAATTTAGCCAAAGTTTAGGGCTACCTTTTAAAGAATTGTTGCCAGAATCTCTAGTTAGGCAAGCAATATCTGAGCTAAAGATGAAATACAAAAAGCGATTATTTGACCAGGGCAAACGCATCTAAATATTGACAAGGCGGAATAAGGATGAAAAATACCAATACTCCAACTACATAAGGCTTTGAGGAAATAAAATCTCACTTTATATGAAATTGATAATCATTATGAGGAGGGAGTTAGAGGCAGCCATCGGCTGCCTGACTTTTCACGGTCAGTTCTAAAACCACCAATTAACATAGGTTTTCTCACAGTTTAATTCTCAATAGTTTTAAATTAATGACTAGGAGTCACAAGAAGATCAGCGTTTGCCCTACTAAAATTATGCGATCGCAAGAAGGCAGGTGGTTACGCGATCGCTAACCGACTAAAGTGACTTTTACAGGTGCCGTGAAAAGTTAGGACGGCTGCCCTTGATTAAATATGGTATTTTAACAATTGGTCCAAAGAAGAATTCCATTCTTATTCTCATTCGATGAAGCTCAAACCAAAAATCACGATTGCTGACCATTTTTTGGGAATAGAAGACCCACGAATAGACCGCACTAAACGACACAATTTAATTGATATCATGACGATTGCTATCTGTGCAGTGATTTGTGGGGCAGATGGTTGGGTGGGAATAGAGACTTATGGTTGTGCGAAGTATGAATGGTTAAAAACATTTTTATAACTCCCGAATGGCATTCCGTCACACGATACATTTGCACGGGTATTTGCTTAAAATTTATCCCCAGCAGTTCCAGTCATGTTTTCTTGATTGGATGAAATCCATAACTAAGATAACTAATGGTGAAGTTGTCGCACTTGACGGGAAAACCTTACGTGGTTCTTACGATAAAAGTAGCGCTCAAAGCGCAATTGTGATGGTGAGTGCATGGGCAACTGTAAATAAACTAGTACTAGGACAGGTGAAAGTCAATGAAAAGTCCAATGAAATTACAGCGATTCCAGAGTTGTTAAAGGTATTATACCAATTTAATATGAGGCTGCATAGAATAAAGCTTCCAGGATAAAGTTGTAAGAAGAGACAGAAATTACCT
>NZ_CAXTNP010000471.1:0-3686 GCF_964245575.1 uncultured Nostoc sp. | reverse complement strand
ATTGCAATTTTTAATTTTATATTTTTAATTTTTAATTTCGAGAAGCGACTTGACATCGGCTTTGGCTTTGTTGATGATAGCTTGGGCGCTGCCGATATTAGCCTGAGCACTACGCACATTTTCTTGGGATAGATTCACAACTTCTGTGGCAGTTTTCACAGCGTAGGAACGAGTATCGAGTTCTTGTTTACTAATCGTCCCAGAGTCAGCCAGTTGTTGATAGCGCTGATAATTCTTCACTGCTTCTTCTAACTTCGCCTTAGCTTGAGCTAAATCTGCTTGTTTTTGCTGGACTATGGCTTTATTTGATGCCAAATCTGCCTGCTTGGCTGCTAAATCTGCTTGTTTTGATTCCATATCTGCTTTGGCTTGGCTAATCTGGTTTTGCAATACGGAACCATCCAACACCGCCAATACTTGGGCTTTTGTAACAAAAGCCCCTTCTTTTACATTTTCGGGGATGCTTTTGATTTGTAAGCCGTTTGTCTGCGGTAAAACTGGAATTAAATCGCGTGCTGCTACAGTCCCAGTAGTTTTGAGGGTACGAAAAACACGGGCGGTTTCTACTGTGGCGATGGTAACTGTCATTGCTGGGTTAACTTTTTTATCCGCTACCGCGCTTTGTTGACGGGATGGAAGACGATTTAATACAGCCATCCCAGCAAAGGCGATCGCGATTCCTAAACCAGCACCTAGTAACAATGGCTTCAACCATGCCCTGGTTGGTTTTTGATGTGATTTGCTCAAAAAGCTAGCATTTTCAGATGTTACAGGTTTATTCACCTCGACTTCTGAAACACTTTCATCGCTCACAGTCCTACCTCCACTTTCTGTCTATGCATACCAATTTTGGTATTTTCTTAAGAAAACTTGAAGTTTATTTACTTCATATCAACTATGACGCATTTCATAGTAAATGTCTTTTAGATATCAACGTATATAATAAAACAAGCTTGCTAAAAGTAATTACTAACAAAAAAGGTTTAAAAAGTTTATGTAAATTATGATACAAAAATTATCTCATATCATCAAGTTACTCAAGGTCACACACTATATGTATTTAGATCACCGTCAACCAATGGTTAGATATGAAAAACTAGTGAAGCTAATCTAGATTGATCTAATTTCAAATCCAGCCTTTTATGTATAAAGTTATATCAAATAAATATTTTTGTACGTCATCGATAATTCCTCTGAAGCCTTTGTGTCATCAGGAAACCATTCTCTACCATGTAATTTAGGCATAGGACAAGCTAGCGTCCACAGCTATACGTGAGTTACAAAGGAGCAAAATGTATTGTCCTAAATTCACATGAATTTGATGAACCTTTCCTACCCAGCCTGCCCTTGGAGGGGAGGATCAATGAAATAATCGGGTTTTTAAGCCTCTATCCTAGAAGTAAAGAGGTTAAATTCCAGCAAGGGTGGCCCTGATTATGGAATTTTGAAATCAATCAAATCAATAAATAATTGGTATTTAGCCAGAGTAACCAGATATGTTCAATGCCACTGAAATTTTAATTGATGCCTTTGTAAATGAAATTCGAGAAGGTTACCGTCGCACCTACGGCTGCTTCAAAAATGATTATCAGGACATTATCGCCTGGGCTGGTAACATGGCTTTGGAAAACATTGCCAATAGCGACGCCCTTTATCACAATGTTGAACACACAGTCCTTGTCACCCTGGTGGGGCAAGAAATCTTACGTGGCAAACACATTAGGGAAGGCGGTGTTTCCAGTGAAGACTGGCTGCATTGTATCATTTCCTTAGTGTCTCATGATATTGGCTACGTTAAGGGAGTTTGCCGACAAGACCGAGAGACAGCAAACTTATATGCCACAGGTAAAAATGGCAAAATGATTTCAGTAGCTCCTGGCGCTTCTGATGCCAGTCTGACGCCGTATCATGTTGATAGAGCCAAGCTTTTTATTGATGAGCGTTTTGGAGGTCACAAGTTAATAGATGCTGAGGCGATTAAGAGCAATATTGAATTGACTCGATTTCCTGTACCTGCGGCAGAAGATCATCAAGATACAAAGTGCTTTGCGGGTTTAGTACGTGCTGCTGATTTGATTGGGCAATTAAGCGACCCACGTTACCTGAAGAAAATTACTTCTTTATTTTACGAGTTTGAAGAAACTGGTGTAAATAAGGTTTTGGGCTATAAAACCCCTGCTGATTTACGGAATAACTACGCTAAGTTTTACTGGAATGGCGTCTATCCTTATATCCAAGAGGGACTGCATTATCTATCACTGACACAGCAGGGAAAACAAATTCTGGCTAATCTCTACTCAAATGTGTTTGTTGTGGAACACGAGAAACAACAGCAAGAACAACAACGGTATTTAGAGAAGTTAGGAGTTGGGAATTAGGAGTTAGGAGTAGAGACGCGATTAATCGCGTCTGTATAGGAGTGGAGAGTTGAGAATTATTAATCATGAATTATGAATTAAGATAAAAGTTTCATAACTCATAACTTATAACTCCTAACTCCTAACTACTATGGATTGGTGGCGACGACTGAAGAGAAATCCTTTGGCACGATTTGGGGCAATTTTGCTGTTAATTTTCTACATAGCAGTAATTGCAGCTGATTTCGTGGCTCCTTATGACCCCTACGCCTCACAGCCCAATGGTTCACTGTTGCCACCAACTAAGATACATTGGGTTTCTCAGTCAGGGCAGTTTATCGGGCCCCATGTTTATCCCACGACTCAGGGAGACACGAATTTAGAAACAGGCGATCGCGAACTCATTGTAGACTTCAAAAAGCCATCACCCCTGCGTCTATTTGTCTCCGGCCCAGAATACCGATTGTTGCAGATGAGTTTGCCACTACCTCCGAAGTGGGATGAAGTCACAATCTTTTCTGGTATTCCCTTAAATTGGCATTTATTTGGCACAACAACTGGCGCAAACTTCAACATCTTGGGCACTGATGACCAAAGCCGCGACCAATTCAGTCGCCTACTGCATGGCGGTCGCATCAGTATGTTTATCGGGATTTTTGGTATTATCATTACCTACCCCCTCGGTTTGATCATCGGGGGAATTTCCGGCTATTTAGGCGGTGTGACTGATAGCGTCATCATGCGCTTGGCAGAAGTGCTAATGACTTTCCCTAGTATTTATCTTTTGGTGACTTTGGGAGCAGTCTTACCACCTGGTTTAAGCAGTACCCAGCGTTTTTTGCTGATTGTGGTAATTACTTCGGTTATTAGCTGGGCTGGTTTAGCACGGGTAATTCGCGGACAGGTACTATCAATTAAAGAGCGAGAATTTGTCCAAGCATCACGCGCAATGGGCGCGAACCCAATTTATATCATCCTCCGCCACGTTTTGCCGCAAACTGCTAGTTATGTAGTTATCTCTGCTACTCTTGCAATTCCCAGCTTTATTGGTGCAGAAGCGATATTAAGTCTCATCGGCTTGGGAATTCAACAACCAGACCCTTCTTGGGGCAATATGCTTTCTCTAGCTAGCAATGCTTCAATTTTGGTACTGCAACCTTGGTTAATCTGGCCGCCGGCTGTGCTAATTATCCTCACAGTGTTAGCATTCAACTTACTCGGTGATGGGCTCAGAGATGCACTTGACCCGCGCAGTTTGAGAAGATAAGCCCTCAATAATAGTAAATGGTGTCGCTGAAATAACAAATGGGTTCGCCGAAATAACAAATG
>NZ_CAXTNP010000470.1:0-3738 GCF_964245575.1 uncultured Nostoc sp. | reverse complement strand
GGGCGAGTGTATTAGTGGCACTCAATACGAAAACACCTGGAACATATTCTGGCAGCTTCAGTTTGACCAACAACGATCCTGACGAAAGCCCCTTTGACTTTGCCATTCGCGGTACAGTTCAGCCCGCTCCTGCCCCCGAAATTCAAGTTCTCAATGGCACTGTTAACATTGCAGATGGCAGCACCAGTCCCATCGACTTTGGCAACGTCGCTTTCGGCAGTACCGTTACCAAAACTTTCACCATCAAGAACACGGGTACAGCTACCCTCAACCTGAGTAATCTCAAACTCCCCAACGGCTTTAGTTTGGTAGGAACTTTTCCATATACCGTGGCTGCCAAGGATTCAAAAAGTATAACGGTGGCACTCAATACGAATACACCTACACCTGGAACATATTCTGGCAGTTTCAGTTTGGATAGCAACGATAGTAACGAAAGCACCTTTGACTTTGCCATCAGTGGCACAGTTAAACCCCCTCTTGCTAATGAAATTTATCTTCTCAATGGCACTGAAAATTCTGAGTACTTAAAAGGCAATGCTCCAGCCAACAAGATTTATGGGTTTGGGGGTGCAGACAACATCGTAGGTAATGTAGGAAATGACCAACTTTTCGGAGGCGATGGAAACGATACTCTCTGGGGAGGTGATGGTGATGACCTGCTCTATGGCGATAGCGGCAATGACAAGCTTTCGGGTGATAACGGTAACGATACGCTATTTGGTGGTATCGGCGATGACCAACTATTAGGGGGCACAGGCAATGACTGGCTTTATGGGGGCAATGGCAAAGATGTACTTACAGGGGGTTATGGCACCGATACCTTTGTATTGGCTTCTGGTGACGGCACGGATTCCATTACTGACTTTGAAATAGGTAAGGACAAAATTGCCTTGTCAGGTGGTCTCCAGTTCGGTCAATTATCAATATATCAACAAGGAAGTATTGCCTTCATTATGAATAGTTCTGACAATCAAGTGTTGGCGAAGTTGGATAATGTCACTGCAAGTATACTTTTGGCTCAACCTTCCACTTTTATCACTGTTTAGTTGTGTCTTTTGATAAAAGGCAGGAGGCAGGGTACAAACTGACTGGAATTGTGGGCGAAAGCACTATTGCTCCTTTTCTCAGGAGGGTTGAGAGCAACATCCGCAAGTGGCGTGGTTTTTCTCCCCTGCTCCCCTGCTCAAGAGCTTTTTCACTATGATGCCTACTGCAATAGATAATTAGCCAGACTTATATATAACTACTGATTCGCTTGCGATCGCAAACTTTCTAACGCCCCCTGCAAAAACTTACCCCATTCTGCTGCCAAAGGGATTTCTGTAAACGGAACCCGCACAGAATCAGTAGATTCGGAAAATATAAATTCTAACTCTATAGACCGACCTTTTTCTGGTATATTTGCTAAATCTACTTTTTTCTCATCTACTAAAAGATGTATTTCTCTAACATCAAGCAAAGAGAATGTTTCTAGTTTAACAGGCCCTTTAGGCGTGGGTTTTCCCCAAGTTAAATTGTTGCCTTTTTGAGCTAATACTGAATAAATATCGTACTTAGCCCGTTCAAATTGTTCTGCCCAAGCGCGATAGGCTTCAACTTTTTGATATTCCTTCGAGCCTTGCCAAGCCAACCAGAAAAACATTACTAATAACGGCAACCACAAAAGACCACGTTCCATCGTTTAAAAAATTCCTGAGTGAAACTTGTAACTAAAAGTGCAAAATCCACCACTAAAGGATGGAGATAAGTTATGGTAGTGAGCAAACTGGCAAAAAGCGGTGATGAGTTAATATGAGAAAGCTTATATTATTGTGCTTGTTTGTCATTGGGCTGGGATCTGCCATATTTGGTTTCCTGAATTTCCAGGGATTGGCAGCTAAAGGAGAGTTTGAGACGATTGTGCTTGATTTTCGGGAAGATATTCCATCACTGGTGGTGGAACAGGATCTGCAAGCGATCGCCAAACAATACAACGTTACACCCCAATTAGACAACAAGTTTTCCAAAAAAGATAATGTGTATATTATCAAAGGCGATCAGCAGCGACTCCAAGAACTGAAAAAATCTCAGTTTGCCCAAGCAACAGAATTCATTGAACCAAATTATATCTATAGGAAGATTCCACAACCAGGTAAAGCTGCAAGGCTTGGAGAATTTTTAAGACCTCAAGATGATGATGAGACAACCCCCTCATTAACTGGCCCCAATGACCAATATTACAGCAAGCAGTGGAACTTGCACAAAATCGGTATTGAAGGGGCATGGAGTCAAACTAAAGGCAGTGGTATTACAGTTGCAGTAATTGACACCGGTATTACCAAGGTACGCGACTTGTATGAGACTAAATTCGTCAAAGGCTATGATTTTGTTAACGACCGAGAAGAAGCCACAGACGATAATGGTCACGGTACTCATGTTGCCGGAACTATTGCCCAAGCCACAAATAACAAATATGGTGTAGCTGGAATTGCCTATGAAGCCAGTCTGATGCCTCTGAAGGTACTCAGTTCCTATGGTGGCGGTACTGTGGCCGATATTGCCGAAGCGATTAAATTTGCTGCTGATAAAGGCGCAGATGTGATTAATATGAGCTTAGGCGGTGGCGGTGAAAGCAAGTTGATGAAAGAAGCGATCGAGTATGCCCATAGAAAAGGCGTAGTTATCATTGCCGCAGCAGGGAATGAAAACACCAATGGGGCAAGCTATCCAGCCCGCTATCCTTATGTCATCGGCGTTTCCGCAACTGGCCCAGATGGCGAAAGAGCGCCCTATTCTAACTTTGGTGCTGGGGTAGATATCTCGGCTCCAGGTGGTAGTGAAGCTGGTAAGATTCTTCAAGAAACTATCGACGAAAAGGGCGAAGGGGTATTTCTGGGTTTCCAGGGTACAAGCATGGCTTCTCCCCACGTTGCTGGTGTTGCGGCATTAATCAAAGCTGCTGGCATCAAAGAACCAGATGAAGTGTTAAAAGTTCTCAAACAGTCGGCGCGAGTTATCCAGGATGATGGTTTGAACTATTATGGCGCTGGACAACTTAATGCAGAAGCAGCAGTAAAACTAGCCTTTGCGGGACAAATCAGTTTCCCAGATTTCTTCCGGTGGTTACGGGATAACGGCTATCTTAACCCCGGCTTTTGGATTGATGGTGGTGCGATCGCACTGTTACCCAAGATTTTAATGGTAGTTGGTTCTTATCTACTAGCTTGGTTTTTACGGGTTTACTTCCCCTTCACTTGGAGTTGGTCTTTATCTAGTGGACTAATCGCTGGCAGTTCCGGGTTATTCTTCCTCAAAGGAATCTATATTTTTGATCTTCCCCAATGGCCTTTCCGGGTTTTGGGCAGTTCAATTCCGGAACTCGGCAATACTCTCCAGGGAACCGATGCATTGAATCCCCTATTTGCTAGCGTACTGATTCCCATTGTGTTAATGGCATTGCTGCTGGGACATCCTAGTTGGAGATGGTTTGCCATTGGTTCAACCTTAGGTGTCGCAGCGTGCTTGACAGTAAGTGCATTTTTAGATCCAGCAGTTATGGGTTTGGGAAGTGGTCACTTAGCACGCCTCTTCCTCATCGCCAACGCCCTAATCTGTTATGGACTAGCTCGTTTAGCATTGAAAAACGAAGAAAAAATAGCATAAATGGGAAGTGGGGAGTGGGGAATGGGGGAAAAGTTCTTAATAACTCCTAACTCCTAACTCCCTACTCCCTATCCCCTACTCCCTATCCCCTAC
>NZ_CAXTNP010000469.1:0-3778 GCF_964245575.1 uncultured Nostoc sp. | reverse complement strand
ATAACTTTATCCTGGAAGCTCTATTCTATGCAGCTTCATATTAAATCGGTATAAGCTGTCAAAGTCTCTAATATTAATTAGCTTGTCATAGGCAACCAGTACTGTTTTGAGTGGGTCAGAACTGAATTGACCGTGGGTAGTAATATGTACAATAGGAAAATTATTTTGAGTTAGTTCTTCTGTGAACCTTTTAAGGGTAAACTTCTTGTCTAACAAGGCTACTGATGAGAAGGTTTGTTTTTCTACATTTTCTATTTCTTGTTTAGATGGAAGTAAATTCCCCATGTTTTTAGGTGCATTTGGATCTGTATAACTGGGGCTAATTTTTGAGAGTCCAGCTATCAAAGCTATCATCTGGTTTTCATGTAAGACTCTAGGTTGTCTAACTCTGGAACCTAAAGTTTCTGCAATACTGTAACGCTCTATTAGATAATCTTTTCCATCATATAACAATGCCATTGGTATGCTTTGGAAAGATTTATCTAAAGTGAATACGAGTGTTCCTGATGTGGGTAGATATGTTTTAATTGGTGCAATTAGCTTTTCATAAATTCCTTGAGAATAAGTAGTAATGCTACTTTCGCCAACCTCAGAAAAATTTTCATTTTGGAAAGCTGCTAAAAGATGATCTATCTGGAATCGAACTAGTTTAGATTCAATAGAATGGTGGTGAAGTGAGCCATCTGTTGACTGAGCAATTACTTCTATAGTATCCCCTAAATCAATAATGTGAATTACTGTTGGGGCGCTATTGAGATTCTGAAGCTGATTTAAAGCAACAAGGTCAAGCTTGCCACATCTGAGAAAGTTTTCTAAGCGTGCTATTTGCAACCCTTCGTTTATCTGTATTACTCTTTTTAAATCAGGATTAGGTGATGTTAAGAGCAATCGCATATAATTACGATATGTCGGCTCCATTTCTGACTGAAAAGAGAATTGCAAATCTTCGTTAGTTGACAAAAGACTATCACGCACTTCAGTCATGTTTGCGATCGCAGCATTATAGTTCTGAATCGCTAACTCAGTTTTTCCCTGCTTTTGGTAAATGAGTCCTAACTGCTGCTGCCATTGGTAGGCGATATCCGAAGCCCGAATTGATTGAGCGAATCCTAAAGCCTTCTTAAAATATGCCTGTTTTTGTTCTGTTTGAGTTGATAATTTACCCAAAGTACCAAAACTATAGGATAACCATCGGTTACTATTAATAGTTTCAGCCATTTTCAAGGCTAATTTCGTGTATCGAACTGCCACAGATTTTAATTGTTCATCTGGGATTTGGCTAAGGTTATTAGCAAAATTCAACCGAGCATGAATAGATGGCTCAGGTGATAACTCCAAAAATGCAGAAGAATTTTCATCTATTTGATTTATCAAGACTCGGATCTGTTGATTAACTTTCAAATGAAGGTTTGCTTGATTTGGTTGATGACTGAGCCATTTTTCCCAACTTATGAGTAAAGTTAAGTGATTCAACTGAGCTTGCAGTTTAGCTGATTTGGAGATATTTGGTAGATTTTCTAGTATTTGGTAATTTTCTAATGATTTTTGTGCTTTTTGTGAAATAATATTAGCAATCTGCTCTCGAAAAAGTGGTTCCTCTATCCAGTAATATTTATCTTGCAATTGCTGATAAATTGACTGTTCGATATTACCCAGAGACAGATAAATACCACTAATCTTTGATGAAGATACAAGTTTTGCCAGCGTTAATGTTTCTTGTAAAACTGTTTGAGATTCATTTAATTTACCTAAAATCCGCAAGACTTCTCCTAGATTCTGTAATCCAAGCAAGTTAACTGATGTTGGTTTCTGCTTACCGATTACTGCCGTCAGTTGCTCTTTTTGAGCAGGAGATGGTTGCTGCAAAGCCGTGTCGCAAATACCTAAATTTGCATTCAACTTTAAAGCTTCTAAAAGTGTATTGCAAGCTTGTTTGTGTAATCCTAATGCTTGGAAAGCAAAATTTTGATTAATCAGGCTTTCCGTAATCCCCTCTTGGTCGTTTAGCTGGCGATAAATTTTCGTAGATTCCTGCCAAAATTTTAAAGCTTCATTTGCCCGATCTAGAGCTAATTGTTCGTGACCTGATGAAGTCAGGGATGCCGCTTGATTTTTGAGAAATTCTTTTTCTTTTTTTACAGTCTGGGCAGGGGCAGATGATTGAATTACAATTATAGACAGCCCTAGAATGCCTGAAAATAAATACTTAAAGCAACATTGAGGTGAGATCATTTTTATGTTTTTTTATCACTGAGATCCTGAGAAACAAGAACTTGCAGATAGTGAAGCATTATCCCAGGTTGGATTTGCTTGGTCTGTCGTCAAAACTAAATTCCTTTGAGAATCCCGAATCAAAACGTTGGCTTCTATGATTTGTGTGGGTTGGTTACTTGTTAACGATTTAGGATTATGTGAATTATTAAAAGCTGGAACGGTAAGAGAGTTACTTTGCTCAATATTGTTATGCATCAGGTCGTTAGGCTTAGATTGGAGATTGCGAGTACTACTAACTCGAAAACTACTTACTTCTGTGCCTGCTCGTGCCTGACAAACTGGGGTGATTTGAGGAGCTATTGGAATTACTTTTGGTTTTAGTTGAGTAGGGGAAATATTAGGATCAACAATGTTGTACTTAACCGTACCGTTAATTCCATACTTGGAACTAGCCGTAATCAAGCTATCAGGGGAAAAGAACAGTCCTTGAGCATTAATTGTGATATTTCCACCACGACCCTCAAAGGCATCTGCGGTGATACTGCTGTTTCCCCAGGCGGTTAATATGTCTGTGTTGATGTTAATGTTCCCGCCATTTCCTTTATTTCCTGCGGTCGCCGTTACAGCACTGTTATTACTTAGCTGCAAATAGGGTACGTTCAGGAAAATATTGCCGCCTTCGCCGGAAACAGTGGTTGCTGTAATCACACTTTTGTTGTCTAAAGAAACAGAAGTAGCATTGATTTCGAGTGTTCCAGCATCGTTAGAACCGTCATTTCTCACGTTAACTTCAGCATCGTCTGTAAGACTCAACTGACCAGTATTAATCGTTACGTTTCCAGATTTTGCAGAAGGTGCTGGAGGGAGTCTGTATAACTTTTGTAAGGTTGGAGAAACAATATTAGCACTGGAGATTACCAAACTAGGCTCTCCAGAACCAGGTATTTTCTCACTAATCTCTATAGATTTTAAGGCGTTAATAGTAACATTACCGCCCTCTCCACTTGCTAAAGTAGAAGCGTCAACCCTTCCTCCATCTCGAACTATCAACTTTGATGTACTGATTGTTAAGCTACCAGCTTTGCCAGCACTGAGTGATATGGAAGACAAAAGACTTGGCTGAAAGGTTATTGGTGAAGCTCCTATTATTTCTACAGAGTTAGTTGCACTCACAGTTACATCTGCTCCTCTACCAGTTCCAAAGGTTGAAGAGGATAAGTTACCTCCATCTCTGGCAACAAATTGCCTTGTTGACACTGTAATATTGTCTGCGTCTCCAGAATTGAAAGTTGCAGTACTAATAGTACTAAAAACAGCAGGGTCAAAAGGTGAAACCCCAACCAACTGTATGGAATCAGAGGCCTGCACATTTATATTGCCACTTGTTGCAGCACCAAAGGTTAAATTATTTATTTGTCCTCCATTTTTAATAATTACCTGCTTGGTTGAAATTGCAATGTCTCCAGTTTTGCCAAATCCCAAAGTTTCGCTCCGCAAACCACCAGCTGTCCCAATACTGCTCGGTTAAGGAAAATAGAGGGTAAAAACAGAAAAATTATGTTCG
>NZ_CAXTNP010000468.1:0-3830 GCF_964245575.1 uncultured Nostoc sp. | reverse complement strand
ATTATTTATGCAACGCCATCTGAACACCTGCAAACATAACTAGCAACTTGGGTTAGTAGTGAAAAATGTGTTGTTTTTGAGTGACGTGACACCACCCAAATAAAGCAACTTCAACTGCTGAATTGTCGCAAGCTATTACTTTGTAATCATCGAAGGCTCTACCTAAATACTCCCAGATAAAATGCGCCACATAAGACATTTGAGGGACATATGGTTGAACAGTCGCTAAATTACTTAAGAGAGGCATTAATGCTAGAAATGTATTTTGGCCTAGCAGAGTACTGCCTGCAAAACAGTACCCATAGGTGTGAAAGTAACCTATCTGTGAGAAAAACCCGTCTTCACCAGGAAACCTGCATACTACTGGCAGCGCGAATACTTTTGCAGCATCATCAATAAGAGTAGAATTTTTATTGTTGGACACACGGCTATCTGAAGCTACCCAAAGAGAAGGATTTTCAGGCATTTCGTTATTAAACCAAATAGCAATAGCTGTCATTCTGTTTCACTAATACTCCATAGCATGAACGAGCAAATAACATTAAAGTAATTTAATTCTGTAAAAGCTGGCAAATAGGCAAATAGCCAAAAAATTTTGACTATTATCCTAAGGTTCAATTTGTGTCTGATATTTGAGATGTTTGATATGATGGTGCGTTATGCTTTACGACAACACACCCTACTGGATTATGGTGATCGCCCTCACTCGACAATAAACTAGGCGATCGCAAATATGCGAGTAAATTAGGGTTATACGAAGGGAGACAAAGCGTAGCTTTGGCGGGGTGGGGTTCAAATTGTTTGATTTATGCAAGAGGTCTATTGATATTTGCCAAGGAAGTTTGAGCAATCATTCTTGGACTTCAGTCTGGGAAAGCCAAACCAGTCATCGGGTCACGAATATACAACCCTAGCGTGAGACTACGCATCGTTTCATCCCAAACGGGTATTAGTTGTTCTGCTTGATCTGCCCAATAATCGAATGTAATCAAGCATTGAATATTCGACCCCAAAGCAATGCAAGTCCGCGAAAAAGCTTCCCGTGGTTCTTCCTGAGTGTCAATGAACTTCATCTCTGTCCAGACAATTTTGGCGGTTTGGCGCTTGACGGTAATAATTTCTCCCTTAGCAATGATGTTGCGGCTGTCGTTTTCCAGGACTTTCTTCAAGGTAGATTTTAGCGGAAACTGGCTCCAATCATTGGGTGGCAGAGGATTGAAAGATACTTCCAGACAGCAATCATCGTTAGGGGGTTTTTTATCGAGGAACTTGAAGGATTTTTCTTGTGGCTCAAAAACCCAATCCTGGGGAACATTGAAGCGAACAGCCCCACGATTCGCAACAAATATTTTATAGCCTGATGGAGATTCCCAGCGATGGTCAGGCTTTAGTTCAAGCGTTTCTTTAATCCACTGGAGATTGCTTTTTTTACGCTTTGCCATAGTGTTTTTGTGATCTCTGCTAAAGAGGGCATCACAGAATAGCCCGTCGTAGACATTGCCCTCTATATTAATGTTATCAAATTGCTAGGATTTTGAATAACTATTATATTAAATAAATAAAATTTTAGGGATTTTATATTAAGGAATCCAAGGTAAAACTCAGCATTGTGATTAAAGTTTCAGCTTTCAGCATTAAAATCTTAGCAGCAGTGTTCATGGTTATGGATCATGTGTGCTATTTGCTAATGCCAGATTTCTTAATATTGCGCTTTATTGGGCGATTGAGCTTTCCTCTCTTTGCATGGCTTCTGGCTAAAGGCGAAAAATACACCCAAAATGTGTACCGTTATGGAAGCAGGCTATTCATTGCAGCAATTATATCTCAGCCAATCTATACTGTTGTTTTCCAGAGGTTCTCACTTAATATTCTCTTCACGCTTCTTCTTGGACTTGTGATGTTGCGTTTAGTAAGCCTTTGTCCGCAATTATGGCAGCAAATAATAATTACTGGATTGTGTGCAGCAGTTTCCGAGGTCTTGGGCTTTGAGTATGGAGGATATGGGATTGGAGTAATATTATTGATGTCTTTAATAGACAAACTTAATCCCAGAGTATGGTTGCTCTACTGGTGCATCTTGCACTTTATTTTAGTAATTCTATCTATAAATTATATATTTCAAATTTGGGCAGTTTTTGCAGGATTCATTGTTTTTCAATTCAATGGTAGACAAGGTTCACGGGCTAGATGGTTTTATGTGTTCTACCCGGCTCATTTAATAATTTTAGGTGTAATTAATTATTTAATACAGTCCAGGTAGGATTGGAGATTTGATGAGCTTCCTGTATTTCTCAAAAGCTTCATTATGAGACAAACTCAGGTGAATATCCAGCTATGAAATTTACCCACCTATGAATAGGATGACGTGAGCTTGTAAGATTCGTTGGTGCAAGAGCCGGATGTATGGAATCAGTAAAAAGAGAAAGCTGCATTACGTGGTTTTAATTTTCGGAATTTGGGTCTATTCATCATCTGGCAAATACTGACAGCGTAACATAATTTGTTGATTCTCCGGCGATCGCAAATGAAATAAGTTTTTCTTTAAGAAAGCTAGCATCCAATCCTTTAAAATCAATAAGGGCTGGCGGTGGGACGGACAATAATTTCGCTAACATCAACGTCGTCAGGTTGTTCGATCGCAAATGCGATCGCTCTAGCAATGGCCTCTGGTGGAATTGCAATCTGCCGGAAATCCTGCATCCCTCGACGCGCTTCGCTATCCGAAATACTATCGGCCAGTTCTGACTCCGTTACTCCAGGGGAAATGATCGTCACGCGGATGTTGCTGACTTCCTGGCGCAGTCCCTCCGAAATAGCACCCACTGCAAATTTCGTAGCACAGTAAACGGCTGCGGTGGGGCTTACTGCATGTCCACCGATTGATGATATGTTGATGAACTGACCAAATCCCTGTTCCTTCATAATTGGCAATCCAGCAGCAATACCATGCAGGACACCTCGAATGTTTACGTCGATCATCCGATTCCATTCCTCAACTTTGAGCGCTTCCAGTTTTGAAAGCGGCATCACGCCTGCGTTGTTCACAATTACGTCGATGTGGCCGAATGTCTTTTGAGCGAATCCAACAAATTCGTTCACATCATTGAGTTGCGTGACATCCAACTGCCTATAATGCGCTGAACCACCTTCGTTGCGAATTGCCGTTACAAGAGTTTCGAGGCGATCGGTGCGACGCGCACCTAATACGACATGTGCACCTCTGCTAGCGAGTAAGCGGGCGCTAGCTTCACCAATGCCACTGCTTGCACCCGTAATTAAAACGACTTTCTGCTCAATTCCTGACATACGTAATCATTTTTATTGTTTAGGTTACGGAAATTGTCCATATTATTTAGCTTAATTGAGATGGTAGCTTTTGAATGCAAAGAATATTAAGCTTAATTTTGCAAATCAGTTTAAGCGTTTGTTTAATCTACAAGAGATTATTTTTTAGGTTTTGAGATAGTGCTTGTGCTGCTATATAAATACTAAACAAGTATAGACATTTATTTTTTACTTCATAAAGAGCAATTATTGCCAGATCGTAGTTTGACCCCAACTCGGCAGCAAAAGGATTGAGCTAAAGCTATTCTCTAACCAAACGGCGATCGCAAAAAATTTGTAAGTTGCGTCTTACTAATAAATGAACCGAAGGCTTGCATTAGAAGGATTTCACGTTATTTAACCCAACCTCCGGCTAGAGATAAATCTGCTGCAAGACATACAGTAATTAAAAAAACAAAGTTGAGCAATTACCAAATTGTATTTTATTGCTAAAAAAGTCTAAAATTTAGATATATTTATCTATATAGATAGATACTATATAGCTA
>NZ_CAXTNP010000467.1:0-3870 GCF_964245575.1 uncultured Nostoc sp. | reverse complement strand
GTTATTAATTCTTCTCCCTCCTTCATCTCCCCCTACCTCCCCTGCCTCCGCTGCTCTCCCTACTCCCTACTCCCTACTCCTAACTCAGCATGACAATCTTCTACCGAAGTGCGTTGTCGCATGGCATTAACTAAAGTCTCATAGCTAGACCAATTTTCTTGCAGAAGGGTTTTTGCCTGGAGGGTATGAAACCGTAGTTTCTGCTGAGAAACTGATTCAGAAAAGCCCACAATTGTCAAGACTCCCATCAGCTTATTTTTATCATCACCTCCCCCCTCAGCATTATTAAAAACTAGGGTTTCAGCAGCAATACCCGCCATCCAAACAGTGCAGTAGCGGTCTAGCATTTGGGCACTGATTTTACCTACTTCTAGTTGAGATGCTAATTGGCCATCATCAAAGCTAACGCCGCCTTGCCCTGGTTGTCCCTGTTTCCAGGCTTCCCATGCGCTGAGGGTGTAGCCGGTAACGGGAATACCCAACAGGTAAGCAACCAAGAAATGCCCTGCTTCGTGATGGACGATGCGATCGCGGTGTTCACTTGAAAAACCAGCAATCCAATCTAAAAAGATAGTACCACCCTTACCTTGCAAGCTAAAACTGTCTAAAGTAGCTATTCCCAAAATAGCGAAGGTAGCAAGCGCCGGTACTGCCGGGGATAAATTCAAGAATGGCCCCAGCAGTACCGATAGGGTCATCAGAAAGATGGATATTGCAACTAAATTTAGGCTAGTCTGGCTCATTGAGAGTTTTTTAAGGATCTGCTTAATCTTTTTTTATTATGAGGCGATGTCTACGACGGGCTACGCCTACGCACAGCTATTGTATCAAGCTGGTTAGAGCGATCGCCTAATTTCATCTCACATCAAATTAAATTACTGACTTAATGACGGATGTTTTCTCTATCACTAGAATGATGGCTGCTTTTCAAGTCGCAGACATAATGTGACTTTAGCAGGTATAAAAAATCATTTAGGAGATGAATGTGGCTGAACAATTCCAAAAGGGCGATCGGGTTGAATGGAATACTTCACAAGGCAAGACAACTGGCAAAGTAGTAAAGAAACTCACTTCGCCTACAGATATTAAAGAACACCATATCGCTGCAAGTGAAGATAACCCTGAGTACTTAGTTGAAAGTGATAAGACAGGAAAACAAGCTGCTCACAAGCCTGATGCTCTTAAAAAAGTAGAGGAGTAATAGTTAGTCATGAGTAAAGATGTTAAATCGGTGATTGAAGAGTTTCATCAAGCTGTGAATATGACACCCAAGGAACTAGAGTCTTGGTTAGATACGGATGAGTCGCAAACTGTGGGGCAAAAAGATGGCGAGGATGAGTCAATTGGTCATAAATCTGGGCGGCGTATCATCCAGTTATTGCAGAAAAAAGATGACTATACCGATGATGACCTTTCGCACATGAAGAAAGTTATTAGTTACGTCCACCGTCACATGGCGCAGCAGCCATCGGGCGACGATTTAGAACACACACGCTGGTGCTACTCTTTAAAGAATTGGGGACACGATCCGCTAAAATAAAGTACCTCATAAGTGGCTGCAAATAGCAGCTTGCTGATTTTTACCTCAATCGGGAATTTTGACTTCAGGATTGTGCAATCGATAGCAGATAGCCTTGTCAAATAAAACTCGCTTGAATGATTCATCTAGACTGATAGTCGTTTCACCACTACCGAGAAACAAGTAGCCATTTGGCCTTAATTGCTGCTTGATCTTTTTTAGCAAGGCTTTCTTGGTCACAACATCAAAGTAGATTAAAACATTCCGTAAAAAGATAACGTCGAATTGCGGCAAAGATGACCAAGATTGCAAAAGATTCAACTGACGAAAATCAACCATCTGGCGGATTTGTTCATTTATTTGCCAGTCAGTATCTAGCTTTTGAAAGTACTGATCACAAATATTTTTAGGTAGTCCCCGATTAATTTCAAGTTTGTTATAATGCCCTTCGCGGGCACGCGCTAAAACCTTAGTAGAAAAATCAGTCGCAATTAGCCTTAAAGACCAATTGGTAAGCATGGGAAAATGTTCATGAATTAGTATGGCGATGCTATAAGGTTCTTGTCCATTGGAGCAGGCAGCACACCAAATGTTGAGCGATCGCTCAATTTGTCGTTGTTTAATTAACTCTGGTAGGACGTATTCTTTCAATGCTTCAAAAGGGTGGCTATCACGGAAGAATGAGGTTTCGTTAGTGACTAGCGCCTCGATTGTCTGGATATGAAGATTATTAAACGGGTGAGTTCGCAAGTAAGTTACCAAATCAGGGATGTCAGCGAATCCTGCCGATTCGACAATTGGCTGCAAATGTAACTCTGCTAAATAGCTTTTATCACCAAATAATACAACTGCTGAATGATCGTGAACTAATTGACGAAGATACTCAAAATCAGTGGTGCTTACACCCATAATCTGTGTCATTACAGGTCTGAAAGAGGAATTTTATTGGAACGAATTCTGTGCATAATCTCATCTGCGATTTGGTTAAGTGGAAGAATTTTATTCGCAAGTCCGGCATTAACGACAAAACCAGGCATTCCCCACACGACGCTAGTAGCTTTGTCTTGTGCAAGTACCTGTCCACCCGCCTCGCGTATGCACTGACAGCCATGTAACCCATCTTGCCCCATACCCGTGAGGATAACTGCGATCGCCCCAGCACCATAAACCTGTGCAACTGATCGCAACAGCACATCGACTGAAGGACGACAAGAATTTTCTCTTGATGCTTGATGGATGGCAAGTCTAACCCCAGTTTTGTCGCGTTGCACAATTAGATGAAAATTTCCTGGTGCAATCCAGGCATGTCCAGGTTCTAGTATCTCTCCAGAAACCGCTTCATCTACTGGGATTTGACACTTGGAAGCTAATTGTTTAGCTAGTAGTTTCGTAAACATTGGCGGCATGTGTTGCACAATCAAAATCGGCACTGAGAAATCTGCTGGAAACTCCTTAAGCAGTACAGCCAGAGCATTTGGGCCTCCGGTAGAAACCCCAATTGCCACAACCTCCACCTGCTGTATATCGCTACGAACGGGAAAAACAACTGGATGAGTAATTGTGCTTGGTGTGAAAAATGCACCAAATACCTTAATTTTGGGAATTAAATCATCCCGAATATGTTGGTTTGCTGCCTCTACACTTCCTAAGTTACTAGGTTTTGTGGCATAGTCTGAAGCCCCTAAAGAAAGAGCTTCCAGCGTTGCGATCGCTCCACTGCGGGTGAAGGTACTATACATAATCACTGGTAAACGTGGATACATTTGTCGGATAGCAACCAGGGTTTGCAAACCATCCATCTCTGGCATCTCGATATCCAGGATGATTACATCAGGATTAACATGGGAAATCTTGGCAAGGGCAATGCGACCGTTAGCTGCGACTCCTACCACCTCCAGTTCTGGATCGCTAGACAAAATTTTACTTACTCGACTCCGTACTACTACGGCGTCATCAACAACGAGTACCCGAATTTTGGGCATTGGGGATTAGGGATTGGGGACTTGTACTGAGCGTATCGCTAAAGCGAAAGCTCCGCTAACGCGTAGCGTCTCCAAGAGTTGCCGAAGTATTGGGGATTGGAGACGCGATAAATCGCCGTCTTTACAATAATCAGTCCTTCGTAGAGACGGCGATAAATCGCGTCTTTGGGATCTCTTATTTTCTATCAAATAACCTTAACCGAACCGTATTGGGAGTTTTTATGCTTGTTCACGAGTATCAAAGATTCATTAATGGAGTTCAAAGCCTCTTTAATGGAGTTCAAACACTCTTTAATGGAGTTCAAACACTCTTTAATGGAGTTCAAACACTCTTTAATGGAGTTCAAAGCCTCTTTAATGGAGTTCAAA
>NZ_CAXTNP010000466.1:0-3882 GCF_964245575.1 uncultured Nostoc sp. | reverse complement strand
AAAAAACTCAGTACACCTTTATTCCTTTTTCCCAGTCCCAAGTATTGAGTCCCCAATCCCCAGTCTCTACGAGTAATTCAGGAATCAAATCGGATTGTTATATAATTGCGATCGCCTGGGTTAGGTGCTTGGTGCGATCGCAAAAGTTATTTAATCTACTTTGATGACAAAATTTTCGATTGCAAAAATAAGAAAGTTTATTTTTCTTATCAAACATTAGTTTTAAATACTTTTATAAAATACCCAAAAGTATCTAACTGCACAAATTAGCTATGATAAATAATTTCACTAACTCGCAACCTATTAACACGTAACTTATAGCTACTAAAGATCCTAAGGATAGTGTTCTGACAAATAGATAAATAATTTGAGATTCGACAAATAAATTAGTGAGATGTATGTTATGGTTTTTATAGGAATCAAAAAAGTAAAAGCACAAAAGACTTCAAGAAACTTTGAGGCAAGCTCAAGAAAGTTTTTTTGCTCTGGTAAGTCCACTTCACTTCGCTACATCTGTTTGTAACTAAAATCTAAAACTAGATTGAGTAGGATAGTAGCCTTTGTAACAACTTGAAGTCAATCGAAATTTATCTGGGTATGAGCCAATAAGAGTTGGCTAACCTAGCTAGAGCATTACCCACAAAAGGCAATTACTCTTGGGGTCTGGGAATAAAGACTCTTAGAACAGCCTGACAATTCCATAGAAATACAGAATATTTACGAACTTATTCTTGCGGGAACAAACATTTTCAACCGCGAACTAAGTTGAAGCAGTTGCTGACTTTTGGAAGGAAAACTTCAAGCAATATGGTGTTGTTCCACAATTTTTAGGAATTTAACCATACTGTCAAAACTCACCAAGATATTGTCTCAACCAGAGTCTTAGAGGTTGCCTGTGCAAGCTTTATAGTATTGCATCTGTAGCTGTCAGTTTTGGGCTGAAACTTATTCTGCTGCATCAATCACGAAACGAAAAGCGCTATAGAAGTTCTTAGCGACTTGACATTAGCAAAATCAGAGAAGTTGCAGCAACCATTTAGAGTGGATTGCAATTTGGTTGGTTGTGTGGTTCAGGGAACAAATCTGCGTTCATTTGAATTCCTGCTGCAACCACTCTTTAGGCTTGAGCAACCATTTGGGATTCTGTGACAACAACTGACAATGCTGAAGTCAAGTTTTAAAGGCTTCGTTATTAGGAAATAGAGATTTCTCTATCCCTTAAGCGATGTCTAACGACAAGCCGCTCTGCGTCTACGCTTTGTAGGTAAATATGTTCTGATTTTAACTGTTTTTGTCAGGGTGTGATGTCTAGCGACAAGTTGCTATGCGTCAACGCCAACAGGCTTTACTTCCCTACGACACCAAGGGTGAATATCTCACATTAAGCTTACAACCCATCAACTAAATCATTGTAGGAAACACAACCATGACTGAAGAAAAGATTAGACAAATAGCTTTCTATGGTAAAGGCGGTATCGGTAAATCTACCACTTCCCAAAACACCTTGGCAGCTATGGCAGAAATGGGCGAACGCATTCTTATCGTTGGTTGCGACCCTAAAGCTGACTCCACACGTTTGATGCTGCACAGCAAAGCTCAAACAACCGTTCTTCACCTCGCCGCAGAACGTGGTGCAGTAGAAGATATCGAACTCCATGAAGTGATGCTCAAGGGTTTCCGTGACGTTCTTTGCGTAGAATCTGGTGGTCCAGAACCCGGTGTAGGTTGTGCAGGTCGTGGTATTATCACCGCCATCAACTTCTTAGAAGAAAACGGTGCTTACCAAGACCTAGACTTTGTATCTTACGACGTATTAGGTGACGTTGTGTGCGGTGGTTTTGCTATGCCTATCCGTGAAGGTAAAGCACAAGAAATCTACATCGTGACATCAGGTGAAATGATGGCGATGTACGCTGCTAACAATATTGCTCGTGGTGTTCTTAAGTATGCTCACACTGGTGGTGTGCGCTTGGGTGGTTTGATTTGTAATAGCCGTAACACTGACCGGGAAATCGACCTAATCCAAACCCTGGCAAAACGGTTGAACACCCACATGATTCACTACGTACCTCGTGACAACATTGTTCAACACGCAGAATTGCGCCGGATGACTGTTAACGAGTATGCACCTGACAGCAATCAAGCTAACGAATATCGGACATTGGCTCAAAAGATCGTCAACAACAAGAACCTGACTATCCCCACCCCCATTGAGATGGAAGAGTTAGAAGACTTGTTGATTGAATTCGGTATCCTCGAAAGCGAGGAAAATGCTGCCAAGTTGGTAGGTAAGACTGCTACTGAAGCTTCAGTATAAAGTATTGCTAAGTAAAGAATAGTTTAGGGTGGGCAAGCAGCCTACCCTTTTCCCAATTTTTGCATTTCTTTGTTTCATATCATGTCCGCTTAATTACTCCCGGTTCGCCCATTTTTGAATGAGTTAGGAAAAATAGACATAAATAAGTATAGCGAACGACATCTTGTCATTTAAATCAAACGAATTCAAAATGATAGGTGAATCAACTTTTCAATTTTTCTTCTTTACCCCTTCCTTTGCGTCCTACCCTGCGGGAAGCCACTTCGTGTCTATGCGTCCCACCCTGCGGGAAGCCTCTTTGCGTCTATGCGGTTCGTTCTCTTAACTACTCAGAATTAATCACATAGACTACTAGCTTCATCCATCCCTACAAACTGCCTGTAAAATTGAATATGATACCTCAAGGCTTTTAGGCACTGTGAACTTTTTTATTGGTTGTGCTGTTTGGGCATATAAAGGTTGGGCGGGCGAACTCTATCCTCAAGGCACTCGCACTGCCGATTTTCTCCATCTCTACAGTCGTCGCTTCACCACTGTAGAAGGTAACACTACCTTTTATGCCGTACCTAACCAAGAAACTGTAACCCGTTGGGCTGCCGAAACACCAGCAGGTTTTGAATTTTGTCTGAAATTACCGCGAGATATTACCCATCAAGGATTACTAAAACCTTATATTCCGGCTGCGTTAAAATTTTTGGAAGGGATGCGCCCTTTAGGTAAACGTCTTGGCCCAATGTTTGCCCAGTTACCACCCAGTTATGCACCTGCATTGCTTGACGATTTGACCAACTTTCTGGAAGCTTGGCCGCGTACAGAAGCACCCCTAGCGTTAGAAGTTCGGCATCTCGACTGGTTCAAAGAACCCCATGCGAGTAATTTGACGACACTATTAGAAAAGCTAGGTGTGGGACGGGTATTGTTAGACTCGCGCCCAATTTACACTGGAGATGATCACCCCCAGTTGCAATCGGAACGGCGTAAACCCAAATTACCGTTGCAATTGAGTGTGACAGCACCTTTTACTCTGATTCGGTTTATTTCTCATCCAAATTTATCAGTGAATCAGCCGTTTATGGAAGAGTGGGTAAGGCAGATTCAGCAATGGTTGAAAATGGGAGTGCGAATTTATTTCTTTGTTCATTGTCCAATAGAAGCGCGATCGCCCAGCACAGCCCGTCACTTCCAACAGTTATTAGAACAGAGTAATACACCAGTTCCACCCCTACCTTGGAATAACCTTGAGCATCCCCCCAATCAACTCAGTTTATGGTCTTGAGAGGCAGGACGCAAGGAATAGGGAAAGTAAGCCCACAGAATGAGATTTATATTTTTTTAACTTTGACAAAATATCTAATGTTTAGTAATTACAAAAAGAGCGATAATTAGTGTTACGATACTTTCTTGTTAAAGCTTGATATTCCTTTTTGCTTGAGAAAAGGGGTAATAGCCCTATTTGTGAAATTGCGATAGGGTTTAGGCGATAATGAATATATTTAACAGAAAAGTATTGATTTTTATAGCAAAAGCCTTGGTGATTAGGACATCAACAGATGATAAAACTTAGA
>NZ_CAXTNP010000465.1:0-3910 GCF_964245575.1 uncultured Nostoc sp. | reverse complement strand
TTGATTGTATTTCTCAATATTTTTGAGAGTCTGAGAAATTTTAATAGTTTTCAACAGTGGAACTGAACCTTCATTTTTATTAGCATAAGCAGGGTTAATGAAAACGCATTTACCAGCAATTAACTTCAGAAATTGAGCCGATTCAAAAAGCTTTCTAGTTTTTTCTTGGTCACTAATACTAGTGCTATTATTTTTACCCCCAGTAGAACGGCTTTTTTGCTTGTACTTAATCTCTTCATCACCCAAGAAGTTGGAGAATAATTGCGCTGACTCGTTCTCACCAGGATTGAATATAAACTTAGTGCTGCAAGCACCAAGGATAGCCTTAGCGATATCTTTACCGTAGTTCTTCTCAAGCTGCCCCATATTTTGAAAGCCGATAATACCGCAGAAGCCCTCAGAACGAGATTCATTCAGCCATCTATATAAATCAGGCAGATAAATAGACGGTAATTCATCCAGTGCAACGATGAGTGGATCTTTCCGCTTAGAAGCAATATTTCGGGCGATGGTCATGTGTAAGATGCTGGTCATGAGAGGCCCTACTGCATCCCGGCGTTCTCTGTCCAACCCAAAGATAATCATTTGCTTACCTTTAATTTCCAAAGGTAAAGTTGTCTTGCCGATGAAGCAGCCTAATGTGTTTTTCGCCATGAATCGGGTAAACATAATACTGGCGGTAGCAACAATGCCTGCAACAGTCTTTTCAGATGCAGCAGAACTGAACAGTTGCCCAAAGGCAATTTTCACCCAAGGGTTAAGGGAAGCAGCCATGAGGCGTTTGACCATTTGTTCGCTAGAAAGTATCGCGGCGCAAGTCATAACATCGGCGTAATCGCCAAATTCTTTAGCTAACATCAGAATTGCCTGAGTCAGCTGATCCCCTGAAGGGCCAAAGAACCCATCTTCAGTTGAATTGCCCAGAAGTCGGAAATTCTTATTAATGACGGTTGAAATTTGTCGGGATGATTCGGCATCACTACTATCCCGGAGAAAATCTAAAGGATTGCAGACTTCAGATTCAGGGAATCCCGGTGCAAAGATGTGAACATCATAGCCCTTGTATTTGGCGTAGGCAGCAACTTTCGCTTGAGAAGGATACTTAAAGTCATAAACTATACATGGAAATTCCTGATCAATTGCCGAGTAAATCATCGGGTTAATGGCGCTGAATGTTTTACCACTACCGGGAGCGCCGATGACTGCCGTACCCCGTTGCACATCAGGGATATAGAAAGTAGTGCCACCACCTTTTCCCTGATGCTTACCAATGTAAAGTGCCGCACTATCACATTGGGGATTGACGATTTGCAAGATGGCTTTTTTCTGAGCAGTAGCAGTTTCTTTAGCTCCACCCCAATAAGAAGTAGCAATTTTCTTCTTGTTAGAGTCGCCAAAAAATACCCTCATCAAAATATAAGCACCAAGTAAGGACAAAACTGTTAGTCCATTGGGGGTGAAAAGAGGGTGAGTGTACTTGCCAATTGCGTCATCAGGATTTTGTAATTGCTCAAATCGAAATCCTTGAGGATTAGCACTATTTATTTTGAAAGATTTGCTCATTTTAAGGTAGAGAATTAGGTTCACCAAGAACGATAGGGTCTTTCTCCTGGTACTCAATAAAAGGCACAGGCCCAATGAAGTAGGGGCTGCAAGTACGACCAATGAAGGGTATAGTTTTGCAGATGCGGAAAAACATAGCAGTCTTGACAGAACCACTTGCTTCATCAATATTCCAAACTACTTGTTTAAAACTAGAGCCAAAGGGGTTCCTGCCAGTAGGCTCTTGACCATCATTAAGAGCTTTTAAAATGCCAAATCCACCATTAACCTTTTGGAATTTCCCGGATATCCACTGTGTTCCAGTAGTCTTACCAATGCCTTCCATTTCCGTATGAGCGCAATTATTTTGTAGACAGGGAACATTAAAGCCATCTTGGTAGCTACCAGATATGGAACGGGTACGGTTAGCTTCAATATCTCCCAATGGCAGATCAACTTTGGCAACAAATGAAAGGTCAAGTGTTCTCAACCCCGGTAAATTATCCCAGGTGAGTGTTGATAATCCCGGTACACCATCAATTCTGGAGTCTTGCCAATTGGCAAAGCGATTTATTGATGCGTTCTGGATATTAGAAATCGATGTCAAAGGATAATTTCTTAAATTAATTACTCGACCAAGTTGAACATTACTTAAATTGTCATAACGCCCCAGATTAGCGATTGTACCGCCATTAATGCCAAATCTTCTCGCAAAATCACGGATAGGTATAACACTCAATACGTTTCTGTTACCCAAATTAGGAACGGCTCTGACCAAATTTGGCAAGGTCTGCCATCTTGTTAATTGAAAATCATCTAATGTTAACCCACTTAAATTGATTCCTTGTACTGAAGCTATAGTTGAGAGATTTAAATTTTCTATTGCTAATTGAGGTGTTTCAAAATCCCCTAGTTCCATAAACTCGCTAATGCTTTGTCCTGCCGTCCAGGTTCTAGTTTCTGTACCTCTTGTGCCTGGGTAGGTAACACTGTTACTTTCAGAAATAATCATGTCGCTGAATTTGAAACGCGACCAATCAGGAGTAAACCCATTAGGGGAATTGATAACGGGTACTTGTGCAGAGGCTTTGGGCATGATTAACCCAATGGTTTGATTGAGTAACCCATATTTTATGAAACTATGAATCAATAAGCTACCTACTAAACCAAAAAAAATAAAGTAACGTAAGGCGTTATCATTGGGTCGTAAAAATGATTTCATAAGCCATTACCTTGTGTTAAATTATCAGAACTATTACTCAAAGTAATTAATTTATTAACTAAGTTTTGAGAGACAGAAGCCTTATTAGCAGCAGTAAAAATATCATCACCTGCTTGTAAATAACCAATTAACTTTTGCAAACGTTGGTGTAGTTCATCTTGCTGATTCATCCATCCACTTTTAATAGCGACAACAATACCGCCTCGAATTTGGTTAATTGTTTGCTGTGTTTTAACTAATGATTGCAATTGAGGTTTCGGGGCTGTTTGTTCTCGTGCCACATCAAGAAGGATCGTTACCTGACTATATCTAGGAGTGCCATTACTTGTTGCTAGTCGAAAACTGTAAGTCTTGCGTTCACCAGAGGATGACTGCGTAACTACTGTTAACAAAGTGGTAGATGTTTGCGGTATTCCGGGAATGTTTACTCTCTTGATCCGCCGCAGATGAATCAGCCCAGCGCCGGGGTTAGAGCAATTCTTACCCAGTCCCTCTAAGCAACCATCTGTGTCAAGCAGGATTTGCGATGGGTCGTCTAACCAGACTTTTTTGATAGTTTCGCCAATTTCATAGAAAGAAATTGCTACACCGTGACCATTCCAAACGTTAATAGTTTGTAGTTTGGCCTGCGTCCCACTAGCCATTGATTGAAAGATGGTGCGAACGACTGGTGCGGCAATTGTGGATAGTGGTACACAAGCAACTGCGAGAGCCAACGGTATACTAATCAAAAAGTTTTTCATGGCAACTCCAGACTGCGATTCACTAAAATCGTGACTTTAGTATCTTTGGGTATATACAAAATATTGCTCCCAGGAGCAATTTCTGTATTGGCAGTCTCGGTACGTTTCCCCTGAATGTCACTCAGTTTCCCAAATGCACCCTCTAAGAATGCCCCCCCTATATCACGTCTAGATGATGAACTACTTGAACTGTTGTAGCTATTGCTAGAAGAATTGATGATACTGGTGGTATCTGATTGGTTCAAGACCCCACCAATTTTACCTAAGCCGCTAAACAGACTCAACATTATATCGTTGGACACCTCCCCCCCTTTGTTTTGGTATTTCTTCGCAATCAAAGGTTTGGCCCCGAATGGCACTAAGAAAAGCCGAAACCCTTGCGGTTTAAGCAGTTTGCAACTGC
>NZ_CAXTNP010000464.1:0-3918 GCF_964245575.1 uncultured Nostoc sp. | reverse complement strand
GAGCAGGGGGAGCAGGGGGAGATAAGAAAATAACATCTTCCTCATCTTCCTCATCCTCCTCATCTTCCTCATCCTCCTCATCCCCCTCATCCCCGACTTACGACATCATTTATATCGGTGGCGCACTAGGCGCGATTCATGCAGCACTGATGGCAAAACTCGGATATAAAGTCCTGCTGGTGGAACGAATGCCCTTTGGGCGGATGAACCGAGAATGGAATATTTCCCGCGATGAGATTCAAAGCTTAGTTAATTTGGGTTTAGTCACCCCCGCTGAGTTAGAAACCATCATTGCCAGGGAATACAAAGACGGATTCAATAAGTTTTTTGATGCTAATAATCCAACCAAACTGCGATCGCCCGTCCTCCACACACCCACAGTCCTAAATTTAGGCTTAGATTCCGAAAAATGGCTGCAAATGTGTGGGCAAAAACTGCAAGCCGCAGGCGGTGAAATCTGGGATGAAACAGAGTTTATCCGTGCAGATATTGATATATCACAAGTTCTTTTGAAAGTCAAGCATTTACCCAGTCAGGTTGAGAAGCAAGTAAGTGGACGACTGCTAATAGATGCAATGGGAACTGCGTCCCCCATCGCTTGGCAATTAAATGGTGGTCGTGCTTTTGATAGTGTATGTCCGACGGTGGGAGCGGCAATTGAGAGCGGATTTGAGCCGGAGGTATGGGATTCCCAATATGGGGACGTTCTTTATAGTCATGGGGATATTTCGCGGGGAAGGCAGTTAATTTGGGAATTGTTTCCTGGAGCAGATGATGAACTGACGATTTATTTATTTCATTACCATGAGGTCAATGCTGAAAATCCCGGTTCCTTACTAGAGATGTACGAGGACTTTTTCACGATTTTGCCAGAGTATCGCAGGTGCGATATGGATAAATTGGTGTGGAAGAAGCCGACATTTGGGTATATACCGGGGCATTTTAGTACGGGAGGTAGCGATCGCACAGTTGCCTTTGATCGATTGATTGCGATCGGTGATGCTGCATCACTCCAGTCTCCCCTCGTCTTCACCGGTTTTGGTTCGCTAGTTCGCAACTTAGAGCGTTTGACAACGCTGTTGGATACTGCTCTCAAACATGACTTGTTGAGTTTTTGCCACTTGAACCAAATTCGCGCCTACCAAAGCAACGTTTCCGTGACTTGGCTATTTTCCAAAGGCATGATGGTACCCACTGGGAAATTTTTACCACCTCAACGGATTAACTCCATGCTCAACACCTTCTTTGGACTGTTAGCAGACGAACCCCAAGAAGTAGCAGATAACTTTATTAAAGATAGGTGTGATTGGTTAACCTTTAATCGCCTAGCACTCAAAGCAGCTAGGAAAAATCCTGCCTTACTTTTATGGATTTGGGAACTTGCTGGGCCAAGAGATTTGCTCAGATGGCTTGGTAGTTATTTCAACTTCGGTCGTCATGCGCTAATTAGCTCTTTGCTGAGTCCGTGGTTCGGGCGCTTCTTGAACCGGGTAGGTTTTTGGCTAGAACCTCGGAATCCGGGATTGTGGCTGTGGCTGTTAGCGATTAATTATGCGATCGCCACAGGCAAACCGCGATCGCGTGCTCAAGTAGTAAAAGCCAACCCAGAAGCCATAATTCCGAAGTCAGAAGCAAGGATTCTTAATTAGTCATTAGTCATTATTCATTGGTCATTAGTTATTAGTTTAGGACTTACGCACAATCTACTAGTCTAAAATAAATGATAAATGACAACTAACTATTGACTCTTGGGGCGAAAATTTGGCAGTTCCACAGATGCCAATGACTTACGCCCCTTGGGTGGACGTTGGGGATAAACCACTGGTGAAGGTGAACTTGTATCGTTGGTATTATCACCTAATGACTCTGGAGGCAAATCAGTTGCCGACAATTCCAACTGTGTCAATTGTGAAACTTCTGACCAGTAGTCTTCAGTTGCTTCAGGCGGCGTCTCAGTGTGAGGTGAAGTAGAAGAAACTGGTAAGTTATTGGCTGGTGAAACTACAGAATCTATTGTCCAAGAAGTGGAAGTAGTTGTAGGAGGATTAATTTCTGCTTCTAACTGCTTTTCTTGTAGATTTGCTAATTCCTCATCGTCTTCTAGGATTGTTGCTAAAGTCTCCCAGATAGGTGCATCATCCTGATTACTATCCACATTGGTTTTCGCCGCAGGTGGTGGTGATCCAGATGCAGGCTGGGAGGTGAAAAACATTTGGATAAGACTATCTAATTGCTGATCTAAATTTGATGACTCTGAATTTGAAACAGCTTCCGGTGTCTCCGGGGAATCATCAATTTTTGGAGAAGGGCCTGATTCTGCTGGTGTTGGGGGATTTTGCTTAACTGACCAGTTCCAAGAAGATGATGGCGTCGGCGTCGGTTCATTTCTTTGGAATGGGATTGGTGGTGACGGTTCGCCCCAAGAATTATCTAGATCATCAGTCAGGGATTCTGGTTCTGCTGACCAAGGTTGAATTGGCTGGGCGTTAGGAAACAAAGATCGAGCTTTTCTAGAGAATCTTCCTTGCCCACTAGTTATGTCTTTGGGATGTTTTGCGGTATCTTCTAGGGAGTCATAGTTAGGAACCGATGTATCTAGACATTTTTCCAAAGCTGCTTTAAATTGCAGTGTCTGGCGTTGTTGTCGCATCAGTCTGGTACGTAACTCCCGACAAACAGTTTCTGATTGCAATAACTGCTGAGACTGTTCGCTGCTATTAGTGTGTAGCAACGTACATTCTCGCTCTAACTGGGCAAGGCGTTGTTGGCTAATTTGTAGCTGTGCTTTATAAGTATCAGTAAAAATTTCCTGGCGTTGAACAGTTTGTACAGCAGTTTCTAATTGTTGAAATAGGGATTTTATCTGTTCTTGAGCCGCAGCCAGTTCTTTTGCGTGTTGGTTGAGCATCGACTCACTAACGCTAGAACGCGTTTTCTGCCACTGCAAAACCTTTTCTGACTCAGCTAGGTTGTCTTTTAGCTGTTCCACTTGTTCATACAAGTTATTGTTAGCTGCACGCAATTCTTCGTTCAATGCCAGCAGGTTCTGAAATTCTGAGTCAATAAGTGCTTGTTTGCCGCTTTCAGGCTCTGCAACCCAGTCCTGCTGGGTGGTATCTTTTGAAAATTGTGTATCTTCAGCTGGCATGAGGAGTGGCAGTTTTCTAACTGTCATATTGTCATTAGGCACAACTGAGTAAAAGGGACAACTCGCCTGCTCCGATTGTGGCGAATTAGCAGAATTTAGGGATTCCATCACAGCCGCCTTGTTTGAGGTGTCAGCTTCATTCATCACTCTTGACCCACCTGCTTAAAAATATTTAGCAGTGCTGGCATTAGCATTGCTTATCAACTGTGTCTAATCAGGGTTTGCTCTAGAACCTCAGTTTAACTCTCTCCAAGCACCAGCAATTAATCATCAATTGGTGTTTCTTATTTTGTATCTAGACTGATGCCGTTATAACACTATGATCCTCTTTCCCGTCAAGAAGAGGCAAAAGAAGAACTTGGGCCGCCTTTGGGGATAGGCGGCACAGAGGAGAAACCCAATACTTTAAAACTAAACTGTATTGGCTAATAAAGTTTTTATAAATGAAAAAACATCAATTACATTTTTTTATTTATAATTGCATCTATCTTAAGACATAAATAAAAATGTCTCCTTCAACACATTTTTACACTGACTTATTTATTACTTAGGATAGATGTCAGTGTAGGCATTCACTATCTAACGATCACTCTGTAATCTTAGGCGATCGCTATTTAATAGTCAGCAGATAACCAAGAGTTCAGCCAAAACTATAATGTTAGGAAATTATGACATATACGAATAAACACGTATAAAAAACAATTTTATAAGTAATAAAGTTTATAAGTGAATTAATAAAACTTTTTTAAAGAGTAATCTCAACTTAGTAC
>NZ_CAXTNP010000463.1:0-3919 GCF_964245575.1 uncultured Nostoc sp. | reverse complement strand
GTTCCCTAACGCTAGCTTTAAAAGCCTGAATTATATAAGGGATTGGTGACTGGGAGATAATAACTCAAGACAAATGACCAATGACCAATGACAAATGACAAATGACTAATCAAATGAATTCGGCACAGCCATTAGGTTCGGTCATTCAAGGTTCTCTAACTGAAGGTTTAGAAGTACGATTGCATCCTGACATTTCTGTGGAAGATATGCGGGTGGGTAAGTTTCTTGTTGTGCAAGGGATGCGATCGCGCTTTTTTTGTATGCTGACAGATGTAGCATTGGGGGCTGCTAATGCCCGAATTATTGCAAATCCCCCTAGTTGGGAAGACACTTTTTTACGAGATGTTTTAGCCGGAAGTGGTACTTATGGTACTATCAACCTCGCGCCCATGTTGATGTTCACTCCCGAATCTGAAGAATCTTTCTCCCCAACAAATGGCAAATCGACAAATCCCTTCCTCCCATCGGTGACGGGTTTGGCTTCATTTGTGCCACAAACCAGTACTACAATGGAATTGTTGCCTGTTAAAACTATTCCTAGCCACTTTAGCCAAGTTTACGATGCAAGTGTTGACGATTTTCGCCGGGTATTTGGTTGGGAAGATGACCCCCAAAGGCGTAATTTTTCCATCGGTAAACCTTTGGATATGGATGTGCCCGTTTGTATCGATTTAAACCGCTTTGTAGAACGGAGTAATGGGGTTTTTGGGAAATCCGGTACTGGTAAATCCTTTCTAACACGGTTGCTTTTAGCTGGCGTTATCCGTAAAAATGCGGCAGTGAACTTGATTTTTGATATGCACTCTGAGTATGGCTGGGAAGCAGTCGCAGAAGGTAAAAACGTCAGTACTGTTAAGGGTTTAAAGCAACTTTTTCCCAGTAAAGTTGAGGTCTACACTCTCGACCCGGAATCGACAAAGCGCCGGGGTGTGCGTGATGCTCAAGAACTTTATTTGAGTTATGAGCAAATTGAAGTTGAAGATATTAAGTTATGTAGCCGAGATTTAGGACTCTCTGACGCAGCCCTGGATAACGCCAATATTCTATATAGCGAGTTTCGCAAGTCTTGGATTGTCCAGTTGCTGAATATGACTAATGAAGAAATCGAGGTGTTCTGCGAGGAGAAGCGGGGACACAAAGGCTCGATTATGGCGTTACAGCGCAAACTGATGCGTATGGATAATTTGAAGTATATGCGCGCGGTTTGTCCCCAGAATTACATTGATAAAATTGTGCAATGTCTGGAAGCTGGGAAGAATGTTGTGATAGAATTTGGTTCCCAGTCTAATATGCTCTCTTATATGTTGGTGACGAATATGATCACCAGACGTATTCATGAGCATTACGTCAAAAAAGCAGATAGATTTCTGCAAAGCAAAAATCCTTGCGATCGCCCGACACCATTGATGATTACCATTGAAGAGGCGCACCGTTTCCTTGATCCAGGAGTAGTACAAAGTACTATCTTTGGGACTATCGCCAGGGAACTGCGAAAGTATTTCGTCACACTTTTGGTAGTTGATCAACGTCCATCGGGTATTGACAATGAAGTCATGTCCCAGATTGGGACTCGGATTACCGCTTTGCTTAATGATGAAAAAGACATTGACGCGATTTTTACTGGTGTTTCTGGTGGTGGCGGACTGCGATCGGTATTGGCAAAGTTAGACTCTAAACAACAAGCTTTAATTTTGGGTCATGCTGTTCCTATGCCAGTAGTAGTACGTACCCGTCCTTACGACGCAACTTTTTACCAAGAAATTGGTGAACCAGCTTGGGAAGAAAAACCTGACGCAGAAGTATTCGCTGCTGCTGAACTAGCCAAAGCTGACTTGGGATTCTAGATAGTCATTTGTCAGTTGTCCTTTGTCCTTTGCAAATGACCAATGACCAATGACTAATGACTAATGACTAATGACCAATCCCCAATTCGTAACATCCCTCCATTGTGGCAGGAAATTAAGTTCGGTTATCCGGCTAGTTTTGGGCAACAGAAGAGGGGTTTTTGGCGTCACTATAGATATAGTCAGTAATTTCAATGAAGTTTAATTTTTTTTTGCAAATCGGCAATTTTGAATTATAATTACAGATTTTATCTTAAAATACTTTACTATTTGCCTGATTTATCGTACTATAAAGTAAATGGAACTCATACCGACTTCGGATTTTCTCTGGCGATCAGTAACTGCCTAAAAGAAGAATTCTCAAAAACAACCAGCGTGCTTATATAGAGATTGAAAATTTAAGAGATTGAAAATTTAGGGAAGGTAGGGGAACCTATCATTGGGAGTTTACGTCTGAACAACGGCTAGATCAATTGATAATGACTTTTGATAGCTCCCGATATTTCGTGATAGATGTACTACCTTTCTCCATCGATTTTAGTAAGAAAAAATATATTGTGTTTACGGAGTAGAGGATAACACATCAATGCCTACTGTCAACACCCAAACGGAAAACCTCAACACCAAATTCACGGCTGATATGGTGCGAACCTATCTGCGAGAAATTGGTCGTGTACCACTGCTAACCCGTGAACAAGAGATTGTCTATGGGAAGCAGGTGCAACAAATGATGAAGTTCATCGACGCTAAGGAAGCTTTGGCGAAGAAACTGCACCGCGAACCGAATATGTCAGAGTGGGCTGACCACGTTCAACAATCGGAAACCGAGGTACAACAAACGGTGGCGCAAGGGAAGCGGGCAAAGCAAAAAATGATCGAAGCGAATTTGCGCTTGGTCGTTGCTATTGCCAAAAAGTACCAAAAGCGGAATATGGAGTTTCTGGATTTAATCCAGGAAGGAACACTAGGATTAGAGCGGGGTGTAGAGAAATTTGACCCAATGAGGGGTTATAAGTTCTCAACCTATGCTTACTGGTGGATTCGCCAAGCGATTACCCGTGCGATCGCTCAACAAGGTCGCACCATCCGCTTACCGATCCACATTACCGAGAAACTGAATAAAATCAAAAAAGTGCAGCGCGAGTTGGCTCAAACCTTGGGGCGATCGCCTACTCCAGCCGAAATTGCCAAAGAACTGGAAATAGAACCTGCTCAGATCCGCGAGTACCTGAACATGGCGCGTCAACCAGTCTCTTTGGATGTTAAAGTTGGCGATAACCAGGATACTGAGTTGCAAGAAATGCTCGAAGATGATGGCCCATCACCAGAGTATTACACTAACCAGGAATTCTTACGCCAAGACTTGAATAACCTGCTAGCAGAACTGACTCCGCAACAGCGACAAGTTGTAGCCCTACGCTTTGGTTTAGAAGATGGTAATGAAATGTCATTGGCGAAAGTGGGTGAGAGGTTGAATCTCAGCCGTGAACGCGTCCGCCAGTTAGAGCATCAAGCTTTGGCTCATCTGCGTCGCCGTCGTGCCAATGTCCAAGAATACGTTGCTAGTTAAAATGAGAGACGCGGCATTTCGCGTCTTTCTACCACCTTGGTGATGCGCCTCCTGAATTCAGGGGGCTATTTTTTTAGCTGAAAAAAATTCACAAAAAGTGCAATAATTTAGCAAATTTTCCCAATCTGGGACGCAAACGTGATGAACTTTTACCTTTATTTATTACGTAGCTTTGCTGTAGATGATTATCTGATTTTCTATCGTGCGATGTCTCCGACGGACTACGCTTACGCAAGCATTCGGCTCAATGATATACCAAAATGAATGCATGAATTACTCAAATGAGAAAACATTCAGGCAATTGAGAAAGTAAAAGCTTCTTTTGAGAAAGTAAGAGCTACTTTTACTTGCGGAAAACACTAAAATGAGAAAGTAAAAGCTGCTTTTGTTTGTGGAAAACACTAAAATGCGAAATTAAAAGCTGCTTTTGAAGAAGTAAAAGCTGCTTTTGTTTGTGGAAAACACTAAAATGCGAAATTAAAAGCTGCTTTTGAAGAAGTAAAAG
>NZ_CAXTNP010000462.1:0-3936 GCF_964245575.1 uncultured Nostoc sp. | reverse complement strand
GACTGGGGACTGGGGAGTTTTGCCTAATTTTACTAGGACTACTTCGCAGGTGGCTTGGCGAATTACGGTGTCTACAACGTTACCAAAAATCCGACCAGGGGTAGATGTGTTACCTTTCCATCCCATTAAAATTAGGTCGATGTGTTGTTCGTTGATTGTCTCCAAAATTGCCTGCGCTACATCGTGGGTAACTCGTATCTGTGTGTGCAAGGGAATTTTCCACTTTTTTGCTAAGACTTCCGCCTGTCGTAGCAAGCGGCGACTTTTTGCCGTCCTTACCTGTGTTTCTGATGGGGAACTGTGGCGGGGTATCAGCATTACCTGCACGCAATCTATTTCATAATGGCGATCGCGGGCAATAGCCAGTGCCATTTGTAATAAAATACCTGCTGTTTCGGGATTAGCTACTGGCACTAATAATCTACCACTGCCGGTGCTGGGCGATCGCGTTTGGTAAACTATGTATGAAGGATCTGGTCGCAGTCTTGGGGTAGCATTTTCACCATTAAGATGGTCTGCTTCCGCCCGAATAATATCTGCACGGGTAATAATTCCAATCAGTTTTCGTCCTTGTACGACTGGTAAGCGACTGATTTTATAGCGATCAAGTAAATACAGCACATTGCTTAGGGTATGGATCGGTGTTACTGTCACCGGAGTGGCGCTCATAATTTCCCCTAAGGGAGTATCGTTTGCTAAGTTGCGATCGCGAATATTGAGTAAATCTGATTGCGTCACAATCCCTACAAGCTTGCTGTCCTCTACCACTGGAAAGCCACGATGATGGGAACGGGCGAATGCTTGGATCACTTCATCTAAAGGCATCTCTGTATCGAGAGTTTCTACCTGTTGCTGCATGACATCTTTGGCTGTCAAATTTGCTATTATTCCCCCCGCCGGTGCTGCTTTTTCGATAGTTATGCCATTCCACGCCAAAAGTTTGTCGTATAGTGATCCTGGTGCTAACTTTTCAGCAACTAGATACGATGTTACAGAGCCAATCATTAAGGGCAGCACTAAGTTAAAATCTGTAGTCATTTCAAACACAATTACTATCCCTGTCATTGGCACTCTGGCCACCGCAGTAAAAAATGCGCCCATTCCTGCCAATGCATAAGTAATTGGTAATCCAGTCGCTATCCCGAAAGGCAGAAGCAAAGTCTGTTCTCCCATACCCACCAAGTAGCCAAGGGCAGCCCCAAGGGTCAAAGCGGGAGCAAATAATCCTCCTGGCACACCAGAGCCATAAGCGACGAGAGTTAGAATAAACTGGGAGAAAAAGGCGATCGCGGCTATTGACCAGCTAGCCTCACCTGTAATTAAAATTTCCCGCAGTCCCGTGTTGTCTCGAAACGCTAGCGGTAGTAATGCCACAATCACCCCAGACACTAACCCAGCTAGGGCCACACGAGCAGGTAATCCAAAACGTAGAGAGCGGCGGTAAACAGTTAAGCTGGCAATAATCCCGCGATTGAATAACGCCCCCATCAACCCAGCCACAACCCCCAACACTAAATAGAAGGGAATATCTTGAACAAAAAAATCTGTCTTGGAAGCAGTTAATGCTAGATTGAGATCCAGGCTGCGACCACCCAATACGCGCGAGACGACGGCACCGATAAAAGAAGCCAGAATCGCAGTGCCCAAGGTAAATTCAGAAAAATCCTGTAACAGTTCTTCGACTACAAACAATACACCTGCAATCGGCGTATTGAAGGCAGCCGCTAACCCTGCACCAGCACCAGCAGCAATCAACTGGCGGCGGTGGTCTGGTGAAGTCGGAAACCACCGACTGAGTTGAGCTGCTAAAGCTGCACTAAGTTGAACTGTTGGCCCTTCCCGCCCTAAAGCTAGCCCAGAACCAAGTGCCAGAACACCACCTACTAGCTTGACCAGGGCAACCCGCAAATCTAGAGCAATTGGTATACGGGCTAACACTGCTTTCACCTGAGGAATGCCGCTCCCGGAAGTTTCTGGTGCTACGCGCTCAACCAGCCATCCTGCTAGGAATCCAAAGGCAAGTCCGATACTTGGTAGCACGAACCAAGCTGGTAGCAGTAGCGATGTCTGCACTCGCCACGCACCTAGCAATCCTACCCCCGATTTAAGTAAGACTGCTCCAAGAGCAGAAACCAAACCAATTAGACAAGCTTCAAAAATTGCTAAACGACGCCGTGGTTGTAGCAGTTGCCGAAAGCGCTGTAAGATAGGTAAATACCACATGATGTCAATTTTATTGTGTTATTCAAAGATGATTTACTAAACTTTCAACAAATCAAAGGCAACATTTGCTACTTGCAAAACCCCTTACTTGTAATAAATTTAGAATTTTTAATTACTTCTCCCCGTGGTGGATAGCCCTTCTACTATCAGAGATGGAGTATAACAAGAACCATTCCAATCAGCATCGTTGCCCAGTGTAACTAATTGCTTCAGGGCTGTGTAGACATTACCTGCAACCATCGTATCCTTAACGCGCCCAATTACCTGACCATTTTGGACGCGGTAGCCTAAATCAACGTTGATCGAAAAATCTCCAGAAATACTGCCGCCACCACCCAGCATTTGATCCACAATTATGCCATTATCCAGTTCTTGAATTAAATCTGGTAGTGATGCCGAACCGGGCTGGATGAGAAAATTAAATAAACCAGGGGTGGGATAGCTGCCTAAATCAGGGCGAAAACCATTTCCAGTGGTGTTTGTAGCGAGTTGGCTTCCGGTGGTGCGATCGCTATAAAAATGCTGTAAAGTTCCGTTTTGGATAAATACTAAAAATTGAGTAGGAGTGCCTTCATCATCAAAAGGGCAACTATAAGGGCCGGCTTCTGGATCTTGGTAGAGGGTGAGACTGGGTGCAACTACTGCCTTACCCAAACGTTCTGCCCAAGGGGAAGCTACTTCTAAAACTCGCTTGCCATTCAAAGCTTCTTGTACAGTACCCCAAAGCATATCAGCTGCTTTAGAAGTGAACAAAACCGGGACGCGACCGCTAGGAGATGAGACATTTTCTCTGGCCCAAATTAACCGTTGTAAAATTTGGTTAGCTAATATTTCCGGGTGGAGTTCGCCCCGCTTAGTTTGGCCATCGGAAACACTTAAAAAATCATCGCCACGCACCCATTCTGCTGATATATAGCAGTTGAGGGTAGTATCGGTGTAGTAACAATCTAAACCTTTAGTGTTGACTATTCTGGTAGTTTCAACATCACATTCCCAGTCACCATTGCAAACAACATCGGGATAGGCATCGCGGATGAGTGCGATCGCTTCTTTGCCCCAATCTACCAAAATCTCTATCGGCACGCCTTCCCCTATATCTGGGTAGGAGGGCTGAGAGTTAGAGCCTAATTCTACTGTTTCTGGTTGATTCAGTTGACTTAGTGCTAGAGCTTTTTCCACCATTACTTCGGCTAGGACAGAACCATAAGCCACCGTCAGTCCCGGACGGCCGTTTCGCCAAAGCCGTAGTGCTGTGCCTTCAGATTGGTTGGTTTCTAGCTGTTTGAGTCGGTTTGCCTCAAAAAAGACTGGGCGAGAAAGCGATCGCGACTGATACACCTCAGCAGCTTCTGCTCCAGATTTCATAGCTAGTTCCAGCAGCTGTTCTGCTAGTGTATCTTGTGACAAATTTTCAGAACCCATGACCCTTAGTGCAATTGTGGATTTTGAACCGCATATCAACGCTGTCTCAAGAAAAGTGCGATCGTCAAAAACCGACGATCAAACTTTCTATGTGATGAACGCAGATAACTATCCAAAAATCATCAGCATGTTTCGGCAGTTGTCATTTATAACCGCAGATCAACGCTGATGGACGCAGTTAATTATCCCAAATCATTGGCATGTCTCAACGGATCTAGTCATTAGTCATTAGTCATTAGTCATTAGTCATTAGTCATTTGTGACTCCTCCCCAGTCCCCATGCCCCTAATC
>NZ_CAXTNP010000461.1:0-3938 GCF_964245575.1 uncultured Nostoc sp. | reverse complement strand
TCAAGGGAAGTTGGAACAAGCGATCACAGAACTGGAAATAGCTGTTCGCCTCGATCCGAATAGTACTCTGTTTCGTAACAACTTAGAGCTTTTTAGAAATAAGAAGAAGGGTTTTTGGGGGCGTTTGTTTGGTGAGTAGAATATTCTCAGTCTTATTCATCTCAAAGGTGTGCGAATGCCTGTTGTTTACGATGCATTCACGAAGTGTGCCGAAGGTATCGCTCAACCTCAAAGCTTCATCTTTCCACTTTGGAACACCAATTGTCGAGCAAAAAGGGCGATCGCTCAACCTCAAAACCTCACCATTCCACCTCTGAACACGAAGCTTCCACTTTGGAACATGAATTGTCGAGTCAAAAGGGCGATCGCTCCACCTCAAAACCTCATCATTCTACCTCTGAACACGAAGCTTCCACTTTGGAACAAGAATTGTCGAGCAAAAAAGGCGATCGCTCGATCTTTTATCCTGGAAGTTGCGGCTTTTATCCTGGAAGTTGCGCCTTTTATCTTCAAAGTTGCATCTTTTATCCTGGAAGTTGCGCCTTTTATCCCTGATCATTCTACTTCTGAACTTAAAGCTTGCACCTCAGAATACAAATTGTCGAGCTAAAAGGGCGTAGGTCTAGCTCATCGTAGACATTGCTCAACCTCTAAGCTCAACCAATGGGTTATTTCTACTCATCTAAACGGCGTGCGATCGCATTCAACAATGACTCAAAGCCTGATTTGCTGTGAATATCAGAGGTGAGGGTGTTCATATCTTTTAGCAGGTTGGTGAGTTCTGCGATCGTGTTGCGAATCTCGGTGTATTGGTCAATTTCTTCACGAAATCCCTGTAAATTAGCTGCGGAAATCCCTTTCATACCTTCATCTAATTCTTTAATTTCGTCTTCCCAATGCTTAATATATTTGAGTCTTGCAGCAGGTTTATAAATTTGGGCATCGGCCAACACAATCGGGAAAATTCGATTATAAAATTCACCATTTTTAGCAATTTGCACTAGCTCAAACATGCAATTGGGTGATTTTAAATACTTGTCACTAATAACTGCGATGTCTACGACGAGCTACGCTAACGCACATTTACCGCGTCCAATCCGTTCCATAAAGGCTTTAATTAGTCCTTTGTAGCCCAGCTCGCGTTTGTCCCGGATGATTTTGATTCCTTTTTCCTGCAAAGTCTGATCTAGCTGATTGACAAATTGCTCACTCTCACCACTTTTAAAATGGTGTTTATACTTAGAAGTAAGTAAATAAAAGCAGGTGCATAATGAAACTACAAGATTTCTTGGGAAAAGATGAGAAATGGGCATTCGATGCGATCGCACAAGATGCAGACTTGGCTCGTCAGATTCAGATATTGTTAATCAACTTAGGTTTGCTAGAACCTCCAGCTGATGGGAAATTTGGCCCTGTTTCTGTGATATCTCTCAAAAAATTTCAAGAATTAACCAAGACTGGAGAGAGTGACTTTTTAGGAGCAGTCACAGCCAAGAAACTGATTGAAACCAAAATAGATGATCTTCCTAAACCTCCCTTAAAACTGGGCAATGACATCGCTAGTAAGATTGTGAAATATATGGTATCCAAAGGTTATCAGGTATTCACCAATCCCAAAGAATACAACATTGTTTATGTAGAGGGTATAGATGCAGACTGGAAGCTCAACAGTGATACACCCAATCAATTTAATGATCGGCGGATTGTTATTGAAGTAGTAAATGGCGTTCCCAAAATCGTAGATAACTGGGAAGCTACTACAGAACCAGGGAAGTATTACACTTATAATCCGATGAATCCCAAAGGAGCAGCTAGGATTCAGTTTGGACAATACAAAGCTTGGGCTGTTGGTATCCACGGCACAGCAGAGCCTCACGAAGCATTAGTGCAAGTTGGAGATATAACTGTTTGTAGAGATTTCAACAAAGATTTTAAACGGACTGGTGATAAACTTGATACAGGTGATGATTTTTATGTGAATCAACATTACGGCTTTGATTTTCCCCGGAATGATATTCGCCTTGCTAGTGCGGGTTGTTTAGTGGGACGGACTCGTGAAGGACATAGAGAGTTTATGGCGATTATTAAACAAGACCGTCGTTATGTCGCTAATCGCAAATATACTTTTTACACTACTGTGATTGCTGGGGATGATTTGCTGAAAACGTTTTCAGGATGAGGTAATGGTTAATTGGTAGCATTTATTCTTGTGATGCAACGTTTAGTAAGGTAGCATAGCTGTGCTACCTTACTTTGTCTAACTTTGTTCTTGTGGTTGCCCTATCTGTGCCGTCAATTTCTCTTTATCCTGCCTGCGTTTTTTGGCGTAAAGTTGAATAGTGACTGCCATCAAAATAATCATGGCGAAAATAGCCCAAGCAGCGATATCTGTAGGTAGATTATTCTTAAACACAGCCAGCAGGACAATCGCGACTAACATAACTGTGGGTGCTTCATTTAAAGCACGTAATTGCTGACTATTCCAGCCACATTCATCTACTGCTAACTTTTTCATGAGTCGAGCGCAGTAATGATGATAGCCAATTAAAATGGCAACAAACAGCAGTTTTATATGCAACCAACCCTCTTTTAAAACATCCGGTTCAGTGCTTAATAAACCGATAGCCATTGCGATCGTCACAAACATTCCTGGGTTAGTGATGATATAGTAGAGACGCTTTTCCATAATTTGATACTGATTTTTCAGTATCGTTTGCGCTGGTTCGGGTTCAAGGTTCGCTTCAACGTGATATATAAAAAGACGAACTAAGTAGAATAAACCAGCGAACCAAACTACAAATCCGACAATATGAAAAGCTTTAAACCACGAATAAGCCATGAATACTAATCTCCTTTACTTGTGGCTGTGAGCAATTTATAATCATAATAAAGAGTTCACAAATGCGGGCTGAAATAACATTATAAGTCTGGCAAAAATCCAGAGTTTATTTTTTACCACAGATAAATCATCGGTGTTTATCTGTGGTTTCATTTTTATAATATCGATTTTTGCCAAAAGTATATTGTCAATGAGCATCTTTACGACGCACAAAGGGTAAAAGGTCTTCCAAAATCGCTTCGTGGTAGTGTTCTTGAGGATAATGTCCGACGTTATTAAGTTTTATTAATTCGGTATTTGGTACAGAATTGGCAAAACTTTGGGCAATTTCTACGGGTAACCAAGGGTCAATCATACCCCATTGAATCAGAATTGGCTGTTGCCATTCTTTAAAGCCAGATTCGATTTCTTTCATTGCTGAATCAAGCTGTAAATTGCGAATACTTGATAAGAGACTCCGCCCAGATGCGGAACTTTTCAAAAATGGTTTTCGATAAATATCTAATTCCTTATCTCCTATGCGATAACGGCTTCCACCTTCTAGCGTCCGGTCAACCAAAAGCGGGTCTTGGGTCATGACTTCACCTGCCAAAGGTAAACCCATTTGTTTAATTTTCCAGGGTAATTTGGCAGCAGTTGAAATTGGTGTATTTAGGATAGCCAAATTGGCAATTTGTTCTGGATGACGCAACGCATATTGTAGTCCTACAGAACCTAAAAATCCTTGTACAACTAAAGAAAAATGTTCAAGTCCTAGTGCTTTGATAAATCCTTCTAAAGCTGTGATAAAAGCATCGGGAGTATAAGCAAAATCTCGTTTTTCTGGTTTTGTAGAAAAACCGTAACCAATCCAATCTGGAGCGATCGCTCTTGTACCCTGATTCGCTAGAGCAGGTATAATATTACGCCAACTATAACTTTGTGAGACTAAGCCATGTAGCAACAACACAGGCGCTAAGTCAGTTCTGCCAATTGGTGAAGATTCTCGATAAAACCATTCCAGTGAATCTACATTGATTTTATGTTCTGTTATTGACACGATATTTTCCTATATTGGGGATTGGGGATTGGGTACTGGGTAATGGGTATTGGGGATTGG
>NZ_CAXTNP010000460.1:0-3949 GCF_964245575.1 uncultured Nostoc sp. | reverse complement strand
ATTTTAAGTTCGCGGATAATTTACGCGAACACTTCTTTTTTGTCCAAAGTCCAATTTGAAAATCGGATTGAATAGTTTTTCGGTACTGGCTTGAGCTGCTAAAGTTTCGTCGCTCATGGTCTCAACCTATCTCTGGATCAAACTGCATATCGGGAGGCACGATTTTTGGATCTTCCCATACCAGGCTTAGGTGATCACCCAGCAAAGGTTTAATTTTAGACTTATGCGCTGTCTTGCGCTCCTGATGAATGCGATCGGGTAAATCTTTAAAAATGCAATCGCATACATTAGCTAATTGGTCTTGAAATTGAGGATCGCGCGACCATAGTGCCACTGGCAACGCCGTCTCTTCTGCAATCAAATCAAACCAGCTCCCTACAGAATCACAGTTTTTAAGAATCACGGCATAGGTTTTTTCTAGTTCTGGAATCAAATCCTCTTCTGGCAGCGAACAGTCTATGAACTTGGCCACCTCGCAGGTATTATTTTCAAAAGCTTTTTCAATCTGTTCCCATTTCTCATGCCAATCGTCGTAATAGTAGCATCCGATTGGGTGAGTCTTCAAGTTTGTTCGGACAACAAATGGGTATTCACTACCCAGAACAGCACCCAAATCGCTACTTGGCAGCATCTCAAAATTGTCACCAAACAACATCCGTGGCACAAACAAATGAATAGTCGGAGTTGGCTTTTTCCGAAGCTTTTCCCGAATTTTCTTACGCACAAATGCAGGTAGTTCTTGACGCGAAAGCACTACCATTGCCTTTATAAAATCTCTCACTGGCTAACCGAGTTCAAGCAACAAATTTATCACTGTACTGGCAGAATCTAGAGTCAAAGCGCTGCGGTCAAAGTGAACCTACTCAGGTTTTAGCCCTTTAAAGTAAGGCATCGCTTTGAGGAGCCAAACACAAAGGCGATCGCACTCTACATAAGCTATCGCCCTTTGACTCTAAGAAAATTGTTAGTTGAGAGCAGCAGCGTAGTTTACCGCCGTAGGCATCGCTTCTATACAAGCGAGGATGAGGAGCGATAGCGATCGCCAGTTGCTCCCGGACAGTATGTCATCAGTAGCGTTAACAACGCTGAATGCACTGAATATCTCGATTATCCTCGCTTGTAAATGCCAACTCTTGGAGTGGCAATGCCAACGATTTGGTGATTGCGGTTTGGAAGTGCGATCGCCTTTTCCTCTAAGAAACTGATTGATTCCTCACTTCTCTGATCTAGCTTGCGGTACTGGTGCATTTGTGATAAATGCGAGCGCTTACTTTTTGCGTCTCAATGGGGTATTGAGCCAAGATATGTGTAATTTTCGGCAAGATGGTCGAAAAAGCCTTTTCCTGTATAACTTTCAGCATTCTTAATGGCATTGTGTACGTATAATATAACAAGTTCTAGTTCTGTGTACTACAGATACACTACACGAGTGAGGAGCTTTTTTGCTTATGCTTCATGTACAGTCCAATAGCACCAGCAAGCGCTGTACCACCACTCGTAATAGGTTCAGGAACAGGTTGCACGTCTCCAAAAGCTACATTATCTATGCCATACGCACCAGGATAACTAGGCCCTGTAAATAGATGCGTTAATCTAATACTTGATATATTGTTGGTATTTGAGGTAACACCAATAAATTGCTGGTTTAACGCCTCAAGATTAAATGTGAATTTGCTCAAAACAGAAGAACTTCCTAAAACTTCGACAAGAACCTTGTCATCTGCACCTCCAAGGTCAAAAATATCAAATCCCACAGAAGTCACACCTGGATTCAGGTTAATCGATATGTCAGCCGCTGCCTGTGCAGTCGAGATTGATTTCGTAGTATTTCTAAAGTAATTATTGCTAGCGAATAAATAGGGATCTAGAGAAACCTTGAATTCAATTCCACTCAGGATATCACCTGAAGAAAAGTAAGTATTATTCGTCGCATTATTGAGCGGTTTGTCAGCGCGAAAAGGGAAATCCCCACCCTTGGGTATATTACCTTTTTCAAAGTCTTCAATCATTAAACCCGGATTTGCCGTTTCAAACGCAAGCCGATCAGTCTGAAATATTACTGCCCCTCTTGCTTGCTCCGCTATACCAAACAGCAACAGTGTTAATGCTCCAATGCCACACCATGAATATTTTGTTTTAAACATAAAATGCCTTTAATTTTACATTTATGTTACAACAATTTCGTTCATCTCAATTAATACTTATGATTTCGGGGCAGATATAGGGCTAAAAGTGGCGATCGCACCCTAAAACGCGTAGGCGAAGCCCGCCGTAGGCATCGCCATTTTCCTCTAAGAAATTGTATGTTCTACTACATCAAGTAACTTTCTTGATAGCTCTAGCCAACGCTTTACCCTTGGATTTGTTTCGACTGCTGAGTGAATTGTGGAGGGGTCAACTTCCCAATTCTCATAGGCTGCAAGTTTAACAACAAATACATGCTCTAGTTGGTGACGTTGTTCTGAAGTGTACATTTTAGTTGAGAGCAGCTGCGATCGCATCCGTGATTTTTTGATGTTCCAGGTTTCTAACATGCAGCGCCGCCGTTGTCCCAGCCTCCGCGATGATGGTAAACAGTGCGGGGGAGTCTGGTTTCGCCTTGGTTAGATACAACAAAACTTTGATTAAATTATCCTCTGGATTTTCCTTCTCAAGTTCTTTGAGAGCATCGTAATTACTTCTGGAAGCTAGCGCGAGTTGGTGATATTCAGTTTGGGGCGTGAGGAATCTTAGAATGTTTTGGATTGCATTGCCTACTGGATCACTGGAATCAAAAGCGATCGCCCCGGCAAAGACGCGATCGCTCCCACCAAAAGGCAGTTCCGCCAAATAGTCTTGGAGGCAATTAATATTATGAGTCCAGAGCAGGAAAAAAGGGAATACGTTTTGAATGCGATCGCTAGTTATCCTAGTCAAGCGCAAGCTGCGATCGCGTTAGGCACAAGTCCAAAGGTTGTCTCACAGTGGAACACGAACAAGACACAACCTAGAGAGTTGGCTGTTAGGGTAATTCAGCTGCTAGACGTTCTTAAAAATGCAGGTATTGAAGCACCACCGCCTCTAATTTTTTAATTTACCCTTACGGGTTCGGTAGTTTCTCCTGGGGGAAACCCCCAAGACCGAACTACCTCACTAATTTACTTTAGTTATTGCCCGCCAAGCGCGGGTTTTTTATTGTAGAGACGTGAGCAGATTGTGAGCAATTCATGAACACAACCATGAGCAGATCATGGTCTGACATTTACAAAACAGAATGGGCTTTAAAAAGGCTAGATGACGTACTTGCCAAGGCGATCGTTGAACTTCCAAGAAAAGCCGTAGTTCGAGAGTTCTATGGAGGAGCGGACAGCACGCTGAGGAGAGACTTGTTATGTCTTGTGCCAATGAAAGTTAGACCACTTGGATTTGATTTCATTCCTCAAGATGAAAGCTTTAGCAGAAGCTCTATCGAGGTGCTTTTTGAATTTAGAAAACTGGTCAAAAAATATCAGTACGACACAGCCGTTCGATTAATTCACCAAACAATGGAGAAAATTCATGAGTTACAAGACTGCACAACAAGCTGCTAGAGGAACCGCCAAGGTTCCTGAGACTCGCTCAGAAGAAACAGGGCAAGAAGCCGGATATCAACTAGATGATCAGTTTGAGAGCTTTGATAATGCAGTCGCCAACGGAATTGTTAATGTGCGTGGCGCTCGGATTATGCAATTGGTGATCACACGAATCTCCGGTGGCGACATGGGGGAAGTTGCTCCAGAGATGTTTAAAGCCTTTGAGCAAGGAACTTTGGCAAGCTTGGGGGAGCAAGTAAAGCAGTTGAAAGATTGGCACAGCAAGCCTCTGAAAGCCCTACCGCCCACCGACAAGCCCAAAGCATCGTGATGCTGTTTTATATGGGACTTCCAAGGAATAAATTACTCAACAAAAATCATAAGCTTACATTTAAACA
>NZ_CAXTNP010000459.1:0-4011 GCF_964245575.1 uncultured Nostoc sp. | reverse complement strand
TGATCATGCCTCAGAATCCGCTTGTCAATAGTGTTTGAGACGCGCTTACCCTGCTTGTTATTAAAAGGAAAAGATGCTGAGATTAACCTTAAACCAATAAAATACTCAAGGTCATCAGTGCCAGATTTTGAAATTAAATTACCCTGCAAAGTAATTCTAGTTTCAGATTCTAGAGTTATTTTAACGTTGGGTTGAATTGTGTTTATTAATTCTTGCAAGTTATCCATAGTTAATCTGGAATTTCATCAAATTTATAAGACTGAAAACTAGTATCAATCAAACCAGATTGAAGGAATTTGGATTTATCTGAGCCAGTTGTAGCATAAATTTATTCCTCCTTCACTGTTACCCTATCACTCAAAACAGGTATGCAGCAAGCAGTTAACGTTGGTCTGATTAGGGTCTTATGTTCATGCTTGGCAAGATAACCACCTTCTAATTCGTTCTGCTAAAAAGAAATTCCAATTACGTCAAAAAGCTTGTTAGCATCATCTAAGGAAATTGATTTCGACCAAGACATATTTACCTTCCGCCTAATCCCGGAAAAAATTTACTCCAAACACTTTGCTCTTTTGACGCTGATTCTTCTGAGCCTAAAACATTCTGTAGCCCTTGCTGATTACTCTGAATCTCCTGCATATTAAGAGAATGAATCACCTGCGCTAACTCTGGATTCTCTTCTAACAGTTCGGCTTCAAGCTCAAACTCCTGCTGTAACAGTTGAGCATTTCTACGCAAGAACATTCGTTGCTGATGTCGTCGCCTGATTTCAGATTCAGTAAGTTGTAAGCCTTCTTCAAAATTAAAATTATCGTAATCGCTATACATAATGTTTAATTCCTCCGTAAAGTAATTGATACCCTAATCGCAATCTGATAATAAATTCGTCAGTATTACGATTGCCCCAGACAGGATTACTACGGCTTTTTATCCAGTTGATTGGACTATGACAAATCTCATTATGACAACAGTAGCATGTAGGAAATGTAGATTGACCAATGATGTCGTTGCCGTAGTAAGCGTGATGGATTTCTTCACTTTTCTTAATCAGACAGACTACACAATAATTGTGAGTTTTTCGGTGAGCGATTGCTACTTGCTTTCTGTACTCTTTGGGATTACCATATCGAGCATTCCAGTTTAATTGTCTGGGTAGCCGAGATTTTCCAGCAGTAGGGTAACGCCTTTTTCGTTTAACTCTTGCCCCGTTAATTCGTGCCACTTTTGTTTGATTTCCTGAAAATGTGGTCTTCTCCCTAATTCTGTTGCCCATTTTCTAATTTCTTGATACCAGTCAACCTGCTGCTGTGAGGATTGCTGATTATTTTTAGAACTATTAACAGTGTCAGCATTCGGTTTGGAATCCTGTTTTTGTTCTAGACCTTTGATATCAAATTCCGGGATTAGAGCAACGAAGGGATTACCACGAGTCGGAATTACTAAGGCATAACGTACACCAGCTTTATCTAGTAGTTCGCAAGCTTGGCGTAACATCTCCAAAATCTCTTTTTTGACATTTACAAAGTCTTGGGGATGGTCAAGAATATAAGAGGATGTTTGCCCCATCGCAATAAAGCAAACGTTTTTCAGAGATGGACGGCTAAATCCGGTTTCTCCAGAGAGCGGGGACTGGCCCATAAATAAACCATGACCCTTTAACCCAGCAGTGAATTTGATGATATAGTTCCAAAAACCCTGCAAATCTTTGGCAGTATCAGCATCAACCATTCCTGGAAGTCCCTTGCCACCACCAAATACAGAGTCCACCTCATCTTGAGCAAGAAATAATTCAGGAACACCGTGACATTCACCACCAACAATTGATACTCTGGCTTTCTGCTTGTCAATTTGGTCTGTGGCAAAGGTAATCCAGTTTTTTAGTTCTTTCATGCCGTCAAACTTACGGCTGAACTTGCACAACCATCTGGTGACATCATCCTTTGGATCACTGCCAATCACAATTGCTGGTGTTTGAGATTTTGCAGCAATTTTGTTGATAATCACGCCTGCTAGAGTGGACTTCCCAGATTGTGTGCCACCAGATAGGTAAAAATGGTGATTGCTGCGAAGAGTCATATTTTGATTAGATGCAGCATCACACAGTTCATCAATCCAAGCACCATCAATTCTGATGTACTCAGGATAATTAGCTGCGATGGCTTGCAGAATTTTTATTGCACCCGGATTAATCACCGACTGCACCGAGTCTTCATCAATGTCAGCAATATCGGGATTGGGAATACCAATCGGTGAAGGTGATTGTTGTGCTGGTGGTTCGGGAAGTGTAACCAACCCTTGCAACTGATATTCAGCAATCCACCGGGGGCGCTCTTGCATTGGTAGCCGATTCACATAATCAGCAACTCGGCGTTTGGCAGCGATCGCAGTCGTAACATAATCATAAACAGCCTCACTTTGTAAATGCTGTTTAAGTGCTTTGAGGTCAGCTTCTAGCAAAGACTGGTAAACTTTTTCCTTACTTTCGCTGATTTGGGCAGAAACCCCAAATAAGCCAGCACTGACCGTCCCAGCGCCGAGTAAGATTCCGGTTGTTATTCGATCTGTATTTAAGAAAAAAGGAGCAGACAGACATAACACTGCACTCGCTCCTAAAGAACATAAAATAGTCCGTTCTGCATGAATGGCACTACTGGCAGTTAGTCGTTCCAGTTCAAATGTCATTGCTATCGCACCCCCAGCGCAACACCAGCTGCAACTAATGTCAGAAAAACAAACAGGAATATCACCCCAGGCATTAACCCAATGGTAAAAGTCTTGCGGTTAAAGCCAAATCCTTTGACGACTAAGCCAGCAAAGTTAAAGAAACCAACTGCCAAACCGCAAATGCAAATCATGCCAATGATCCACACCAAGAATTGACTGACTGGGCTAGCAACTGAGAGAAATCCCATTAACATTGACAGCCCGACTCCAGAGACGGCATATCCAACGAAGGACAGTTTAATTTGCATAACCTAAAATCGGAATGAATCTCCCACTTCATCAAATGCTTTCTCGTATCCCCCCAACTGACGTTGTTGTTCCTGTGAGCCGAAGGCATGACGGATCACCGCCTCCCCATGTAACGCCCTAGTTCGCTGCAAATCTTCCTCAATCTTCATGGCTTCTTGGGAATATGCCAACTGGTTTTTATACATCTCTGCCAAAGATTGCAACTGTTTAAGCTTGTGCCGGGAGAACTTTGTATGTAGCCACTTCTGTGCCTTCAAAGTGCCAGCCACTTCTGCTTCATCCAGAACCTCCTGTGCTGTAGTGTAAGCAGGTAAAGTGTAGCGATCGCGGATTGATGAAGGTAAATTTCCTTCAATTTGGGTAGCATCACCAACTCTTAAATCCGTTGAAACTACACCGTCATTTTTGCTACCGAATAGACCAGGAAGCCATTTACCTAACATTGCTATACGTCTCCTGAATTCGTTGAACTTGTTGACCGATGTAACGAGAAATACCGTAGATGCTGATGAATGAGAACATCAAGATAGCGAAGGTTGCAATCACCCCTTGAGCCATCAAACCTCGCTGCATTAGTTCTTCAACTCTGTTGGCGTTGTTTGCTCGCACTCTCGATTCATCAATAAGTTGTTGGACGATTAAGAATTCTTCGCTCGTGAGGTTTTTTAAGGTCAGCCCCGACAGATTCAACTCGCCGTCCTTCTTCAGGTGAATATTTAATGGTTTCTTGTAAGTTTCTTGTTGTTGCTCCATAGAATGCCACGCCTAATACAAGAATTAATAGCAGCAGATTCAATACTGCTGCTAATCCAATGAATTTACTCGGCTGCATCCGTAAAGTTAGCGCCGAAAATACCCGCAACGAGTTCGTTACCGATTGCACGAAAGGATTCCACGTCAGCTTCTTCCTCCATCGCCTTAGAGACAAACTTACTCACCACGTCCTTGGGGGCATTACGAATCGTCGATAACAACTGGTCTGCTTTAGGGACTTCCAAGGAATAAAATCACCAAGTACAATAATGATAATCATTGTTA
>NZ_CAXTNP010000458.1:0-4073 GCF_964245575.1 uncultured Nostoc sp. | reverse complement strand
CCCCAATCCCCAACCCCTTGACTTTTGACTCTTGACTCTTGACTATTAACTATTGACTATCTTCTTATTTTGTGTGATGAAATATTTCTATCGTCTTTTAATAAGCCTATCTGGGTGTTTAATATTTTTACTGTTGCACGGTGGACTTGCTTCGTTACCTAGTTTGGCGGCTGAGAAAGTTACTGTCAGATACGGATTGTTTGAGCAATCGCTCCCTGTGGCAGATATACGCAACTATGCCGACAACCAAAAGGTTTCTGCCGATCTGCAATCTTTCTTAGATTACCTCAGCCCTAAGGAAAAGCAGAAGTTCCAAGATGCCCTTCAGGTAAAAATGTCTCTTGATATTGTGGCTTTAGATAAGCTGATAAATACAGGAATGGGCAAGCAAATTTTATCTTTTGCATCCCAAGCGATCGCCCGTCGCGATCAAGCCAGTATACAAGCCCTACGAGCTGCCATTATCATAGGAGCAAAATCACCAGAAGGTCTAGGATTAGTCAGCTTTCTAGCAGCCTATCCCAGTAATCAACTAGTTGTTGATGTGTCAAAAATTTCTAAGCTAGTCGGTATGGCAAATTCCTCTTCTGGTTCTGCTGATGCACCTCCAAAGGACAATGTAAGTTCTTCACCTTTAGGAAAAATTGCACTGCAATATCAAATACTCGCCGCCCAAAATAAACAATTCTCAGGTTGCTTATTTGGTGATTCTGTGTCGGCTGGACTTGGTAATACCCTTGGGAATGATACTTTTAATTTTGGGTTAAATGGCTTGAGTACAATCTCATTACTAGAACAACTGAAAAGTTTAATTCCTACCAAGGTTACATGCGAAAAAGCTATTATTGCCATAGGTGGAAATGATGCTTGGTATAGAATTAGTGATGAGTTGTTTAGCAAAAATCTGCAAGAGGCGATCGCACTTGTCCGCACAATGGGAAATAAAGAGATTTTTCTGATTCCGGCTTTTTATTCAACAGTTGCAGCAAGCTCAGATCCAACTGTATCAGCCCCTAATTCTAGAGTTGAACAAATTAATGCTTTGATTAATAAAGTTGCTGAAATAGAAAAAGTGCCAGTTGCAGCAGCAGGAGTAGCACCATTGTATGAGAACAATGTTCTTAAAGAGAATTTGACGAGCGATGGTGATCATCTGAATGCAGATGGTCTAAAAATTTACAGACAAGCATTATTACAAATCCTGGAAAAGTAATAAAATCTCGTCTAATTGCCCATAGTAAAAGCACCCCACCAAAGTTACGTTTATCTAACATAATTCGTAGTTCGTAACTCAAAATTACGAATTACGAATTACCTTAGCGACGCGCTTTCTCGTGTTTGCGTACTCTGTAAGAGTTGCAAGCTACGCTTTTAGCGTCTCGTAGAGAGCGTCATTACGAATTATTACTTTTAGGATTTCCAATTCAAAAACCGCGCATAAATATAAGCTATGCCTTCATCAATAATTGTCCGTACACCTTGGCTATAATCCCACCATTTGTTTGGATCATAATCTCGTGTTTTGGCAGCGATCGCACCAACCTTGACGTTAGGGCTAAGTAGTTTTTTGAACAGCAACCAACTCCTACGGGTGTGAACGTCCAAAGAAAAAACATTAATTGATTGTAGCTTTAAATTGGAATCGGATAGCCAGCGATTAAATTCGGCAGCAGATGCATAACTACGATCCTTGATTACCACAGGTGTCGGCACGGCTACCACCTTCTCTGATTCTAAACCGAGTTTCTTGAAGGTGGCGGCTGACACTTCTGCAAAGTTCTTGTATTCGCTAAGATAAATTCCTTTTTCTATTGAGCCTCCGGTGGTAATTACTAGACTATAAGAACCGGTTTTAAATTCAGTCAAAGCTTGTTGTATGGCATAATCTGGTAGCCATCCTTCAACAACCAATACTTCTGCTGATTTGATCGGGGAAGTCACGGCGAGAAAAGAGTGTACATGAGTAATAGTGAAAAATATTAAATAAGCAATCGAAGCGATTGCAATCGCCCACCCCTGAGCCGTAAGTGTCCACATTTCTTGGCGTTTTATTAGTTTGATTTTTGGAAATTTTCGACACCGACGATTTTTTTTCTGCACTAAACCTTAGCTAAACGTTGTTCTTTCAAGTAAGTAAATACAGACTTGTCTCCAATATCAGCAGGAATTACTTGCACTGTTTTTCGCAGGGCAAATACCAAAAACAATGTTGCCCAAATTCCTAATAAAACACTTTCCCCCTGAGTTGGTAAAATTCCCACCAAATGTCCTAACAACACTAGCGGTACTATTAAGGTTAATATTTTGGTTTCCAGGCGATTGAAGCAAAAAGCCTCTTTAAAATAAATACCTGTCAAAGCAACAAAGATAAATCCAACTCCAAATAAAGTAAGAGGGTGATTGTAAACAGTAAGAGCCAAAGGTTCACTACTAGAGATTGCCAGAATCACTGATGCTATACTACCGATCGCCCAAAAAATTTGCAATATTCGGTGCAGTGATGCCATATAGATATGAATGGTAAATAAACTTACACCAAGAGCGACACTAAAACAAGTATATAGAGGTGTAAGTGCGGTAAAAATAGTCGGGTTATTGTTGAGCAAAACCAAAGCACTGCCTATGGCAAAGCTCAGTGCTGCTACCATTAACCCAGCGCGGTAGATAATTACGCCAGTGCGATCGCTCTGAGTTATTGTAAATTCCCCAAACTGACCTTGATAAACTTCTGGTGGAGGTAGTGTTTGCGTAGTCATAGTTAAAATATAGTTATGAATTACTAATAGAGTACAACAGGAAATTGCTGAAGTGTTACTTTTATTATTATGATCAATCCGACAAACTAAGTGTCACAATGCCTAAACTTTTAAGCCATTTTTGTAGTATCAGTTGACTTGACAGACGCGCTAAAGTCGTGAATTATCTCTACCATTTGACCAGATTTCCTTTCGAGAGCGAAAGACATAGCAACTAGTAAAGCGGGCGTGTAAATCCAGGTATCATCTCAATTAACCAGACTAAAAAGGGGATTTTGCCCCTTGTTAAAGGTAGGCAAACTGACGCCACAGTGTAAGTAAGTCGGCACAAGAAAAGCAAACTATGTGAAGAAAAGTAAAGAAAGCTCAAACCCTTTTTTACCCTGCTCCCTGTCCTTTGCCCTCTGCCTTATCCCAACGATAATGATTTACGCCGACCTACTTTGTCTCTAGTTTAGCTGAGGACTTGATTCTAAGATTAAATTTTAGCTGTAGATAATAGATATTGACAAATTTAGGATTTAATATGTATAAAAATTTGGCAATCAGATAACCCCATAATTAGTTGATATAAAAAGGTGAGATGAGCGATGCCTGCGGCGGGCTACGCCAACGCATTTGTTTAAAGAATTGCAAAACTGTAGACACTTCCTCAGTTTGTCGTCAGATATTGCTTTTTATCGAGGATGTGTGATCGCTTTACAGAATAGATTTCCACTTAAGTCAATAGCGATCGCCTACGGCACGTTACGGGAACGCAATTAGGCATAATTGTATGAGCTGGGTTATTAATATGCCTTGGTTTAGCCACAAATGAGCAATGATGGGCGACAAGCTCCTGGGCGTTTACGCATAGTTCAGCATCAAAAAGCAGGGATATCCACTTAACAATGTCAGGAATGGTTGACACAACCTTGAGCAGCGCAGTTGGAAATTTTTTCAACTTGCTTCGGAGCTTTTATTTCAGTAAATAGCTGAATCCCTCGATTAAAATTCATTTGGCTTTCATCAGGCTTTGCCATCTTTTGATAAGTTAAACCTAATTGAAAATAAGCTTCAGCTAGGTCACACTTAGCACCTATTTTATCCAAAAGTTCGATTGCTTCTGTATGATCAGTAAGGGCTAATGCAAAATCTGCTTGTTGTCGATGGATTTCTGCTAAACCATTTAGTGTTTTTGCTTTTACCTGCATATAATGGCTTTCTTCAGCAAAAGTCAAAGCTTGGTAGAGTATTTGATTTGCCTTATGAAAATCCCCTAAATTTAACGTGAGTTCGGGTTAAGATTAGGCGGCAGAAAGCAAATTGTGATCGATG
>NZ_CAXTNP010000457.1:0-4101 GCF_964245575.1 uncultured Nostoc sp. | reverse complement strand
ATTTTCACTGTTTGGTCTTCACTGCCGCTAATTAGGGTTGTACCATTGGCATGAAAAGCAACTGACCAAACTTTATTAGTGTGTCCTTGAAAAAGCAAAAGTTGTTGACCAGTAATAACTCGCCATAGCCGAATCTCACCGTTAGCATCTCCTGTAGCTAAAAGTTGGCCATCTCGACTAAATGTTACTGACAACACAGTGGCAAAGTTTTTAGCAAAGACAGACCGAGTAAGGTCGCTGTGAGCAAAACTGACCTTATGCAGATTCACGTTCTGTAGATAAGCTTGCCGAACAGCTAGATGGGAGAAGTCATAACCAGTTAAATCAGTCTGTAATTGACACAGTAGATTGAGAACGTTACTCCCAGCATATCCAGGTTTGACAAGAAATTTGTCTCGCAATGGTTCTAGAATTTGAATTAGCTTGTCTTCAATATTTCTCTGAATGATAAAAACACTGAGCAATCTTTTGATGATTGGCTTCAAAATCAGGCGAATTTGAATATCTCTGACATAATCTTTGACAGTAGCTCCCATCAGAGCATGACTCATGAATAGTGCGATTTTACCTGTAGTAATTTCTTGACAAACCTGTTCAATTATGATCTCTGTGATATACTCCATAACCACAGGTTGCAGGGTGAACCGTGCTGTGCTTTTTTCAATAAGCGATCGCCTCCGTAGAGATTCTAGTGCTTCCAGTAATTCTCTTTTTGCTAAGAAACGCACAATATCTTCTAGCAGTTCTTCTAGCAAAACTGGCTCACGCTTGATTGCCAACCAGTAGATAATTTCTTTTTCTAGCTCTGAGGCGCGTTCAAACTGCTGGTCTAATAAATTACGAGTGTCACCAAAAATTATTTCTCCTTCGGCTAAAAAGGCAGCAATATCCCCACCAAATAATTCTCGGATTGTCTCAGAGACTAGCTTTAAAGCCAATAGATTGCCTGAATAATTCTTAACTAGTTTCGCCCAGTTTTGTGGCGACCCAGATAAGCCTTTATCTTTGAGAATTTCTTGCCCTTCTGTTTCTCCCACACCAGGTAATGATATTGTTCTGACTGGTGATGCTTTGCCCTCTAAAGGTGCAAATTCTTTCGGTTTTTCGCGACTAGTAATCACCAAGCAGCTTTCATGAGGTTCTTCCCCTACCCGTCTAAGTAGTTGACCGTAATCTTCATATCCTTCTTGATAGTATCCGGCGCGAGCCTCCTGCGAAGAAGCTACGCTCATGCTTGTTTGCAAAATTGTTTCTGCATTATCCAACACTATAAAACAACGCCGCTTTCGTAAATAATTAATTAGCAGCGTGATTCTACCATTTACGGTTTCTGGTAAATTCGTTTCTTGCTCATCAGATAGAAATCGGATCAGATTCGCTAACATCTCTTGGATGGGTGGAGCATTGCGGAGAGTTCGCCAAACTAAGTAATCAAAATTCTCTTGAACTTCCTCTGCCAGTTTTACAGACAAAGCGGTTTTGCCAATTCCCCCCATGCCTAAGAGTGCTACCAATCGACATTTATCATTGACAATCCACTGCTTAAGGTTAGACAGTTCTGTTCCCCGTCCGTAGAAGACATCACGGATACTTGGCGCTTCGCCCCAATCTTGACGCTTGTTGGCAGTCGCTTCTATAGTCTGCAAAGATGCTTGATATTCACTTTCAATAATTTGCTGTAACTTAGTGAGTTTACCTGGGCCACCGTCACTCACTTGGAATTTTTTGTAAACCTCGCTCAATCTTTTACGTACTGCTTCGGCACTGATACCCAATTCTTTGGCGATCGCATTTGGCGAATTGTCTTGAACAGCATATAACAATACCTCTAGCTCACTGCTAGACACACTCCGTTCTTGGGCTAAAGCCAAAAGAAAGTCTTCGGGAATCTCACTCATGCTCACATCAAGACAAACTACACTCCAATATTAGCTCACTATGTGAGAACTTCATCTGTTAATAGTGACCTTTAACTCTTGTCTAGTAATGAAAATACGTTATTGAGTCAGTACTTTTTAAATAATTTTCTCAGTTTTCCTTGACCAAGTAACTAAGTTATATTAAAGTGAGTTTTAGCAGGCAACTCGAATAACTTAGTAAGTTTACGGTTGCATAACTCAAACTTAGTGAGGAAAAGGTCAAGGCTGGAACCGTAAATCGATTTTCAAAAAGACAAGGGTTCAAAGTCTGTATGAATTGCATTTTAGGGGTTGATGCGCGTAGTGTGCGTTCTGCATCATCACGAGCATTGAGCACCTAACTTTAATTTCCAAATTATCTTTGCAATTCATTAAAAGTTTACTTTCACCATTTTTAAATACCAAGATCATTGTTGTTGGTATTCAAACTTGATTCAGGTTTGGTAGGACTGCTGCGTGCTTTGACTAGCTAAAAGCAAAGCAAGTATTGACTCCTTTTTTAGGACAGTCGAGGTAGCCCTAGCTGCTGCTTAGATTCAACTCTCAAAACAGGAAAAAAACTATGAAAATCAATCTCAAAGATGATGAAAATCTACTATTTAAGTGGTTTTGTCAGGGACTCAAGTACTTTCTGCTGACTCTGCTTGGTTTGGCGATCGCTCTTGTTTTATCTCACATTTTTGGCGCGGTGTCAATAGCTGGGATGCTGTTATCCCCAAGTCTATGGATATGGTTTGTGAGGATAGCAGTATCTCTGTTTTGTCTATTTGCGATCGCCATGATTGTTGAGTCTTGGAGTTAATTCTTTATTCAATCATCAGCAACAAGATTGCAATTTTAGGTTCGTAGTGAAGTTTAATCAACTTTCTTGGGTTAAGTGCAAGTTAGCCCAAGGCTTCCCACTAGGAGATTATATCATGTCAAACAACAGCAACTCCTCCGGGGGAGAAACACTTTCGCCGCTTTTAGTCATCTTAGTGGCAGGGTCAATCTCTTTAGCGATCGTTAACAAAGCTAATCACCCAGCATATTTTGACATTGTTAAAATAGCTATGGTCTACAGCTTTGGCTCAATCAAGTCTCAAGGAAAAACTAATTCCAATAACCAGGATGATGTAAATCAGGATGAGTTGAAATAGCAGACATGAAAACTATCTGTGAAGGCAGGAAAAAAATCACTGTTTTTTACAGATAGCCTGCCAAAGGTGAGTTGCAGATTAGAATTTGCTTCTAAAATAGAAGAATGCTGTCAACTCACACTCAACTACTGCGATTGTCTCAAGGACAACTTAACTTACTAGAAGCTTGTCCGCGTAAATTTCAACATACCTACCTAGAACAACTCAATTCGCCCTCAAATCCTGAACAAGAAGAACGGCAAACTTTGGGTAGTCGCTTTCACTTGCTAATGCAGCAGCGAGAAATGGGTCTGCCAATTGATAGTTTCCTGCAAGCAGATGCTAAACTGCAAAGCTGGATGCTAGCTTTTGCTGACGCAGCCCCAGAAATTTTAACGGCTGTATCTGACAACCAAATTTTTCGTGAAAGTGAACACTACCGGACTCTGCAAGTTCAGGACTATTTGCTGACGGTTGTGTATGATTTATTGATTGCAGATAACCAACAAGCGCAAATTCTCGACTGGAAAACTTATCCTAAACCACCCAATAAACGCAAGTTAGAATCCAACTGGCAAACACGGCTTTATCTGTATGTATTGGCAGAAACTAGCGACTATTTGTCAGAAAATATTTCGATGACTTACTGGTTTGTCCAATCTGAGGGGAAACCGCAAAATATTAAATTTAATTACAATACTGTTCAACATACACAAATAGCAAAGAAACTTAATCAACTGTTAAGCCAGTTAACTATTTGGCTGGAAAATTACCAAAACAACCAGCAGTTTCCGCAAGTGGTGGAGGGTAGCAAAACCTGTGATTATTGTCAGTTTGCCAAACGGTGCGCTCGCACACAAGTTACTGAAGAAGCAGTCAAAAACTCATTGCCAAATTTTGACAGCATTCAAGAAGTCTCACTCAACCCTATACTTTAGAGCAACACGCTTGGGTTAAGGCTAAAAAATAAAACTGGGGTCGCACCTGTGTACTTGATTGCGGTGCGACAAAGTTTGAAGTACCTCAAAACGACTTTGAAGTACCTCAAAACGACTTTGAAGTAC
>NZ_CAXTNP010000456.1:0-4115 GCF_964245575.1 uncultured Nostoc sp. | reverse complement strand
CCCGCTCTTTGACTATTGACAGACTGCAAAAATCCTTAACTTGTTACGAATCCTTACAGTCTTAGGCGATTGGGAGTATACCACATTGACATCTACCGCCCAGCACGACTAGATCCGCAAGTCCCAATTGAAGATACCATTGGAGCGATCGCTTGATTCTTCGGTGATAACTCCCGGTTCGCTCATTTTCTAAACGGTTAGAAAAAAGACGCAACACAAGAATAAAGGTTTTGCAATGTCTAGGGGAGTTATACACACGTCATTAGCTCAACTTTATCCAATTTATTTTTGCCGACGATGAAGCTATTTTGAGGTAATTATACATTCAAGTAATATTTGCCGTATTCTGTAAACAGACTGTTAAATAGTGCCAATAATTATACTGAAATCTTTTTTTACAGAAATATCACTGATGAAACTTAAAAATTTTTTACACCAGTCCCAACAAGTTACTAGATTATCAGAACAAAAAACTCCCGTTGTGTCACAACAGGAGCCAACTAACACTTCTACTGAATCGAACAATGCTCTCAAGGAAAGATTATCACCTCCTTGGGTTCGGCATCTACTACTACTTACAGGATTGGGAGTGTTGTTTAGTGTAGTTGCAGTTTATATAGCTAATTATGCTTATGAGCAATGGCAATATATGCAAAGATATTTAGAAACTGATAATGCTTATGTTACCGCAGAGATTAACCCTGTGACTAGTCGTGTATCAGGAATAGTTACTGAGATTAAATTCAATGATAATCAAATGGTATCTCCAGGTATGGTATTAGTGAAAGTTGACAAAGGCAACTATCAATTATCTTTGGCACAAGCAAAAACATCTTTAGAATTAGCTAAACAGCAAACAACATTGGCACAGGCAAAAATTCCAAAAATTGCTATTGAGATTCAATCACCACAAGCAGTTCCTGAAAACAAAAACGCTCAAATACAACAACGAGCTTTGATTAAAAAAAGAACTTTACAAGCGCAAGCCTTCAATCAGCAAAAGAAGATAAATGAGCAACAATATAAGATAGCGTTGGCTACTTTTATTCAAAAGCAGCTAGAGGTAAAAAAAGCCCAACTAGAGTTGAACTACACTGACATTGCGACTCCGGTCGGTGGAATAGTTGGGAATAAAAACGTCCAAGTAGGACAGCAGGTACTTCCAGGACAAACTCTTTTATCGATAATACAGCCACGTCCTTGGATTATTGCCTATTTTCCCGAAAAGCAGTTAGAAAAAATACAGCCAGAGCAAAAGGTAAAAATCACAGTTTCAGCCTTTGCTAATCGGCAGTTTCAAGGCAAGGTAGATAGTATTGCTTTTATGCCACAAGATAATCTGACTACTAATTCAGCTTCTAGTAATTCATTACATGAAATTCCTGTCAAGATTCTATTTGATAAGTCAAGTCTTCAAGGTTACGAATCTCGATTTACTCCGGGAATGTCAGCAGTTGTAAAAGTTGAAATTAAATGAAACTTATTAAAATTGCTGAGTGATCATCAGAAGCGATCGTATTTCAGAACCAATGTGTTTTCATCCTCTTGCAAGGATGCTAGTCTAAGGCTTGACTCGCAAGGAAGCCTTCTAATCAAAATAGCTATTGTTTGTGTAAATGGATACCCCAGAATTTCTTAGAGGAAAAAAAGGAAAGTGAAGGCGTTGGCGATCGCTCCCCTAAACCCGTTAACAGGTTTCTTGCGTTCCAGTTCTGAGGAATAATCTACTGGGAAAGTAACTCCCAGTGATGACCTTGGAACCCAATCAGCTAAACCTATTTCCAAACGTAAAACCCACACCAACACAACCGAGCAGAGGCGCTGGTGATGAGTACTGATGCCGCTGAAATGGAAATCTCAGATTTTTGACTATTAGCAACGGGTGAGGGAAACCAAGCCAGTGCAGCAGGTAACATTATTCGCGATCGCACCCTATATCTAATTAAGAGGCTTTGGGTTTGATGAACTTAAGAGTCATGCTTCGGCGTAGCCCGTCGCAGACATCGCTCTCTCCAATAGTGAGAAAGCGTTGCCTATCTTTTTGACCTTGGCTCAAGGTTGGTGGGAATGTTACCACTGTTGTTACACCAAGCGATGGTTTGTTTGTCACCAGCCTATCACTCGGCGCGTTCAACGATAGTGGTACATTGGCTTTCGGCCTTTTAAAAGACTTTGGTAATAGCGGTTCCATCGCTACTGGCAATGGTGGATCTTTGACAACTGTAGCAGACACTAGCGGTATATTTAGCTTTTTCAACCAGCCGGCTGTGATTAACGACGCTAATGTAGTGGCTTTTCAAGCTAATTTAAAAGATGGACGAACAGGTGTCTTCACGATCAAAGATGGGTCAATTACAACTGTCGCTGATAATACTAATCCCTCCTTTGATGGATTCGGCGAGGTTGGCATTAACAATGCAGGAACGGTAGTATTTACTGCTAGTCTAGGGGGTGGAGTTGATGGGTTATTTACAAGCGACGGTGAAACAATTACACCTATTGCCGACACCAATGGCCCCTTTAGCCAGTTGTTTCGTCCTGCAATTAATCACAACAATGAAGTGGTTTTCGGTGCAATATTAAATGGTGAGTCACAAAATGGTTTAGCTGACGGTATCTTCACAGGATCAGACCCCATTGCAGATAAGGTGATTGGTGTTGGAGACTCTCTTTATAGGTGGCACTGTGACGAATGTTTTTTTAAGCGGGAGTCTAAATAATTCCAGTCAAATCTCATTTTATGCCGAGCTTATAGATGACAGTGGTAAAACTATCAACGGTATTTTCCGTGCAGATCCAGTGTTGAAATCAATTCCTGAATCAAGTTCTACATTAGGTCTACTAGCTCTGGGCGCTCTAGGCATCAGTGTAGCTCTCAGAGGTAAACAACACCCTAGCGATCGCCTACGCTCTTGTTAAGCTAATGTTATGAAAATTCCTGACTGCTTCGGCGTAGCCCGCCTTCGGCATCGCTGCCTCCTCTACTCACACGATCCTCACCTCGTCTGTGCTGTTCACCCAGCAGGGCCACAGGAAAACAGTTGTTTGGACTTTCGAGAAGACCCCGACATTGAACCAGCAGAACTGCGGGAACCAGAAGGGGCAAGCTACTACAACGGCGAACTAATGGGAGCAACCACAGCAGCGACGTACACCAGAGGAACAATTAGAATTACTAGATTGGCATCCAATGTTTACCGGCAGGTGTTCCCAGTGTCGCGCATCCTTTGACCGGGATTATACAGCGTGGGTGCATTAGGACTGCCCGTGTGGGTGGATGGATGATACTGTGTAGGACAATTTCTTGAAAACTCTATGTAATTTCCTACTTAAACTTGACGGATAACTCACACTGACATTTTGCTATTGAATTTAGTAACGTCTTCTCCTTCAAAGATGCACTTCTTAGATGTAATATTTATGAAATTACCCCAAACAAAAATTTTGAGATGAGAAAAGTGTCTTTAATTATCCCCTTAGCTATCTTAGCTTTTAGCAGTGTAGTTGTTAACAGCCAGGAAAGCTCCTCCTCCAATACTTAAGTAGGTGGGTGGGAAAATTTATAAGTATGTAACAAAAATTTAACCTGAAGAATTGGAGTTAAATTTGACACGCTCCGTACTGTAGTTTCCTTTTTTTCCCCTAGCTTGAATACCATCAATTACAGCGTAAGCAAGGTCTAGCTCATCATCGAATATTTGCCCACATAGTTCATTTTTCTTAAGGTGTTGCCACTCCAATTCAATGGGGTTCATTTCGGAGCAATATTCGGGTAAAAAGAAGATGTACAAACCCATCTGTTCCCATTTTGACCATAGCTTTTGTACTTTTTTGCATCGGTGTATAGGCCCGAAAGGACTGCACAATTACCCTAGTACGTCCCGTTCTTTGGGCATCAGCCGCAACATGGCTCCATTATTTGGATATAAGACTTCCGGTTAACGCCTCCGATCACCAAACCATAAACAAAACTGATCAAAGGTTGAAGAAACCCAATAATGCTTAATCTGCAACCACGGCGTTTTGTTTGTTCCAAACGTTTTTGCTCACCTCTAAAGTAATAACCCAAGTTGCTAGTTATGTTTGCAGGTGTTCAGATGGCGTTGCATAAATAA
>NZ_CAXTNP010000455.1:0-4127 GCF_964245575.1 uncultured Nostoc sp. | reverse complement strand
TAATACTTGTAATGCTTATGCAGCACGGTTTATAGCTTTTCTTAGTGCCATTCAACTGTGATCCTTCTTATCCAGATTTTTGCATTCCCCAAAATTCACCCGACTTAAATTGCCGACGAGATATTACTCAACGAAGATTTAAAGTGCTTCCACCTGATCCTCACGGCTTTGATGGAGATGGAGATGGCATCGGGTGTGAATGAATGGTAGAAGCAGCAACATGAATTCAGTTGCTGCCTAATCCATCGATTTCAGCAGCAAGCTAGGGTGTTGACTGCGGATTTTGCCGAAGCCCCAACAAGTTTCTGTCAATATCCTTGCAGACAGACAAACAGAGCAGTAGTTAAGAAAAAGGGTCTAAAATTTAGATAACTTCTACTCTTGTGCCTGGGCAAGCTTTTGTTGATATTCTTTGTACTCTGTGTTTTTATGCTGCCAGTATTTATCAACAGTTACTTTAGCAGCAAAAGCACCGTCATATTCATCTCCACCTTCGCTAACTAATCGCTGTTTGGTTAGCTTTCGTAAGTCAGAGACAATCTTGCCATTAATTTTACGTGTCTTTGACCAATCTAAAATTGGTTGTGGATAATAACTATTGTTAATGTATTTCTCCTGTTCAATTTCTGGTAAACTATAGCCCCGCAGTTATATCCCTGCTCGATTAACTGCTTTGTTAAGCCTTGCACTATGTCTAGAGAATTGCCTTAAAATAGGTATAATTGACTACCTAGCTTTTGGAGATTAGAGTTAAGGTTTTCCAAAGACTCAAATAAGAACCGAACTCTGGCAGTTCCAACATCAGCCCAGGTATAAAACCAAGGATCAATGATGAAGAATGGTTTTACTGCTGCATCGTTAGCAGCTGCTAGTGTAACAATTTCATTATCAGCTAATCGTAAATCCCGACGAAACTACAGAAGGGGAGCAACGCTCCAAAGTGAGGTGCTAAAAATTAGGGGTATAAATGACCTGTTTAATAGTGCGATCGCAACGAAATACCTGTTATTATTGAGAATCTAGCTATGTAACTGAGAATTAAACCCCGATCTCACTTTTTCGCGTTGCTCCCCTTGCGACCTTGCTGGGCGGACGAGCGGCTGAGGAAATTGTTATGGGCAAAGTCTCTACTGGAGCTAGTGACGACATTCAAAAAGCGACAGATTTAGCCGAACGTGCCGTCACGCAATATGGCATGAGTAGTACCCTTGGGCCAATCGCCTTTGAAAAGAATTCAGCACAATTCCTGCAAGGCAGCAGTTCTCGTCGCTCAATTAGTGCTCCCGTTGCGGTGGAGATTGATCGCCAAGTCAAACAGAACATCGATCTAGCCCATGATATGGCGTTGAAAATTCTGCAACTCAACCGTGACTTACTAGAATCTACTGCCCAATTCCTGTTAGAGAAAGAGGTGTTAGAAGGCGATGAACTGCAACAGATTTTGTCCCAAGTGCAAGCACCTGTAAGTTTGAATACCTGGTTGATCAAGGGCTAGCGTTCACACTCACTTGATCTGAAAAATAAATTAAGGTGAGTTCGACGGCTGTGGCTTAGGCTGCTGATGTAGATATTTGTACTGGCGACACTCACTTTTTTAAGAATCGGTAAAAACTTACTTGAGTAGAGTACTTCTTTTACCTTTAACTATTTTATACTTTCTTCGCACTGGCTTTATAGTTATTGCTTTTAAGTAACTTCAACTTCACACTTTCAAATAGACTTTATATCCTGACTATTTTTTCTAAAAACCCTATCAGTTGACTTCACAATGTCTTGAATTAAAAGTCATTGATAATACCCATGTAGTAACAGATTAAGTGATTGATATTAGAGCAAGTAGTTGAAAAAGCGAACTTGTCTAATATTATGAATAAAAAATGGGCTGCTAAACGACTTACAATCAATCTCACATCAAGTGAAGCAGAGAAGTTGGAAAAATATTGTTCAATCACTGGTAGACCAGCAACCGATGTAATTCGAGAATTAATTCGCTCTCTGACGACTGAAGAAAGACAAAACTAATTTCCGGGTTAATTAGCAATTGCTTGGCTGATCGCTGCTAATTTTTGGGTATTTTAAAATAGCGTTTACTGAGCAGAGCTATGTCAAAAGGATTCGGTGACAGTAAGAAAAAACTAGTGCTTGAGGACAATGAACTAACCGGACAATTCGCAATTCGCAGTTCGCAATTCGCTTTTTCGCCCATTGCGGACGTAATTGATAATTGAGCCGTTAGGGTACAGAGCAACTAATTTAAATTATGAAAAAAAACAAACACGTAATATCAATATTCAAGCCCCCGCCTGAATGCGTGGGGTATTATTAATTGCGAATTGCAAATTGCGAATTGCGAATTGGAAATGACTACAGGCATTGTACAGCACCCAATTACTCTTCGTTGGCAGACTAGGATCTCATTTACTGGTCATGATATCGGGTGCATTACTGCTCATAATAAGCGAGAGGATGCTAATAAAATAGCTAAACAGATGGCTTCAGCTTGGAGTGAGAGAAAATATCAAACCCAAGAAGAGGTAACAGCTTTTATTAAATCTCTGCCTACTGATGCTGTCATAGACCCATTGCCCCAAAATATTGTGATGCAACTGAGCAAGCAGGCATTAAGCGCAAGGAAGTAACAAAAAGCGATGGCTATGCTAACGTCTGCGACGAACGCCCTACACGGTATGATCTGAAATTGTATGCGAAAAATTATTATTGGGGTTATGGGTAGGGGAGAAAATGCGACAGCAAATGATTTACAAAATGCTTATATACTAGGTCAACTTATTGCCAAACAGGGATGGGTTTTACTGACTGGTGGTAGAAATGTAGGAGTAATGGATGCAGTAAGTAAAGGTGCAAAATCTGCTGATGGTTTAACTATTGGTATTCTTCCAGGTGAAAATCAGGATGGTATGTCCTCTTGGGTGGATATTGCTATTTTCACAGATATGGGTAATTCTAGAAACAATATTAATGTTCTTACCAGTGATCTGGTAATTGCTTGCGGTATGGGTACAGGAACCGCTTCAGAAATTGCTCTAGCTTTGAAAGCAAATAAGCAAGTAATTTTGTTGAATAATGATCAAGAAAGTAAACTTTTCTTTAAAAAACTGTCGCCAGAAAATGTTTATATTGTGGAGAGTGTGGATCAGGCGATCGCTACTGCCAAAAGAATATTATCTTAGTTACGAATTAGTGTATCAGCAAAATCTTCTCTCAAGTGAGAAGGCTTAAGTAAAAAATTGTTTATTTTTCTAATTTCAGCTTTTGGGCTAAGTGTACTTATAGGGGCCTGTCAGCCTGCTAGAGAGCCTCCAACAACTGCACCACCAGCAGCGCCATCACCCGCACTGCCATCGGTAACTCCAGCCAGTCCTTAGTGTCATATATTACTACTGTGGAGAGCAACTGGAGTTCCGAATTAGTTACCCAGTAAAATCATGGTGTGGTTTAAGGCAGGTTCAACCGTTTACGCGCACCAAAGCGAAACAGCTTATCAGGTAGTATCGCTCTCAGGGGAGGCAACCATTGTGCCTCATTGCCAACACGGTAGCGTAATCGTGGTGACTGGCTTGAAGCAATACGAGCAATCGCTTGTGCAACCTTTTCAGGATTGTCACCTTGTGCAATTGCGCCCTGGACAGATGAGGAAATTACATCGCGTACAGTGTCATAATCACTATGAATTGCGGTAGGGTGTAACATGGCTTGGTTGAAATTGGTCTTGAAGTAGCCAGGCTCAACTAAAGACACTTTAATATTGAATGGGTCTAGTTCCACGCTTAAGGCTTCGCTATAACCTTCAAGTGCAAACTTACTTGCAGAGTAAAAACCTTGACCAGGTGCGCCGATCAGCCCTGCCACTGAACTCATATTGATAATATGCCCGCTACGTTGCTGTCTCATAAAGGGTAAAACAGCATTAGTAACACGTACAACACCCCAAAAGTTCGTCTCAAAAATCTCCTTGGCTTGTTCTAAAGAAGTTTCTTCCAGCATACTGGCATGAATTTGTCCAGCATTATTAATTAGTAAATCAATGCGATTAGTCCGTGTGAGCAACTGTTTAATACATAATTGCACTGAGTCATCAGAGGTAACATCGAGCTTCAACATTTCCA
>NZ_CAXTNP010000454.1:0-4147 GCF_964245575.1 uncultured Nostoc sp. | reverse complement strand
CCAGTCCCCAGTCCCCAGTCCCCAGTCCCCAGTTCAACCACCATTATTTCATACTCTAAATTGTGCAACAAAAAATATGCATAGCGATAGATGAAAAGCAAGTCAAGGGGTAACATACAATACAAAGGATAGAAATGGTTGAACCGTAAGAAATACGTAAGTTTACTACGCTAGATAGATGCGGTTAGAGAACACTCAATGTTAAAAGTTAACCGCTTGCGGCTGCAAGATATATTTAAAATCCCTACAAATTCACTTGTGGCAAAAGTCGCAAGTGCAATCGCTGTTTTTGTTGGCAGCTTGGTACTAGTTGGTTGGTGTCTTGGCATTGAAGTTCTGAAGCGCGGCTTCCCTGGTAGTCCTGCCACAATGAAAGCCAATACAGCGCTGTGTTTTGTGCTGTGTGGTATATCGCTGTGGCTATTTTTAAAAGCAAGCGAGCAGGGGAGCAGGGGGGAAAGAACAATTCAAAATTACCCCCATAGTTCCCTTCTAATTTCTAGGGTCTGTGCAATAGCTGTCACCACAATAGCTGCGCTTACACTCTGTGAATATGTGTTTGGCTGGAATCTCCACATTGACGAGCTACTGTTTCGTGATTTGTCAGCTAGTATAGCGACATTGCATCTGGGGCGAATGGGCACGAACACAGCACTGAACTTTATGCTGGTTAGCGTTGCCCTACAGATTTTGATTCATCCAAAAACCCACCACAGTTATTGGTATGCTCAGAGTAGCGCTCTGATCGCTACTTTAATTTCCTTTCAGGCGCTCATGGGCTATGCCTACAAAGTGAAAGTTCTCTACGGGCTTGCCCCTTATACAACATCAATGGCTTTACACACGGCGGTGTTGTTCAGCTTACTAAGTATGGGCATTCTGTGGACGCGGCCAGAACAGGGGTTAATGAGGGTAGTTACAAGTGATAGTTACGGCGGTTTACTTGCACGTCGTTTATTAATTGCCGCGATCGCAGTACCTTCTATATTGGGGTGGGTAATTGTTGAAGGTCAACGGTTAGGACAATACGATCCGGCTTTTGCAGTATCGGTATTTGCGATCGTCCTGATTGTGATTTTTACTATTTTGATTTGGGAAAGTGCCAGGGTTATTGAACGCCTCAGCCATCAACGCGATCTTGCACAGCTTGCACTCAGAACCTACGAAGCTAAACTGAGAAGTTTTGTAGATTCTAACGTCATCGGCATTCTATTTGGCGACGTGTATGGCGGTATCGAGCAGGCAAACGACGAATTTTTGAGGATGATTGGTTACACACGGGAGGATTTGTTAGCAGGTAGGTTAAGTTGGAGCAATATCACACCACCAGAGTATTTATATTTAGATGAGCGAGGTGTCGCCGAAGCACAAGGAAACACCAACGCTACTTGTACGCCTTACGAGAAAGAATATATTCGCAAAGATGGTAGCCGCATCCCGGTTTTAGTTGGTTACGTGCTGCTAGGAGAAAACCGCGACGAGTCAGTAGCGTTTATCCTCGACTTGAGCGAACGCAAGCAAGCAGAAGCAGAACAACAAAAATTAGTATCGCTGGTAGAAAATAGCTCTGACTTTATCGGCATCGCCACCCTTGAGGGTCAATTACTCTACATAAATGATGCAGGTCAAAAACTGGTAGGGCTTTCCAGCCTTGATGAAGTCAGGGAAAAGGTAGTATTAGATTACTTCATGCCCAAAGACAAAGCCTATTTTCAACAATATATACTGCCGACTGTGCTACTACAAGGGCGCTGGCAGGGAGAATTCTGCTTTCGGCATCTCCAAACAGGTCAACCAATACCAGTTGATTATAATATCTTTACTGTTACAGACAATAAGACAGGTCAGCCAATTGCCTTAGCAACTGTGACTCGCAACATCAGCGAACAAAAACAGGCTAAGGAACAAATCTTACAACTAAACAAGGATCTACAGCGCCGCATTACTGAGTTACAAACTCTATTGGAGGTAATTCCCATTGGAATTGGCATTGCCGAAGATCCAGAATGCCAAAATATCAAGGTCAACCCTGCTTTTGCCAAGCAATTGGGAATATCCTCAGACACAAATGCCTCCCTCAACCCTCCCTTAGACGAAAAACCGACAAGCTTTAAAATCTACCGCGAGGGAAGGGAACTGTCAGCAAAGGAACTCCCAATGCAATACTCCGCAACTCATGGTGTTGAAGTTCTGGATTGTGAACTCGATGTTGTCCATGAAAATGGAAAAATTGTCAACCTGTTGGAGTACGTTGCACCTTTGTTTGATGAAGAGGGTAAAACCAGAGGAAGCGTTGCTGCATTTTTAGATATTACGGAGCGCAAACAGGCAGAGGAAGTACTCCTAAATCAGCAAAAATGGCTAGAGAAGGTGTTAAATCTGATGCCAATACCCTTGCTGTTTATCGAACCAGGAACGGCGCGGGTAACTTTTGCCAATCGCTCTGCTAACGAATTAGCTGGGGGCGAATTTCCCAAAGGTGTATCAGCCGCAGAGTATCACACAGTCTATTATTATACAGATGCGGCTGGCGATCGCATCCCCAATGAACAAATGCCAGGAGTGCGGGTTGCCCTTGGCGAACGCCTAAATGGATTGGAGGTAGACTGGCACACCCCCGGTGGTGTGCGTTCTCTACTAGTATTTGCTGATACCTTGCCAGCAATGCATGGTCATCCGGCTACCTGTATCTTAGTGTTCCAAGAGATTAGCAACCTCAAACAGGCAGAAAAGGCACTCTCGTTAGGTTACAAAAGGCTAAACCTACTATTTGACACAGCCAACGATTTACTATCAAGCCAAGAACCAGTACTACTAATCGATAGCGTCTACCGAAAACTAAGAGACCAAATTGAAATAGAAGTTTATTTGAACTATTTGGTTGAGGATAACTCTCAGGTAATGCGGTTGGGGTCTTACAGTGGTATTTCCCAGGAGATAGCAAAGGAAATCGAATGGTTGGCAGTTGGTGAAGGGGTTTCTAGTGGTGTAGCGCAGAAACGGCATCCCTTAGCTGTAGAGAATGTACAACAATCAACTGACCCGAACACAGAATTGATTCGCTCTTTAGGCATAACTGCTTATTATGCATACCCATTGCTTGCCCAAGGACGCTTGTTGGGTACTCTTTCTTTTGGCAGTCGCACTCGGTTAAGCTTCACCGACAATCAAAAGGGGATGATGCAAGCAGTATGCGACCAAATAGTGATCGCAATGGAACGAGCTAGTTTAATTGCTTCTTTGCAACAACAAACTGAGCAGTTGCAAGAGGCTAACCGCATCAAGGATGAGTTTCTGGGAATATTATCCCACGAATTGCGATCGCCCCTCAATGCCATCCTTGGGTGGGCGCAATTACTGCAACGAAGCAAGCTTAATGAAACCCTAATAGCCAGGGCTACGGAGACAATTGAACGCAATGCTAAGGCACAAACCCAGCTAATTGAAGACCTGCTGGATATATCACGGATGATGAGAGGCAAGTTACGCCTCAATGTCCTTACTTGTAATTTGGTTCCAATGATTGAGTCGAGCCTAGAGACTGTTAGCCTCGCCGCCCAATCCAAGGAAATCGATTTAAAATTTTCCCTTATTCCTTCAAGAGAAACGCGAAATGCGCCACCGGGGATACTCCCCGTGGTCAGTTTCGTGCCAAATTCAGATTTGGAATTAGGAATCAATCACGAAAATCTAGAATCAAGAGAAGCACAATCTCAAACCATGTTGGGCGAAAATTCTCAATTCTTAGTATCCGGTGATTTTGAACGCTTACAGCAAATAATCTGGAATCTGCTATCCAATGCCATCAAATTCACACCCACAGGAGGAAGGGTAGAGGTGCAATTGTCTGTAGTCACTGGCCAAGAAAAACAACAGACAATGGATAAATATGCCCAAATTCAGGTGATTGACACAGGTATTGGTATCAGCCCTGATTTTCTTCCTTGCGTTTTTGATCGCTTTAGTCAAGCTGATAGTTCTAGCACTAGAACTTATGGTGGATTAGGACTAGGATTAGCGATCGCGCGTAATTTAGTAGAATTACATGGCGGTACTGTTTACGCAAATAGTCCCGGAAAAGGACAAGGGGCGACGTTTACAGTCAAACTACCACTTCTGAAGAGTCCGCCCCTCCACCCCATTGCCC
>NZ_CAXTNP010000453.1:0-4169 GCF_964245575.1 uncultured Nostoc sp. | reverse complement strand
CCAGTCCCCAGCCCCCTATCCCTTATTCCCAAATCTGCCAATACCTGCATTTGCCCCCAACTCATCTCAGTTTCCGGGTCAAAAGGTTCGTAGGGAGAAGCTTCGGAGGTGGGGTAAAAATGTACTGTTTGCCATCCCATTGCCTCCAGTTGTGCATAAACGCGTCCAGCTTCTTCCAGAGTGGCGCAAACCACAAACAAATCTTTGCCCTGAGACTGCGCCAATGCTGAAGCCACCAAACCCTTGGGTAGTCGAGGAATGCCATTTAACCGCAATTCTTGTTGTCGGTTTAGCTTAGAAATAAATTCAGTGGTGAGCGGCGATCGCCCTAAGGCACGCACAATAGAAGAAAATGACATAAGTACTACTAGCGGTGGGAGTCTTTGTAGATCAGAAAATCTTGAGGCAGCTTATCTCAACTATTTTAAAAGTGTTAACAGCCTTCTGATTCTTTCGGTGAAAGAATAATGCACGGCGACTAATAAACTTAAGAACTATAACTATTACTTTGTGTAAAGTAAAAGCATTTATAGAAGCACCTTTAATACTAGATACTAGGTATTGAGCTACGTTCGCTCTGATAAGCGGCAATTTTAAACATGTCCTCCATCACTTTTGAAATTTTAATCATTTTGGTGCTAATTATTGCCAACGGTGTATTTTCTATGTCTGAGATGGCAATTGTCTCAGCCCGGAAAGTTAGGCTACAGCAGCTTGCCAATCAAGGAGATGCCAAGGCAAAGGCAGCATTAAAACTAGCTGAGTCTCCAAATCATTTCCTGTCAACCGTTCAAGTGGGTATTTCCCTGATCGGTATCCTGACTGGTGCTTTTGGAGGAGCAACAATTGCCAGTCGGTTGGCAATCTATGTAAAACGTGTCCCCTTGTTAGCACCTTATAGTGAACCGCTCTCCTTCGGAATAGTGGTTTTGCTCATTACCTATTTCTCACTCATTGTTGGCGAATTGGTACCGAAGCGTCTGGCATTAAACAACCCAGAGAGGATTGCATCGATTGTAGCGATTCCGATGCAAGCATTGGCAGCGATCGCTTCTCCAGTAGTCTATCTTTTAAGCGCTTCTACCGATTTGATCCTGCGAGTGCTGGGAATTACAGCTTCTACCGAGCCACAAGTTACTGAAGAAGAAATTAAAATTTTAATTGAGCAAGGCACCGAGGCGGGAACCTTTGAGGAAGCCGAACAGGATATGGTGGAGCGAGTCTTTCGTTTAGGCGATCGCCCTGTCAGCTACTTAATGACACCCCGTCCAGATATTGTCTGGCTAGACTTGGATGATACTGCCGAAGAAAATCGCCAAAAAATGGTTGATAGTGCCTATTCTCGGTATCCAGTTTGTCAGGGGGGACTTGACAATGTGCTGGGTGTTATGCCAGTTACCGACTTATTAGCCAGAAGTTTCCGAGAAGAACCGCTAGATTTGACAGTGGGATTGCGACAGCCCGTATTCGTGCCAGAAAGCACCCGTGGTTTGAAAGTTTTGGAATTATTCAAGCAAACGATTACTCACATGGCGCTAGTAGTCGATGAATATGGCGTGATTCAAGGATTAGTCACTCTCAACGACATCATGAGCGAAATCGTGGGTGATGTTCCTTCAACAGATGGACAGGATCAACCACAAGCTGTGCAACGCGAAGACGGTTCCTGGCTTTTGGATGGGATGTTGCCTGTAGAGGAGTTTTTAGAACTTTTCGGTATGGAAGAGTGGAAATCCGAAGAAAGCGGCAGTTATCAAACCTTAGGTGGTTTTGTGATCACCCATCTAGGCCGTATTCCTGCCGCAGCAGATTATTTTGAATGGCAAAGTATGCGAATTGAAGTGATGGATATGGATGGTAACCGCGTTGATAAGGTGCTAGTCGTACCAAAGGGAATTAAATCACCGGATACAGCAAAATCTGATTAGTACCGCATGGCGGAAGTCACGCATTCATGCATTCAAAAAGCTTATTGGGCATTAGGCATTGGGTATCGGGCATAGATAATATATGTTTACTATTTCCGATTGTCACAGCCAATGCCCTATTTATGCAATTTGTCAAGTCTTAGATAGACGTTCGACAGCTTCACCCGCCAGCAACTGATGGGCTTGTGCCAAAACTTGGGGGATTTTATCGGCGTGGGGATTGCGGGCGAGACATTGCCGCAAGTCTAATTCGTCTAGTCGATCAGCTTTGTTGCCAGGAAACCAATGGCTGGCATTACCAAGCAGGTTGTAACGCATTTTGGCATAGTCTACCAGATCGTAGGCGATCGCTAGATTACGCAGCCACAAAATCACCCGAATATTTACCTCACCAGGGGTTTCCTCAAAGGTTGGTAGATTTGTCTGCCAAGATTTTACCCAATCTTCTCCCAAAGTAGCGATCGCTTCTGACTCCAACCTCGCTAAAATCAGTGGCAAAATTTCTGATGACCGATCTACTAATTCTAAAGTCTTCAGGTGTTCATCAAAATCTTCTGGTTTTGCTGCCCCCAAACTCAGGGTATGTACCTCCTGATGACTCAAACAAAACAAATCATTAAACACCATTGGACTCAAAGGGGCGCAAAGATTTACTAACTTTTGCGGTGGTTTATATAACAAACCTCCTTTATCAGACGGGCTAATAATAAACACCCCCATATCGTGGCGTTTAGCTGCTTCAATTGCCGCCCAATTCCATTGATTAATGTAGTACCAGTGCAGGTTAACATAATCAAATAGATTGGTATTAATTGTCTGCACAATTATATCTGTTGATCCGTGTGTGGAAAAGCCAATAAATCTAACTTTTCCCTCTTTTTGCAACTGCTGGGCTACTTCCAAACAGCCACCAGGGCGGATGCTGTAGTCTAATGACTCAGCATGATTGATGCCGTGCAACCCTAAAAGGTCAACATAATCTAGCTGGAGATTTTGCAATGATTGTTCAAAGGTCTCGCGGAATTCTTTCGCATCTGCCTTTGGGTTGACTTTGGTCTGAATAATCAACTTTTCGCGGGGAAATTGAGGTAGAACTCTTCCCAATTGCATTTCGGAAGTGCCATAACCACGAGCAGTTTCAATATGATTAATCCCAACCTCAACTGCCCTTCTAATAGTCGCTTCCAGATTCGCCTGACTATCAGCAGGAATTTCGTTATTGGGAACATCTTCCCATTTGAACTGATATCTCATGCCACCGCAGGAAAACACTGGCATCTGTAATTCTGTACGTCCAAATCGTCTATATAGCATCAGTAAATTGTGGATTGCTTACCAACTTCAAATCTAAAACAACAGCCATTCAAGCCTACGGTGCCACAATAACTACCTCTGTTCAATATCTGACACTAGCAAGATTCATCGCATTCTTGAATCGCTCAGGTCTTTTGGTTATTGGATTACGACCAGTATTCCAGTTCCACAGAATAATTATCTTATTCTAAGTTACCACTAGAAAGCATTTTTCCATTGCTATAGAGGCATCGCTATTGTATTGTCAAATCAGATTTTTTACCTGATTTTTTTGACTTATAGCGTTTCTTGATGAAGCTGCGCCAAATCTCTTAATTTTTTATTTATTGGCGTAATTGGTGCTCCTAACGGTTCGTTCTTGATTTGTTGCACTATCGGCGCATCATCATACGAATTGGTATTAGACGCTTGTAAGCTATATTCCGCACCTCAACTCTCACACATCAACAAAATCTCAAGATAAGATCCCCCCGCCTGTGGTGACGCTCTTAAAAAGGGGATAAATCTCATGAAAAGCCCCCCTTTTTAAGGCAGGGCTGTTTCATTCCATTTCAAACAGGATTTGTCAAGATGGTTAGCGAGAAAATTATAAGTAAGGGTGACGATGAGATGAACATTTAAGCACTTAAATATTAGTAAAATAGTTCATCTCTTTTGGCACGCTGGTAACAAAATAACCAAATTTTAATTGCTAGAACCCTTGATTTTTAAAGCTCTTTGGGGAATCAAACAGCCCTGCCTTTTTAAGGGGGGTTGGGGGGATCTTCCAAGGCAAAATATCACTAACACCAAGCATATAAGGTTTTATTATAAATAGTGCGTTTTTTGACCACAGGATAGCGAATCTTAAACTTCGGTTTGTCTGGTGGAACGTAATCGACCAGGGGGCGATCGCGGATTAAAACACAATGCATTTCAGCAAGTGAA
>NZ_CAXTNP010000452.1:0-4223 GCF_964245575.1 uncultured Nostoc sp. | reverse complement strand
GTATCGTTACCAGCGCCACCATTGAGGGTGTTATCGCCTGTTGTAAATTCAACATTCAAAGTATCCTCACCAATACCACCAACAAGGAAGTTTTTGCCCGTATTACCAATCAGAGTGTCATTCCCGGCACCACCAATGAGAGTATCATTCCCCATACCACCTCTCAAAAGGTCATTGCCACTTTTGCCATCGATTTTGTCATCACCCCCCTGACTATTTATGACATCATCTGAGTTGTCAAAGCCGCTAACATTATTGTCGAGGTCGTTAAGGAAAGTGACTGTGTTCTTATTGAAGATAGTGCTTTGGGTAGAGTTGGCATTGAAGACATCAAAGCTGTCACTAACACTAGTTTGCCCATAAAACAGGATATTGCCCAAGTTTACAGTGGCTCCTGTAGATTTGCTCAGGTTATCCAGGTTTTCCAGAGCAAAGTTTTGCAAGATGACTTTGGTATCATTAAAGTTCCCTTCAAAGGTGATTTCTAGATTGTTGCCGTTCTGGGTGAGCAACAGATTTTCGGCAGTGAAGCCTAGACCATCAAATTTGATTGTATCCACTTCGGCAGAAACTGCTGCTGTTGGGTTTATTCCTTTACCGACGCCACCAAAATCAGTGATGGTATAAGTGCCGCCATAGTAGCTGTAAACAAATTGATCCTTGCCACCACCACCAGTCAGGGTGTCGTCGCCCCCGTTCCCTGTGATGGTATCATTGCCTGCAAGACCCTTAATCATGTCCGTGCTGTCGCTACCCACTAGAGTGTCATTACCGTTGGTTCCAATGATATCTGCCATAACTTTTACCTGACTAAATCGATTTTTTCAGTAACTTCAGTTGTAAACCTTGAGTTTAGTGCTGTTTTCGGGCGCAAAAATTAGCCTCAATTTGACGTTTTCGGCATACTTTACACGCCACCCTTGAGGTACAGTAATATTTCTTGAAGATTCACCCTATGAAGAGGCTTGTACATAATGAGCTATTGTCCGTGGGTGTCTAGCTTGAACATAGAGAACATATTAATAGCCTCAAAATAATTACATACTTGATATCTTACTTAGATGTCTATACTTAAATAAGCGTCTTTGCATACTCTTCATAGTATTTGCCGAGAAATGTATATACAGATACTGAACTTTGTCTATTCTTTATATTGTTTTAGTTTCTAGGCAATAATTTCCAGAAAACAGTAGGCAAATGTTTGGAGGAGTAGTATAAAATACACATTTTACTTTTTGATGGCACTGATGCCTACGCCTGGCTATGTTTTATATCTAAGCAAGAATCGTTATATATTACCAAAATTACGAATGCATACATAAATCAACTGAGGCAAGAAAACTTGCGAATTATCCGCACACATCCCGAAAATTCAAGAACCAAACCCAACATCTACTCTCCGTTAGCACTAAATTCCATTGAGCAATCGAGCGCGAGATGCTTATTTTCAGCACCTCGCAATCCCTGCCTAAAGTAATGAAACCCTAATCACGATTAAACAACTACAAAATCTTTGTTAGTTAGTGTCACACCAGCAGATAATTGTGCAAATTTTACCTGAGTAAACCCACCCGCACTGCCATCTTGGTCAAAGAACAGTCCACCTGTAACATTGTCATAAACAAACCGTTGAGCACTAGTGGTTGCAGATGCTCCGAGGGTAAACTGAGTAGCTGAGAGTGAACCTGGTGATAACCCGCCACCAAAACCAACAGCCGATACCTGAATCAATTCATTAGTGGCGTTAAAGTCATAAAGTCTATCAATGCCTTCATTGAAACTATTGAAAACAAAAGTATCATTCCCACTGCCACCATAGAGAGTGTCATTACCAAAACCACCTGCAAGGATATCATTCCCACTGCCACCATAGATTGTGTCATTACCAAAACCACCATAGATTGTGTTCCTACCAGAGGCGTTAGAGGCAGAAATATAATCATTGCCAGCGCCACCATCCAGTAGGTTATTGCCTTTTGAATTGCTAGCATTCAAGTTATCGTCCCCAGTGCCACCGTTAAGAGTGTTATTCCCAGACGAGCGAGAGTCGTATGTGATGGAGACGTCGCGGGGTGAAAACGGATCGCTGGGAGTGTAGCTGTAGTAGCCAGAGATGGAGAGATAATCATTGCCATCACCCCCAGAGAGCAGGTTATTGCCTGTTGAACCGCCAGCGCTCAAGGTATCTTTACCTACACCACCGTTGAGGGTATTATTACTAGACGAACGAGAGTCGTAGTCCTGGTAGTCATTTCCTTTGTAGTAGCCAGAGACGCTAAGAGAATCATTGCCATCATCCCCAGACAGCAGGTTATTACCTGTTGAACCCTCAGCACTCAAGTTATCGTCACCAGCGCCACCGTTGAGGATGTTCTTGCCAGAGGAGCGAGAGTCGTATACGTCGTCTGGGTAGCTGAAGCTGGTGTAGCCAGAGACAGAAAGAAAATCATTGCCATCGCCCCCAGAAAGCAGGTTATCGCCAACGAGTGAGTCATTCCCCGTACCACCAATGAGGGTGTCATTTCCCGCACCACCAATGAGAGTATCATTTCCCGCACCACCCCGCAGCAAATCGTTGCCACTCTTGCCATCAATGCGGTCATTCCCCCCTTGACCATTAACGACATCATTTGAGTCGTCTAAACCCGTAATGTTGTTAGATAGGTCATTGAGGAAGGTCACGGTGTTTTTGATGCCCAGGTTAGTTTGAGTGGAGTTGACATCCAGGATATTAAAGCTGCTGGTAATGGTAGTTTGCCCATCAAACAAGATATTACCAAGAGCTGGTCTTGTTCCAGAAGCTTTCAGATTGCCCAAGTTTTCTAGTTTGAAGTTTTCTAGGATAACTATGGCATCTGCCTTCCCTTCAAAGGTAATTTCCAGATCGCTGCCATTTTGGGTAAGCAACAGATTTGGAGCAGTTAAGCCTGCACCCTGGAATTTGATGGTGTCCACTTCAGCAATGACTGCTGCTGTCGGGTTAGTTCCTTTACCTACCCCACCGAAATCAGTGATGGTATCAGTGCCGTCGCCCAAGTTGTAAATAAAAATATCTTTGCCACCGCCACCACTCAGGGTATCATCCCCCTGAGCACCAATGAGAGTATCATTGCCAGTTCCACCTTGTAGCAAGTCGTAGCCGTCGGTTCCAACGATATTTGCCATAATTTTTACCTGACTAAATCAATTTTTCCAGTAACTTTAAGTTCTCAACCTGCTGTTAGTGCTGTTTTCGGGCACAAAAAAGTCACCGAAAATTTAAGTTTTCGGTATACTTTCATATCACCCTTGAGGGACAGCAATTGGTATTTGAAGATTCAGCATATAAAAAGGCTTGTAAGTAATACTTGCCAACTGATTTAGGACTATCTAAGCCTTAGGCACTGTACAAAGTCATGAGTGTGTGCATTTAGTCAAACACATAATTTCAGGCTTTTTGATCATCCTTGATCGGTAGTGAAAGCTGAAAAAAACTCGAAAAATCAAGCTGAAATGCCTAAAACTCACACTCAAGAGGTTGGTTTTTTGTCAATGCGTAAGTCCTACTAGCGTTAAATAGAGAATAGTTTACTTTTGATAGTCAAAGATATTTTTATGCGCTCCTTGCGGTCTATTGTCCGTGGATAGCTAGCTTGGAAATAGGAAAAATCTAAATAACTTTACAACAACTACATACTAACGTATTTACTTAAATGTCTCTGTTGAAAAAAACAAGTTTACATATTCTTCATATTATTACCAGAGCAACCATATCATGTCAATAAGAATAGTTTGTTCTCAATAGAATCTAAAGTTTGCTTATTAAGTCTTGTTTATTGACAAAAATTTAGGCGATCGCACCCCATAAGTTAGTCACAGAGATACTTATGCAGTTTTCAGAGATGTCTCTTACCAGAATTACAGATGCAGACATAAATCAACTAATGCCAGAACACTTGCGAATCAACCGCATACATACTGATAGTTGAAGAACCAAATTCAACATCAGCGTTGCAGAACAGTGGGATGAATTGAGGCAAGCAGGGGAAGCAGAGGGAGAATTTTGGAAGTTGCTAAATCATGCCGCAACTATGCAACGCCCCCAACATCTACTCTCTGTTAGTACTAAATTGCATTGATTAATCGAGTGCGAGATGCAATTTTTCAGCACCCCGCAATCCCTGCCTAAAGTAATGGAGCGCTAATCACAATTAAACAACCACAAAATTGTTTTCGGTTAGTGA
>NZ_CAXTNP010000451.1:0-4224 GCF_964245575.1 uncultured Nostoc sp. | reverse complement strand
GGGACTGGGGACACAACGACTGCGCTCAGTGCATCGCTCTTTACTGGGGACTGGGTGAAAAGTCTTTTTGTGTTTAAGTTTTATCATCTATCGATGTCCTAATCACCTTTGCGGTTGCTATAGTGGTAAAAATCCTCTTTATTACCATAGGACTTACGCAAAAACTCTCTCAAACTCTTATTACTTCGTGTCCTTTGCGTCTTTGCGGTTCGTTTTTTCATAATTTTGCGTAAGATCCCATACCACTAGAAAAAATCCTGTCATGGTCGCCTTGCATACCAAGCATGAATAAAAAGAGTTTGCAAGAAGAGTACAGGAGTATCAAAGCCGCTCGATGTGATGATTGATGCGACTTCATTCGGTGGTAGTACCGCAGCATCCCGACCATGAGAGGCAAGAAAGTTTTCGATGTCCTGATCCGGATATTCGGCGTACTTCAACATCCGAGTCCAAACCTCACGAAGGCTTTGATAGGATGAACTGGACATATCGGAAGCCAAATCTGCACTAACCAAATATCCCTGAGGGCGAAGGCGTGAAGCGATTTGACTGAAAAATTTACGCCTTTTTGCTTGCTGCATAAAGAAGTGAGAAACCAGTAGGCAAGTCACCGCATGGAACGGCTCCGAGACGGGCAACGAATCGAGATAACCTTCGTGCCATGTGCAACGCGACGCAACTCCACACGCTTCGGCTTTCTGACGACAAGTGTCAAGCATCGCAGGCGCAGGCTCAACCGCCGTGAATTGCCACTGCGGAAATTCACGAGCGAGATAAATCAGTTCCAAGCCAGTTCCGACACCGACACAAAGAATCCGCGCATCCGCAGGAAGCTCAGAAAGTACCAAGCGGGTCAGTAAATGAAGTGCGTCGCGCAATGGAGCGAGTTTAGCCGCTCGTTCGTCGTAGGTAGAGGCGCGTTCTTCGTCGAAGACGATAGCTTGTTCTTGATTTGGCATGAGAGAGCAAGTAATTACACTATCTTTATTTTGGACGATTGAATTCTGTGCAAACAACGTCGCGCAATAAAAAGGCAAAGCCCAAGACCCTGTTAAGTATTTTGCTGCTCAGGAAAATCAAGATTTAGGAGTGTTCAAATCCCTGCAAAAGCCAGTCTCCAAGCTGGAGAGAGTCTCCTTTTCCTGCACCCTCGCAGACAAATATGCAATTACCTTAACCTCTCACGGATGGAGGGGGAGTGAATAGTTACATAGAAAGGGGTGCTGAACTTGCGACGGCAAATAACTGTTCTAGTTGACTCAAACCTGTCAAGCCACCACATAACAATACTTGGTCGCTAACTTGCAAGTCCATGCCGCCATCAGGATAGCGGATAAACTTGCCATCTCGCCGGATTGCCTGTACCTGTACTCCATATTGCTTGCCGATATCTAAATCTCTAAGGGTTTTACCTAGCGTTGGTGCATCTGCATTAACTGTAATCCACTGGCAAGCACTATTTTCTCCGGGAACAACAGCTTGTCCTTTAGCTAACTCTGCCAAAGCTGCTAGTTCTTCATCTGCTCCCACAATCAGCAAGCGATCGCCTTCTTCCAATTTGGTTTGATTATTGGGATAATCGATTTCATCCCCGTTAGCGCGGCGAATTGCCATCAAACTCGCTCCTGTTAAGTAGCGCATATCTGCTTCTTCTATGCTCATACCAATTAAAGGCGAAGCAGATGGGAGAGGATACCAGCGCTGATTTAAATCGCGGGTTGCTTGGCGCAAATCACGAGCAACTTCAGTAGCAGAACGTTCTGGCCGCAAATCTAAATAATGATCGTTGCGGATTTGCTGCATTTCCCGTTGCACGACAACTGGCGACAACAAGCCTAAGCCAGTTAATAAATGAGTTGCCATTTCTAAGCTGGCTTCAAACTCTGGTTGCACAACTTCTCTAGCTCCCAATTGATACAGCACCTCAATATTTTTATCCTGGGTAGCACGGACAACCAAATCTAATTCTGGGCACAATTCCAAAGCGCGTTTCAAGCAAAGACGACTACTCATTGGATCTGGGAGTGCGATCGCCATTCCTTTGGCATGATTCACACCAGCAGTTTCCAGAACATGTAAACTCACGCAATTGCCATAGACATAAGACACACCCATCTCACGCAACTGCTGAATTCTACTTTCTGATTGGTCAATTACCACCACAGGTAGGTCATGTTGTAGCAACAACTTTACTAAATTTTTGCCAACTTGCCCATAGCCACAGACTACCACATGGTTTTTGAAGGGCAAATCTTCCGACACATCCCGCGCCTCTTGTTCTTCTAAATACGGTTTCAACCAGGGCATTGATTCAGCAAAGTTAAATAAAAATGGCACTAGCCGCAGGACAAAGGGAGTAAGCATGAGAGTAACTGCGGTGGTTCCCAAAATTAATAAGTATATTTGTCGGGACACCAGCCCCAATGCCTGCCCTTCACTAGCCAGGACAAAGGAAAATTCTCCAATTTGTGCCAGTCCCAAACCGGCGATTATGGCTGTTTTCAAAGGGTAGCCAAACAGCTTTACTAAGGGGGTGATAATCAAAAATTTCCCTACGAAAACTATTGCCACTAACCCCAAAATCAATTCTAGGTTGTTCCACAAAAACACTGGGTCGATTAACATCCCAATGGCGGCAAAAAATAAACTGGCAAAGATATCTCGCAAGGGTTCGACATAAGTCAGGGTTTGATCAGCGTACTCCACCTCAGAAATCATCAAACCTGCGACAAATGCCCCCATTTCAATCGACAGCCCTAAATGCTCTGTCAACAGAGCAATGCCCAAACATAGAGCTACAACCCCTAATAAAAATAGTTCTTTGCTTTCGGTACGGGCTAACAGTTGCAACAAAGGTGGTATCAGCCAAATCCCCGCAGCTACTGCACCAGCAGCAAATAAACCAATCAACAATAGTGCTGTCAGCACGGTGATGCCTATAGTTTCTGCTGGTTGGTTAAGGGCTGGTAAAACTGCTAACATCAGTCCTAGTGCCAAGTCCTGTACTACCAGAATCCCTAGCATAACTTGCCCGTGGGGCGTTTCTGTTTCGTTATCTTCCATCAAACACTTGAGGACAACCGCCGTGGAAGACAAGGACAGAATACACCCCAAAAACATGCCCTTAGCAGGTAAGGCTCCCCAGGCTCCGGTTAACCCGCATACCACAACTGTAATCAAAATCGTCAAAGCAATCTGGAGTCCACCTCCGCCAAGAGCGATCGCTTTTACCTTCTTGAGTTCCGCAAAAGAAAATTCCACACCCAAGGCGAATAGCAAAAAGGCAACCCCGAACTGTGCCAGAGTCTCTACTTGAATAAGTTCTTTAATCAGTCCCAGTCCGGCTGGCCCAATGACTATCCCGCCAATGAGATAACCTAGCAGCACGGGTTGTCGCAAAAGTGCCGCCAACAGTCCGCCACAGGCTGCAACTCCTAGAACTAAAACTAAATCAACAATTAGCCTAAAATCTTCTTGCACCAGTTTTAAAAGAACTATTAATTAAGACCTATTAATTCAGGATACAAAGTTTTATATATCTTAGGACAGTTTGTTTTGTGAAAGGGGCAGGGGGCAGCAAGGATATATTAGCCTTGATTTCTGGGCTGATTTTAGGACTGATTTATGTGCAGCCTAACTTAAGCACAATTTTTGTAAAAAAGCCCCTCAAAATATAAACTAATTGTCCATCCTTATAACTCAGTCCTGGTAAAGCCTTGAGTCTATTTGCTCTCTAATCCTGGCTCAAACGAATGATTGCAGATTAGTTGCTCTCTAATCCTGGTTTGAAAGAGTCGGGAAGTACTCCCTTTGAGCGATTAGTATTGCAGGTCGCTACATGTAGACATCGCTATTCTAATCGCTGCTTTTAAATAACAGTCTTTTCTTGTTGCTTAGAAACTGGCATTAAAAACAGTTTTGGCAATAAAAGCCCAGAACGATTTTTGTAGTCATCAAACTCAGAGTAACGAGATAAAGAAGAGTCTTTTTTAAGCATATTTGGAATAAATATCATGCTGATAAAACCTCCGAGAATCAAAAATGGGAGCCAGTGTTGAGTCAGCATGGCGAATGGATTAGTGTGAAACCAAACTTCGACAGATAAACGAGTTACCAAATCAATAACTTTACAAATCTTACCTGCTAGTTGCCCTGCTTTCAAGTCCTACGAGTATCAAAGGTGGATTCATCCAGTTCAAAGACTCATTAATGAGTATCAAAGGT
>NZ_CAXTNP010000450.1:0-4234 GCF_964245575.1 uncultured Nostoc sp. | reverse complement strand
CTGCTTATTCTGCTGCACTCGAAGTATACACCCGCATCGCCTTTCCCCAAAATCATGCGGCGACTTTATTCAATCTTGGTCTTGTCTACCAAGATACAAAACAATTTGACTTAGCTTACAATACCTTTGCCTCTACCATTGCTACAGTCGAAGCTTTGCGCGGAGATATTGTTTCTGGCGATGAAGCCAAGCGTAAACAAGCAGAAGAATGGAATCAGCTTTATAGACGTATGGTGGAAGTGTGCCTAGCTATGGGCAGAGACACCGAGGCAATAGAATATATTGAACGCAGTAAAACCCGCATTTTAGTAGAACTGTTAACCAAAGCAACATTAACAAGTCCAGAAAATTTGCCTTTAGTTAGTAACAGCATCCACTTTGGAGAAATTCAAAACTTCTTAGACAACAAAACTGCAATCCTCGAATGGTATCTTTTTGATGATTGTTTTCGCGCTTTCATCATCACGCGCGACAATAACAAGCCAGCCATCTGGCATTCTAGTCAGCAAGACTTAGATGCCTTAATCGATTGGAGAAATGAATATCTAGGCGACTACTACAACCCGGAAGACCAAGATAAAATCCAATGGCAGAATCAGCTAGAAGAACGCCTAAAAAAGTTAGGAGAAATTCTGCATATTGAGGAAATCTTAGACCAAGTACCCAAACAATGCGACAGATTAATCTTTATTCCTCATCGCTACTTACACCTGTTTCCTCTCCATGCTTTACCTGTCAAGGAATCATACCTAATTGACTTATTCTCCAAGGGCGTAGGCTATGCACCGAGTTGTCAAATTCTCCAACAAGTCCAACTGCGTCAACGTCCTGATTTTCAATCTTTCTTTGCCATCCAAAACCCCACAGAAGATTTATATCAAGGCTACGAAAAAGATTTAGGAGCAGTTGCAGCCATCAAGAAACAATTTCCTGATGCTCATATTTTGAAGCAAGACCAAGCTAACAAGTCAGCAATTATGCTCGGTATTAATGAAAATATTCACAATGTCACACTAAATGAAAAATTGCTGAAGGCTAACTGTGCTTTTTTCTTCTGTCATGGATACTTTAACTCTGCTTCTCCCCAAGATTCTGGTTTACAGTTAGCTGATGGAAATCTGACTTTAGCAGATATCATTACTTACTTTAAACTAGAAAACTGTCGCCTAGTTACTCTCTCTGCTTGCGAAACTGGTTTGACGGACTTCACAAGCACTAGTGATGAATACATTGGTTTACCCAGTGGATTTTTGTTAGCTGGTAGCACCAATGTAGTCAGTAGCCTTTGGACAGTCAGTGCTACAGCTACAGCATTATTGATGATTAAATTTTACGAAGAACTACAGCAGCAAAGTAATATTGTATTAGCTTTAAATACAGCACAACGTTGGTTAAGGGATACGACGGTTAAAGGCTTTCAATATTGGCTGAGTAACTCTTCACTAAGTTTAGTTTGCAAGATATATTTAAATGAATACTTTGCTGCTAATTATGAAAATACCTCAATCAAACCGTTTGCATCACCTTTTTATTGGGCTGCTTTTTGTAATACAGGTAAAGGAGTTTAGAAAATGTCAATTTATAGAAATAGCATCCAAGCTTTTATTCAAGTGCTTGACTCTCAATCAAAATTGATTCTTACTCAAGACTGGAATGAATTGCAGCAACTATCTAGTCAGTTACCAGAAGACAATGAGGAAATTGTAAAAATTCTAGAAAATTGGTTGCAACCAGAATCCCGTAATCAACTTCTAGAAGCCTACAAGCAATACCTGAAATCACTAACTGTTGTATCTTTTATTGATGTAGACAGAAATATAGGAATAGCTAATAGTAAATCACAAACTCCAGTCAATCAACCTAGTGAATCATCAAAGGAACTTGTAGATAATGCCATTAAAAACAACTCTCCTTTATCTGAAAACACGAAAACCGACAAAAAATAGTGAAGAATTTCAGCCTCAGCCTCTATGCTTTTCATCTCCGCCACACCTTAACTGAACTTCCCGGTGAAGTTGTGGCAGATGCTAATCTCTTGTGGGAAAATCTGGTAAAAGTGGGTGAAAGTTCGCTAACTTTTGTTGGGTTGAAAGATTTACGATCAAAATTAATTTGTTATCAAAATGGTAAATACGAACCCAAGCAGGAAATAGGAAGAATATCAGAACGGTTAATTGATGCTCAAGATTTAGATTTGGGTAATCTCCCCACAACAGAAGGCTTTAAAATTAATGCTAATCTTCAGCCTTTCTTATTTAACGATACCTACGCAGTTGATTTAACTTTGGTTCCAGAACCACCAAACATTTCCATAGACATACCACAACTGCAACATTTTAAACCAAATTCCCTACTACCATCTAATATTCAAGCATCTTTAGGACAAACATTATGGATTTATGGAGAAGTAGATCCAAGTGAAAACTGTAATACACTAGCTGAAAAATTAGCCATAGCCTTAGTAGCTGGCACAAATTTAAATCCGGTACGAACACAACAGGGAAAATTGTTTGGTAGTCTTTTATTTGAATACCAAGCACTTGACCCGGATGAACCAGATAATCCTGCCAAACAATGCCATATTTTAATAGTTATTAATAATAGTCAAGCTGCAACAGGAACACTTGCAGCAGAAGCTTATGAATGGTTGCTAAATTTACTGTGTAGCTACCATAAAATACTTTACATTTATCAACTAGCGCGTCAATGCTACCGGGAAGCGAGAATAATTTATAGTGATTTAGAAAATAAAATCAAAGAATTTAACAGCCTGATATCTGAAAATCAAACAGAGTTATCTGGCTTAAAAAGTTTAATGGGAAAAATACCCAAAAAAATATTTGATTACACCAGATGTTTGCAAGATTTACAAATACACTACACAGCAATTACTACTAATATTACTAGTTACACAACTTGTTTAGAGAAGATTCAAACTATTGGTAGCGGAAATAGCCCCCAATTCTGGCAGGATTTTATTAAGAAAGACTGTAAAAAACTACAAGAACAAATACAAACATATATTAACTATCTGACTCCAGGTCAAGAATTGTTTGGACAATTTGTTGATACAATTCGCGGGATAGTAGAAACAGAACAAACTGAGAGCGATCGCTCCCTAGAAAACACCATCCAAGTACTAGGTATCGGCTTTGGTGGTGGTGCGATCGCCTCTGGTGTATTCACAACACATATTGATAAAATTAATCTACCATTAGTACAAAAACATCCCCTTTACGCATCGTTAACTTTAAGCATTATTGCTACCTTGATATTTATTGCTTTAGGTTGGTTGATTACTAAACGTAAATAAGTTCGCAGTTGAGTCCAATACAGACCTAACCCCCAACCTTCCCGTGTACACACAAGTGAAATTACCCCCTTTAATCCTTCCGATGGATTGGGGGAAACAAGAAATCCAGTTCCCTCCCCAATCCATCAGGAGGGTTAGGGTGGGGTAAAACCCTTGTTAATCAGCTATTTCAGACTTGTGTGTACACCCTAGCCTTGAAAGCAGAAGGGCAAAGGAAGAAAGGAGCAGAGGGGAAAGAACTTATACAATTATCTTCCCTACTCAAGAGCCTTCATCTCCTCTGCACCTCTGCACCCCGACTCTTCAGCTTACCTTCTCTTTTCAGAAACGCTCCGTTGGTAACTCCGGGTGGCAGGTGTCTGATGTCTGGCGGGATTTGAGAGTCGATGATTTTTGTCGTGGGTGAGTCAATATTTAAACAGCACTATGCCTGCGGTTCTTGCTAGCCTACGCTAAAATATAATGCCTGCATTTTGGAATAGTGGCAATTGAATTACTTGGGTTTGTTTGGCGTTATCCAGATTGGACAATGCAATTCCCAGCAATCTAATACTGCGGTTTTCCAGATCAATCGACTCAAACAGCGCTTTGGCTATCTCAAAAATCGTAGAGAGTTCACTGATGGGAGCAAGCATTGTTTTACTGCGGGTTATCTGATGATAGTCAGAAAACTTGACTTTCAGAGTTAATGTGCGACCTCGCGTTTCATGCTGCTCTAACCGTTGCTCGACAATCTGGGCAATTTGTTCGAGTTCTTGCAACATCTGACCGACATCGCTTAAGTCCTGTGCAAATGAGGTTTCTGCACCGATGGACTTACGAACCCGATTCGCCTCAACGTAACAATTCGCAATTCGCAATTCGCAATTCGCAATTTCTTTAGTAAACTCAACGAGGTTGTCACCAACCCCGTTGGTCTTC
>NZ_CAXTNP010000449.1:0-4235 GCF_964245575.1 uncultured Nostoc sp. | reverse complement strand
TGACCGAACTACTATGCCCCTCTAACTGATTTTGTTCACGAATGTTCAGCAGAATAGTCTGTAAACTAAACAAAGGGCTGTAAGCGGGATATTCTGCTAAATATTGTTTATCCTTGACCAGACTTTTCAATTCTTTAGAAGCCCGCATCGCTAACAGCAGTCCGTCAATTTCCCTTAAATAAAACTGTCGCAGCGCATTTGTTCCGTCTTGTTCCAATCGCGTAGCCGTTAAAGCAATTTTTCCGGCAGCATCTGCCTTTTTTAGTTCCTCAAGAGAAGTTTTACGCGCATTAACAGCCTCATTTAGAGCAGTTTGAGCAGTTTGTAATTGTTGTCGCGCCTGCTGTTGTTCTTGCCTTGCTCGATTTAAATCTGCAACCGCTTTTTGACGTTGCTGTTGTGCCTCTTGCCGTTGTTGAATTGCTTGATTTGCCTGTACTTCAGCTTGACTAGCCTTTGCGCTAGCTGCTGCTACTTTGTTTTGGGCCACTTTCAGGTTTTGCTGTGCCTGATTCACTTTGGCATTTGCAGCATTCAGTTTTGAAGTTACGTTATTAAGATTCCGTTTTACCTGTGCCGCTTGTTCCGATATCCTTTGATTGTCGCGTGATATTTTTTTATTGTCTGCCGATATTCGCTGATTATCTTGCCTGGTAGCTGCGGTTTCTGTTTTTGCTTTTTCTAATTCAGTTTGGGCTTTATCTGTTTGTGCCCTTGCTGTTCCTGCTTGCCCCAATTCATATTGAGCAAATATTAATGATGCAATTGCCCCCAGCCCAGTCAGTCCTAACACCAAAGAACCAATACGAATCCGTTGATTAGCTTTATGGTTCGCCTCTGCTAAAACTTGCTTTGCCTGTTCCTCTGCCTTCAGTCGTTTCTGCACATCACGCTTTTCCAACTCTTGGCTAGCAGCTAAAAACCGATAGTCCAAGTCACTCAAACTTTTACCGACTGCCCATTCTTGAGCATCTTGCAAAGTCTTTCCTAGCAGCAAGCGCGACTCATCTTGACGTTCCGACTCAACCCAAGCGTTCAATGTATCGGAGTAGGGGCGCAACTTTGCTAAAATCTTGTCGCACCATTCCTGTTTAAACACCTCCTTATATATACGGTTATAAATTCGCAGCTTCCCATCGCGCTTCACCACCAAACCCGTCAGCCGCAGTTGCGTTTGTTCAGGACTATCATCAGCTACTATCTCTCCCTGCTGCAAATGCTGATACAACCCCAACAATCGCCCAGTCCTCTGTTCCCCACTCTGCAAAATTCTGTCACGAATCGTCTTCAAATGCTCTGGCTCATCTTGCGTCTCCCAATTCTCAATAATCCGCCTTCTTACCACCCCTGCCACCAACCCCTGAATTTGGGATTTCTCCTCGTCTGCACAAGACGCGATAAATCGCGTCTCTACAGGGCATTCCTCAATTAACAATTTACAAACTTTTTGCGTTAAAAACGGCTGTCCTCCCGTCCAATCCAGCACCGCCTGCATCAACTCTTGAGAATCACCCACCGCCACCAATCCCCGCGCCAAAGGTTCCGCCTCCGGGAGTTGAAACCCAGTCAAATCAATTGCTTGTCCAATATTAAAAGGTGTCCGGCGTTTGTCTTGAATCAAATCTGAAGGTGTAGATACGCCAATTAAAGCAAAGGTGAGGCGGTTATATTCAGGATGGTCAGCTCGTCGGTTATAGCAATCGCGGATAACTGCAAAAAAGTCATCCAAGTTGAATGAAAGACTCAGAACGCTGTCAATTTCATCAATAAAAATAACAATCTTTTCAGTAATTGTTTTAAGTAATATTGTTTCAATAAACTTGCTCAAATGCTGTACTGGTGAAAGCAAACCGTTATCAGTCCACCAAGTATCTAAATCAAAAATTGGATAAATATTAAAACTTCCCACCAGAGTATCAATCACCCCGGCATACCACTCTTCTGGGGTAATATCTGCCGTCCCAATAGCTGTAATATCAACAGCAGCACAAGCAAATCCCTCAGTTTGCAACTGCTGCATTACCTGCACCCGCAAGCTAGATTTCCCCATCTGCCGGGAGTTGAGTACATAACAAAAATCCCCAGCCTTCAAGCCTTCATAGAGGTCATCGTCAGCTTGCCGTCTAACATAAGTTGGCGCATTTTGAGGAAGACTACCACCGACTTGATATTGGTACTGGGTCATAAACAATTCAAAATTAAAAACTTGTACTGAGCTTGTCGAAGTATTCAAAATCCAAGCTAGTCTTGAGGGTTTGTAGTAAGCACTTTAGTGCTTGGAAGATAAGGACTAAAGTCCTTACTACCAACTTGCTTACCTATCAAAATTAAGGGGGGTGATACCTGGATAAGCGGAGGGTTTTGTCTATGTGTCGCATTCTTTTTTCAAATTGGTATTAAATGCTAATTGGAGATGAAAGTCCTATTGCACTCCTAATGTACTTTTTTAATTTTTCAACCCCAAGCGATGCCCAAAATATTGACGATACAATTCACACAGTGGCACTACTTCATTGCCTTGAAACTTAACTAACCCCATACTGCGGAGTTTAAACGCTTCAGTTGTGCCTACATCCACGGCGCGATTTGCCATCATCACAAGTTTTACCGCAGCTAGCAATTCTGCATCCTCTTGCAAATTCAGCCAATGGCGGCGTAAATGGTCACTGTAAGGCCCTTCCTCAGTTGCCGCGATTTTTTGCAGATTTTCCAGCGTCATCCTACCACGGGCAATTTCATAAAGCGCTACCCGCACTAAATAAGGATGACCACCCACCAGTGTGATTAATTCCTCAACTTGTGAGTTAGACCAATTGAGGCTGTGACGCTGTACCAAGTTTTGTACTTGTATTTGATTTAAGTCTGGCAACTCAATGGGTAAACCCACATTAAAAGGCGACTGATTTATATTGAGTGGGATATAAACTTCCTTAGAATGCACAATCACCAATCGGAGATTTTTCCAAATTGTTTCATTCTTTGACCGCTCATGCCAAGCTCGTAGTAATCCAAAAAAATCAGCTGCAATTATCGGATGCTTGAAGACTTCATCGACTTCATCCAAACCCAAAGCTACGGGGTTATTAATTGCGGGTAATAAATACCGTTGAAAGTAATTTGTAGATTTATTCTTGCTACCTAAAACACCCTTCCAATACTCGTTTAATTTATCGGGTAGATTCAATTCGTAAGTAATGCTGGCACAGAACCACTGCAAAAACTGATCTAAATTACCAAAAGATTCTGCATCGGCTGACTGGAAATTTACAAGTGCAGTCTGATAGCTATGTTGACTAGCATGATGAAGAACCCGCGACATCAGCGAACTTTTGCCCATCTGCCGGGGAGCTTTGATGCGAATTAAGGCCCCTGGTTGAAGAATCGCTTCATAACAGTCTACCTCAATAGGCGATCGCTCCACATAGAACGCAGAGTTTAGAGATACCTGCCCTTCTGGACTTTCTAAGGAGACTACTGGTTTTATCTCGGTATCTGGAATAATTTCGTTGGCACAAATAGCACCTTTGGGATTGTTCCGACTTTTCAGTACTGGGGTGGAAGACTCTGGAATACTTTCTAAATCAATGGCGCTACAGCCAAACTCGTAAGCATCCTCGTATGACCTATCAGCGCCCAGTGCATCATAAAAGCCTACCGCAAATTTAATCGCTGCCTTATCCCCAATTGCCCGATTCATCCCAACCACGCAGTTAATGTGTTGGTAAATTGCCTCAGCTTGTACCTCGCTATAGCAGGCATTTAATAATATACACTCAACCTTGTCTTTAAATAACTTAAATAGCCTTGCCAGTGACTCTGTACTCACCAGCTGCATTTGCCCTGTATTATTTTCCAAGGCTAAACCTTGATTTCCTCCACCATGTCCGGAAAAATGGATAATATGAGGCTCGTGATCCAAAAGCGCACGCCGTAAATCGTCAGGACGCACTGCCCATTTAGTAATCAGTTCAAACTTATCTCGGCTGCGAGAGCGTTGCAACCCTGACTGAATTTCCCTTACTTCCTCGTCCAAGCGTAGCTTATCTGTCGTCGTGGGATTAGCTGACACAATCAGGATTTTTTTCACAGCGCTATCAACTATTAAATGCAGGCTTCTGACTTAGATGTAGTTTACTACAGCAGATAACCAGACAATTACTGATAGTGCATTACCGTTAACGAGTCTTTGATACTCGTGAATGAGTCTTTTAGCTCCATTAATGAGTCTTTGATAC
>NZ_CAXTNP010000448.1:0-4255 GCF_964245575.1 uncultured Nostoc sp. | reverse complement strand
ACGATACGCTTGGCTGTGACTGGGCCCACGCCTTTGATTAAACCACTGCCCAAATATTTCTCAATTCCGGTAAGAGTGGCTGGTTTGGTTTCTCGATAATTAACTACCTGGAACTGGGGGCCAAATTGTGGATGGTCACGCCAAAAACCAGTTAGTTGTAGAGTTTGACCTGGCTGAATATTGGCAAAGCTACCAACAATTGTTGTGAGTTCGTTGCTACGCAAACGAGTCAGCCTTGCCACAGTGTAGCCTGACTCAGCAGAGTAAAAAGTTAAACGTTCTACGACTCCGATGATTGTTTCGTGTTGAGGGAAGGCACTTATTTGTTGAGCGGAAAGATTAGGAGGAGTGAACATTGCCTGTTAGAAGAGGCCGCACATTATTATAATACTGGAAGTCAGTTAATTATAGTACATAGATACTAAGTTGCCTGCCTGAAATTAGTGGAACGAAGAAGCACAAAATACATCAGATCCTATCTTCAGAAACGAAGAGAGATTGACACCGCACGTTACCTCAATCTTGATTTTGATGAAATCATCTAATTTCGTGGTAGAACTACGGTGGCTAGTTGGACAGCAACGCAGAGTAGACCGGCCTAATTTATTTGAAACGAAGTGATGATAAGCTTTTGAGCTGATTCAACTATATTAGCTTATGAAAGTCCAAATTTAGATAGTCAAATATTATCTGTGCTTACTCCGTTGTCGTTATAATCTAGTTTTCAAGAAAAAGTTAGTCGAAATTAGAAGTGAGCCAATTTAGTGAGCCTTATCATTTGTTTATTTAATCAAGCTGGTGGAGTTGGGAAATCCACTCTAGCGATTAATCTTGGTTATCACTTAGCACAATTAAAGCCTGCTAAAACCAAGCATCACTACCGAGTTCTTTTAATTGATATAGATCCTCAAGCTTCACTTACTAACTTTATGGGAATTGTGCCTGAATCCCAAGAAAAAACCATTTATAATGCAGTGATTGATCAGGAAGCACTACCAATTCTTAAAGAAATTCATGGGATGGATTTTGTTCCGTCATCTCAGGATCTGACTTCAGCTGAATTAGAGTTAGTAGTAGCAGATATGCGTGATTTACGTCTTAAATATGCTTTGGAACCTGTAAGCGAACAGTATGATTTTATTTTGATTGACTGCCCCCCTAGTTTAGGCATTCTTACTTATATCAGTTTAGTGGCATCAACTCACGTTTTAGTGCCGATCCAGACGCAATACAAGGCATTCTTGGGGACAGAATTACTCTTAAATACAGTAACACGCGTTAAGTCTCTTCCAAATCGAAAGCTAAAAATTGCTGGGTTTATCCCAACGATGTTTGATTCACGTAATAGCCAAGATGAACGAACACTATTAGCTATTCAAGAACAATTGTCACAGGTTGGGATAGTCTATGACCCAATTCCTCGATCTACTGCTTTTGCTGATGCTGCTGAAGAAAATGTTCCTTTGGCAATCTTTAATCCTAAGCATCCAGCTTTATCAATCCTAAAAAAAATTGTTAAAGGGCTGGAGAAATTATTATGAGTATAAAGCGTGACAAGCCTTATGGTCGCCGTCTTAAGGGATTAGAAGCTTTGATTGGGGAGTCTGTTGACACTGTTCCCTGTGGACAGTTTGTCACTATCGAAAAAATCCAACTCTCTGTTCAGCAGCCTCGCCGTTATTTTGATCCAAAAAAGCTAGAGCAGTTAGTACAGTCGGTTAAAGAACATGGCATCTTAGAACCATTGTTAGTCCGTTATTTATCTAACGATAAATATGAGTTGGTAGCTGGAGAGAGGCGTTACAGAGCAGCTAGTTTAGCAGGATTAACTGAAGTACCTGTAATTGCACGTTCCTTAAATGATCAGGAAGCCCTGCAACTGTCATTAGTAGAAAATTTACAGCGAGACGATCTCAATCCTATTGAAGAAACAGAAGGTATTTTAGAACTTATAGCACTTCAACTAGATAAGAAAGTGCCAGAAGTTATATCTTTACTTTATAAAATGCAAAATATTTTGGCGGGAAAAGTTACTGATAACGTTATCAGTAATTCTGATGCAGAGGATGTAAAAATGATTTTTACAGGCTTGGGGCTTATGGAATGGGAGTCGTTCACTGCTAACAGACTTCCTCTCTTGCGGTTGCCTGATGAAATTTTAGAAGTTCTACGCCAAGGAAAAATTGAATACACAAAAGCTAAAGTAATCGCTAAGTTGAAAGAAAAGACAGAACGTATTGCTTTATTGGAAGAGGCGATATTACAAAATTTATCACTAAATGAAATTCGAGAACGGTTGAAAACCCGTAAGTCGTCAACAGAAGAGAAGGAATTAGAGAAGCAAATAGATTCTACCTATAAGAAAATGAAAAAATCAAAGCTATGGGATAATCCCAAAAAGCGCAAGAAGCTTGAATTATTGTTTGCTCAAATAGAGATTTTAATTAACGAGGATGATTAAAACTGGACTAGAAGTTACTGCACCTTATTCTGTCTAAGACTCAGATGTCCCAAATGTGAGCAAACGGCGATTAGACTGAATACGCCAGAAGTACTTTCAACAACAGCGATTCCTTCTCCTTGGCCATAAACAGTTTTTAACTAGCCAAATAATCTTTAATCTGATCTTGTTCACGTTGTAAAGCTTTGATACCCTGCCCATAGGCAGAGCGTACCTTGGAATGACTGAGATTGAATCTTTGTGCAATCTGTTTTGCAGTCAGCTTGTCCTCGCCCTCCAGACCAAACTGTAACATTAAAACAAGACGTTGATTTGGCTTCAAGGTAGCTAATAAATCCTGTAAATCTGACTGGAGACATTCTAGGGTAACGTACTCTTGTACGGAGATTCTTTCGTCAGCTAATATCTCTTGTAGTTAAGTTTCTTGCTCCTCCCCAATTCCTAACTTTAAAGAAAGTAGCGGACGAAATGCGTTGAGACATTTGGAGATTTGCTTAGAACATACGTCAATAACCGTACTTATTTCTGTAATAATGGGCTTTAGTTCCAAGGTTTGAAAAAGTTCGATATCTGCTTTTTTGATTTGCATCAATCTTTTGGTCAAGTCATGCGGTAAGCGAATAGTGTGCAATTGTTTTGCAACGGCTCTGGTAATTCCCTGTCGAATCCACCAGTATGCATAGGTAGAAAATTTATAACCGCAATTCGGATCAAACTTCTCTACCGCATGAAAGTAAACCGATAGCTCCCTCTTGAATCAGATCCAAAAATTCCGGCTTACTCCAATGATACTTTTTAGCTATAGCAACCACTAACCGGAGATTGGCAGTAATCTTTTTTTGTTTAGCTAGTTAACCTTGTTCAAGGATTTGGGTTAATTATGTTTCTGTTTTCTTCGCCTCGGCAGCAAGTTCAGCCATAGTTGGAGAAGGCTTTAGCCGTTGCATGAGAAGATTATGAAAGCTCATCTTGTGCCAGCATAGCTTTACTTGTCGTGCATAGAAAATTTCTTGTTCCGGCAATAGCCTCTCGAAGCGACCAATTTCTCGTAGGTAAATTCCAAGTGGATCAGAGCCAAAGCTCGCCATCTTGCAAGGAAATAAATTGCTAACAAAGACATTGATAGTAGAGTATAAATCAAAGAGTCAACCATCTAAATTAATTTCTGCTGCGTTGATAAAAAAGATTTCAAAAAATCTTATTGGGGGCTACATGGGGGCTATATATACCCCAACAATAGTTCAGGATTTTGGGGACATTTTGACCCCTATATAGGGTGCATATAGGTGCTAAATGGGGTATATTTGACTGGTTAACATTTTGTACCCCACTTAGCCCCCAAGGGGTTATGATAAACTCTTGAGTCTGGGGAAAAAAAGGCTCTTGAGCAGGGGAGCAAGAGAAAATTGTTTGCATTAACAATTATAGTTATCGGTGTAAGAAAAACTAATTATTCTGCTGAAGGTCAGAGTTCTCCATTTTGAACAGTAAATAGTAAACACTAAGAACTGTTTTAATTCTCTCCTCTGCTCCCCTGCCCCTGTGCCCCTCTGCTCCCCCAAATTACCTGAACAGATAATTTTCACAAATCAAAGTCTATTACCTTTGTCTTTATGTCAAACATTCACACGTTACAAAAAATTTTTCCGGCGGGTTTCGATAACGGTTACGGAAGTCTCAAACTTTTAGTCGAAGGATTTGAAGTAGTTCGTGTGCCGAGCTATATAACCAATGCCGAGATGGAAGATGTGCCAGGGCGTGTAGTTTTTAACGGTAGTGCTTATACAGTTGGAG
>NZ_CAXTNP010000447.1:0-4264 GCF_964245575.1 uncultured Nostoc sp. | reverse complement strand
TAGCAGTAAAGTGTGCCATAATTTATCGTGGAATCGATTTTTCTCTCCAGTCAGACTGATTAAATCTAGCTGGAGAGTTTTTCAGGCATAATCTGATTCTTTTTTCATCAAGCAGCAATTTTTTCTTTATTCGGTTTAGACAATCTAGAACCGCTCCCAGAAGTACGTTTAGTTGTTGAAATTGGTGGGTTAACTTGACCGAATGGAGTCTGAATTTTGAGGTCAGCCTTTAACTCTAATTGCAGCAATAGAAGCTGAGTCAAATAATAATCAACCTCTTCTATAATCTCAGCTTCTACTTCTGAGGGTAAGAGCGGTGTAATCTGATCTGATTCCAGATATTTAACTTCTTTGGTATAACGACAAACCATGACAATATAACGGTAGCCATGACCACAATTTTCGGCTAGCAAACTATCATGCGGTAGTACCTCAATACCGATTATCTTTCCCTGTTTTGTACGTTGGTAAACATGAAACTTTGGGATTCAATAACCGCGTGAAAGTGTGATTTTTGGTTGCATTTTCGTTACCTTTGGGTTAAATAAATTAGGGATTAGAGGTAAAGAATTTTTACAGATAGAAATGCTCAAAGATTTGATTCAATTTTTCTTTTAATTCATCAGACAGAGCCTTAAAGTCAAACTCGTCTGATTCCCAAACTTCATCAAGACTTGTAGACTCATCGATAATATTCGCAATCAAACAAGATTCATCATTGTAGTTCCAGCCATTTGCTAGAAGCCACCGTAGAACCCCGTCAGATTGCAACAGTTTCTCAATGTCGAACGAGTCAGAAAACTGCTGTAAGTTTTCGATACTAGGCTGAACGATTGTTGTAGTCATTTCTTGTGATTGGTGAATAGGTAGACAGCATCTATTAGCTGTAGACAAAGTTTGAGCAAGTTATAATTACATTTGCCCAAACTCTGTTTACAACGAGTTAAAACGCCATCTCAAGAGCAGCTTTGGTTACAGAAATTGCCTGCTTGCTGACCTCGCGCCAGTCTGTTTGCTCGTTGTAAGATGCCATAACTAATTCCGACCCAACCCACACCCGACAGAATAATACATTTTCATCTGTCGTCCCTGGAGTAGGCTGTAGTGTGATGGGAGAATACAATTGTTCTGGGGTCAAAGTTGCGATCGCCGCAAGTATGCACTTTGAAAAATGGGTATCATAACCGGATTCTAAGATATACGTCCGGTCTGCTTGCATAGTTATTAGCAACTTGCAGGTTTCTTTTTTGCGGCGTTCTGTATTCTCAAACCGCAGTTCTTTAAGATATCCAGTTAAGGCAGTTTGAGGGACATCACTCGGTTCACCATTTAGTGTGTACCACAGTCCTCCGTGCTGTCGATTACAGTAGATTTTGCAACTGCCAGCATCAGAGTGCAATCCTAGTTTTGGCTTATTGATTGAAGCGATTAATTGCTTGAGTAGTTCCTCTTGGCGCATTAAGGCAGCAAGTAAATCGACATTTTCTTGAGGGTTCATTTGTTTGTACCAAAAGCATTTTCACTTTTGCATTGGCGCAGCCGTTTAATTGTGATATATGAAGCGTAGAGCCAATAAAACAGCGCTCTTGATTTTACAAAAGCGCTGTTTTATTACTAATTATTTGCCCTGTACAGATTATTGATGTGAATTAAATCTCGCTAACAACTCTTCACGGGATAAACTAGATAATTCCAGTAAAACTCTAGCAAAATCATCTGGTGCTAACTGCAACAAACTATCGACTACTCTTGAGAGTTCTTCATCCACAGAACCAAACCGGAATCTTAACAAGTTTTCTACAACTTGGCGTTGTCCTTGCTGTACTCCTTGCTCTACCCCCTCCTGTACCGCTTGCGCTCTTGCTTCTTCGTAAGCTTGAGTTAAGTTCATGATCAACTCCTGGTCATCTCTGGTTAATTCTGTCTGTGTCATTACACTGATACGCCATCTGTAAATTATTTCCAGTACGTTCCGGCGTACAAGATCGGATGGTGGTAATGCAACCAGTTCTTCTACTGCCTCCCTTTGTACTTTTCCCCTCCCCAAGAGCCGAAACCATAGTGTGTCTGGAGTTCGCGGTAGCTTATTAGTTGCCACTATTGCTGCCCTTAAACCCAATGGCAGAAAGTACACTCCGCTCATCCAATTGTCTAAATCTAGTTTAGCTTCAAAAGCCTTGAGCAAAGCTTTTGAAGCACTTGGAGAAATAATCCACAGTTGTGCTAGCTCGTTCTCCGCTATTGTTGTGTCTTCCCTGTTGGCTTTTCGTTGCGCGTCTGCAATCACAGTAAATAATTTTTGTAGACAACTACGTACTTCTGTTCTACTTGGTTGATTGCGGAACGGTTCTAGCAAAGTAGTATTTAATACCGCTATTCTACCCAATAATCCTAAAGTTTCTGCATCAACCGCAGATGTTGGTGTTGGCGAAAATAACACATCAACAAATCTTGTTTCATCAGTTACTTCCCTATTAGTTTTTACTTCCCCAAAGGGAGAAAGTAACTCTTCTAAAAACTGCTTGGCAAATTTATCATGAGGTTGTTGGGTCATGTTATCAGTAATAATCGTGTTGTATCATACTGCTATTTCTGATTAGAGTTTGGTGCAAAAGCGATCGCCCTGCCTTGTCAGCAATCGCCTTTTCCCTTTAACTACGCCCCTACCAACTCCCGTTCTATCAGTGGCTGATATTGCCGTAGCCGCTCCCATTCCTGTGGCGTGAGTTCGTCAAACGGCTTACCCAGCAGTTCCTCACGAGATGGTTGCGTCAGTTCTACCATCGACAATATCCACACCGCATCAAATGCAGAATCACACGGGATTTTCTGCTGATGCACTGAAGTTGCCCGAATAACCCACCAACAACTATCAGTGTAACCGATAGAACCGAGTTTTTGTTCATCCTTATAGATGCCGTCGTCTAACAATTCAAATCCGAACTGCTCACACTGGGCGGCTATTTCGCACATAACTTCATTCCCCGTTGTTGCGACTGGGGTTTCTTCCTGTACTGGCAGAGTTCCTCGCTTATACTGCAAGCAGATATAGCGATGGCAAAGCATTAGGGTAGCAGCACGATAAACTTCTTTGTCGTTCACCATTACTACCCAAGGTTGTGTTAAATCATGATCATGAGTAATAGTGGCTATCAGCTGTCTACCAGCATAATATTCGTGGTCGTAGAAGCTGATTTCGATTACTCTCAATTCTTCAACCTTGACGCAAGGGGTTACAGTTGTTGCAACTTGTGGCATAATTTTAAGATTCCTTTTGGATAGAAAGGCGATCGCAGACTTTGGACGGTGAGCGATCGCCTTTTGATTTACATGAACAACGTTGTGCAAGCACAACGCTCACTCTCTTATTGGCGCAGCCTCATAAAGTAATTCCAAGGCAAAGCGTATCAGATGATGTCAAAACACCAGACAGCACAAAGCTGTAGAGAAGATATTGGGATGTAACCGTGTCCTCTGTACAGCCGCGTGATAACAATTGAAAAGGCGATTGAGGAGTTCACAATCGCCTTTGTTCTGCAAAGATTGAAGTTTTTTACAACCAGTTTTTAGACTTGGTGGGTCATCGGAATCATCTCGCGGTGGCTTGGCCATTACAAGTTTTAGGCTGCGGCTGCTCATCCCGCCGGCTATTAATTTTGATTGGTTTAATGCGAATAATTTACTTTGTTTGTTTTCAGTAAGCGCTTTTTTATTTAGCTGAGAGGCATTGCGCTCGTTTCCTCTACTTCTAAGTATTACTAATATTATTAGTATTTTGTCAAGTGTCTAAAAGTAAGATTTTTAAGTTTTCACCTATTAATACAGGTAGAAAAGCCCCAAAAGGGACAGAAAGGGCTTTACATAATGCTTCTAGCTTTTCTGTTGAAACAGAAATTTCCTTATCTGCTGGAGGATTCTCTAAGTACTGTATATACTGTTTTGTCATGGAAGATGCCTGTGCTAGCTGTTCTCTAGTCATTTTTCCACTTTTTTTTAGCCGGAGAGATTTTAGCCTTGCCCCCATCTCTGGAGTCCATTTATATGAGGCAACTGCCGTTGATAAAACTAGCATAACTTTTTCATTTTCTACTAATGACATTTTACTTCCTCACGCTATCATCATATAGTAAGTAAAGCAAAAGCGATCGCCCCCGTCCAAGAGTGCGATCGCTAGACTAATCCCTTCGCTAAAGAATAGCCATATTTAACCAGGGAAAACGCATCTTATTTACTAATAAAAACTAAGAGAGGTTTCAAAATGATA
>NZ_CAXTNP010000446.1:0-4278 GCF_964245575.1 uncultured Nostoc sp. | reverse complement strand
TCCCTCATCTCCCTCATCTCCCCCTGCTCCCTGCTCTCTGCCCCCCTGCCTCTTCGGAAGGGATCGGGAATAAATTTTAAGAGTGTTAAATCAGGACAGTTGCAGTAACCACGAGCAACTCCTGCGCCACCAATGTAAAGTTCCCCCGCAACGCCAATGGGAACGGGTTGCAGATTGTCATCCAGAATGTAGATTTGGGTGTTAGCGATCGGCCGTCCAATCGGCGGCATAGCTTGCCAGTCACTTGCAGAACCCTCTAAGGTAAAACTGGTGACTACATGAGTCTCCGATGGCCCGTAGTGATTTTGCAGTACACAACCCGGAAGTTTGTTGAAAAAGCTAACAACGGAGGGAGTAATTTGCAACTGTTCGCCTGCGGTAATAATTTCACGCAGATTTGTTGGATGGTATGGCGAACTATCAGCAACTTGGGCTAACTGCTGTAATGCGACAACAGGTAAAAACAGTCTTTCGATTTCTTCTTCTACAATTAACCGTAACAAAGCGTATGCATCTTGTCGCATCTCTTCAGAAATTAAGATTAACGTACCACCCACACACCAACTAGAGAACATTTCTTGATTGGAGACATCAAAACTTACAGGGGCAAATTGTAGGGTTTTTGCTTTACTGTCGGTAATCGCATTTTCAACCTGCCATGAGATCAAATTGACTAAAGAATGATGCCTCATGGCAGTTCCTTTTGGCTTGCCAGTCGAACCTGAAGTATAAATCACATAAGCTAAGTTATTTGCACTCACCTCACTAACAGGATTTTCTTGACTTTGAGTGCTAATCATCTCCCACTGTGAGTCCAAATAGATGACATGAGTTTGATGAGAGGGCAATAATTCCAGCAGTTGCTGTTGACACAACAGCACTGATACAGCAGCATCCTGCAACATATAACTCAAACGCTCTTGGGGATAATTGGGGTCTAGTGGTACATAAGCCCCACCTGCTTTCAGAATCCCCAACAGTCCTATCACCATTTCCAAGGAACGTTCCACACACAAACCGACCAGCACATCTGCTTTCACACCCACGGACTGCAAGTAGTGCGCCAACTGGTTAGCACGAGAATTTAACTGATAGTAGGTTAATTGTTGGTTTCCATACACCACTGCCACTGTATCCGGGGTGTGCTGCACTTGTGCCTCAAACAACTGATGGATACATTTATCCAGAGAATAGTCTACTTGAGTATCGTTCCATTCCACCAGTAATTGGTGTTGCTCGGCTGCCGTGAGTAGGGGTAATTCACAAATACGCTGCTGTGGTTTAGCAACAATACCTTCCAGTAAAATCTGAAAATGCCCTGCCATGCGATCGATAGTACTAGCATCAAACAAATCGGTATTATATTCCCACACCGCCATCAGCCCTTGAGGAGATTGCTCTAAAGATAAACTTAAATTAAACTTTGTCGTTTTGTTTTCTAATGGCAATGGACTCAGAGTTAAGCTTTCAAGCTCCAAGGACGATGTAGGAGCATTTTGGAACACAAACATCACCTGGAACAGTGGCGATCGGCTTAAGTCTCGCTCTGGCTGTAGTTCTTCTACTAGTTTTTCAAAAGCTAAGTCTTGATGGGCAAATGCTCCCAAAGCAACAGAGCGAACTCGACCTAGCAATTCACTAAAAGTTGGGTTCTGCGATAAATCAGTACGCAGTACCAAAGTGTTGATAAAGCACCCAATTAACCCTGATATCTCACGTCGGTTACGGTTAGCAATGGGCGATCCAACAAGGATATCTTCTTGCCCTGTATAGCGATAGAGCAAAGTTTTAAACGCTGCCAGCAGAGTCATAAACAAAGTGACATCTTGCGACTCGCTAAAGGATTTAAGTGCATCGATCAATTCTTTGGGTAAAACCCAAGAGTAATATGCACCCCGCGCAGTCGGGTTTGGTGGTTGCAAATGGTCTGTAGGCAGATGTAGTACAGGGAGGTTGCCCCTCAGCTGTTGCTTCCAGTAGTCAATCTGAGACTGTAGTATTTCGCCTTGTAGCCACTCTCGTTGCCATTGGGCAAAGTCGGCATATTGAATGGGGAGTTCAGTCAACAGTGAGGGCTTGTTGTTGGAGAAGGCTTTGTAAAGTTCTGACAATTCCTGAACGAACACACCTTGAGACCAACCATCGTAAATAATATGGTGAATAATTATCAGGAAAATATATTCTTCTTCGTTAAGATCCCAAAGCTTAACACGCAGCAAAGGCCCTTGTTCTAAATCAAAAGGTTGTTGGATTTCTTCATTAGCTTGTCGTTGCGCTTCAGCTTTTTGCTGTTCTAGAGGAAATTGTTGTAAGTTTATTATAGGTAACTTAAAGGGTGTGTATGGGGAGATTTTCTGAATCAGTTCTCCATTGGTAGTCAAAAAGGTGGTTCGCAGAATTTCATGTCTGCGTGTAATCTCACTAAGACTCTGTTCTAATGCAACTATATTAAGTGAACCTTTTAAGCGAAGAAAAGCTATATATTCGTTATAAGCAGAGCTATCAGGTTCCAGTTGATCGAGTAACCAGAAACGCTGTTGAGCAAAGGAAAGTTTCAGATTGCCCTCTCGTGGGATCTGTTGTATCGAAGACCTTTTACGAGAAGAATTTAAGACATCTCGAAATGTATTCCAGAGTTCCTCTTTACCTTGTTCAGCACTGAACTTATTGCGAATATCCATACTTTAGGTAATTATAATTTGTTATACACTTCCAACAAGATGACTTGAAATTTTTTCTGCATAGTTTTGAGAATAATTAATAGTTGTTTTTTGTCTGTTTAAAATATTCTGATGAAGTTCTTCTAAAATTTTATCAGAGTAGTCCAAATTCTTCCATTTACTGTAGGAAATTCCATAACCAAAATACTCCCATATCTCAGCATTTCTTTGTTCTGCATAGCCATAAGGCTCAAGTAAAACAATAGGTGTAGCAGATGCCAAAGAATCAATGAGAGTTCCACCGCCTGGTTTACTAATTATTGCCTTACTTTCTTTAACTAAATCATAAAATTCATGATAGCTTTTTTTATTCTTAAAGCATTTTTGATTAGAAATAGTTACCTCTCCAAAGGGAGGAAATTCATGCTCATTATTTTGATTTCTATCCCAAGGAAACCATTCAGGGTCTACCATAAAATATCTGTTTCCAGGCTTACTTTGAGTTGCTTCTTTAATTTCATAAGCAACTATATCTAACAAAAAGCCTCTGTCTTCTAGTTCAGAAATTTTACTTTGATACGTACCAATTCCCCATCCACCACCATGAACTACAAATCGATTGTTTCGTTTAGCATATGGAACCGGAGGCTGAGTTGTAACAGGAATTTCATTGACTAGTTTTTTTTGTTCCCAATTCCAGAGCCATACCTCATTATCATACTGACTATTGTTTTCATGTATTTTAAAAGTGGCTGATATATCAGCATCGATTCTACAAATATCAAGATTTAATATCTGAGGAGCAACTTGATTTCTATATTTTTCAAGAATTGGCATCCATAATCCTGACCAAACAATAAAATTTAGTCTATTTTCCTGGTTCCAAGTTTGTAAAAGGTTATCAACTAAAACTTCATCTAAGCTAGGTTGAATATCTTTAGTCATTTTATGACCCATTAAAGCTACTGAAAAGTTATTATGATAAGCCTTTTTATATTTTTTTAGCTTCTCTATACTTTCGTCTTTATAGTATCTTTCTAAAACAACAACCTCAGTATTAAGCTTTTGTTGTTTTAATTGATAATTAACAAGTAAGGCAGGAATGTAAACCCCTAAAGCTACACCCGATCCAAGAATTGTAATTATTGTCTTTTCAGTTTTTAGCATTCTAATCACTCTAACCACTCAATATTAATTTAATCGCTTCATTTTTGATAGAAATTCACTGAATGCTTTTATTGAGCTAAAATATGAAAATTCTAGTTGCTCAAAATCTATTTCTACTTTTAATTCGTTTTCAATTTTTAGCATAAAATTTATCATTTCCAGTGAATCTAATTTCACATCTTCGATAATATTAGTCGAATCAGATAATTCCTTAGAAAAACCAGGAACACCTTTTACATCTTCTAAAAGTCCTTTAATTTCGTCTATCATATCCTTTCATTCCTCACTGCCAAACCAATTCCCATATACGAAACTTCAATATCTTGATATTGATCTACATATTCGTAACATTTATACTTATCAGTATTCTTAACTTCATCCCAAACTTTTCTCACTCCCGGATACTTGATATTCGCAATATCATGAAAAGCAATGATATTTGCTTTATCTT
>NZ_CAXTNP010000445.1:0-4283 GCF_964245575.1 uncultured Nostoc sp. | reverse complement strand
AACAATGATTATCATTATTGTACTTGGTGATTTTATTCCTTGGAAGTCCCTTAAGAGTAAGTTGAATTGCTAAAGTTAGAGCAGGATATAGGATTTGCATCTTGTTTTTATCAAGCGATCGCTACTTTGCTTTCCAGTAGATTGCAAGGACTACACAGCCGCCTTGGTTATGGTAGGCGGGTTTATAGCAAAGATTTACCGTTAACTGAAAATATGGAATATGAGCATGAATTGAATTATAGCGTTTTAGATGGTGTGGCGATCGCAGGTAAAAGGTTTGATTGGATGTTGGAGAGGTTAAGAGTAAGTTGATTTGCTAAAGTTACAGCAGGATATAGGATTTGCGTCTCGTTTTTATCAAGTGTGATCGCTACTTTACTTTCCAGCAGATTGCAAGGACTACACAGCCGCCTTGGTTATGCTAGACGTGTTTTTAGCAAAGGTTTACCGTTAGCTGAAAGGAATATGAGGAAGAACTAAACACCAGTACTTTAGATCAAATCGGACTGGTAGGAAAAAGATTTGATTGGATGTTGGGACGCTTAAGAAATGTATATGTATAAACTTTAAGGCTATAATTTGCTTTAAAAATAGCTGTACCTCCTCTGAGCGTTGTTAAATACGACGTTCAATTTTACATTTAAATGTAAAACTCATAAACAAATTAAATTAAAAAAACTAAATCAATTAATAACTCTACTCCAAAAAAATGTGATCCGCCACCTAAAAATTGTGCATTGAGAATTAATTATTTAGCTCTTATTATTTATAAAGTTGATTTAAACAACAACGGAGGAATCAAAAATGAGTACAGCAATGACAAGACAAGAAATAAAAGAAAAACTTATTGCTCGTGCTTGGCAAGATGCATCTTTCAAGCAAAAGTTAATCAGCAACCCTCGAGCTGCTTTTGAAAAGGAAGGCATCGCTCTACCTGAGAGTATTGAAGTTAGGGTTGTTGAAGAAAGCCCCAGTACTTTGTACTTAGTGCTACCCGTTCAGCCAAGCGAAACAGCAGAATTGTCTGAGGCAGAACTAGAATCAGTTGCTGGAGGATCTCTAATTGAAAACGTTTGGAAGTGTTAGGCGCAATCTGGGCTAACATTTAAACCTTTTTAATAAGAGGGTCAACAAGACCAAATATTGTTTAACTCAGATTAGGCAAAAAGCCTTTAACAAGCCTTCAAAATGCTTATTAATCCGTAGGTTAACAAGTAGCAAAAGTTAAGACTTATAGAGGTTGCCAAGGCATTGCAAGTAGATGGACAAAATATTTACAGTTATTGCAAGCGAATCCATCCCAGGCGCAAGCGAATGGCTTCATTCCGCTTTGCTCCATTTGCAATAACATCGTGTAATCTATTTTGTCCAACTACTTTCTTAACTTCTTATTTAATAAAGAGTTTTAGATGAGGAGCCACAACTGTATAATTCAAAATAACACTAATTACACAGGTAAACTATTGATTACTAGAAAGCTTATCTATGGTTTTGTAATCATTATTTTTTTTAAGGATTTATTTAAAAAATGATTAATATATTTAAATCTGGATAATCAAATATTGCATTAAAAGTACAAAATTTCATTAAACAAAAAGTAAAATAATGTATTTCAAGGATTAAATGATGAACTTAACGACAACTACAACCAATTTTCTAGCTTCTCTTACTGAAGGTTTAAGTATTAACGAAATTGGCAAATTTTCCTCTGCAAATTTACAAAATATCAAGTTAAACAAAATAGGCATATCGAACCAGTTTTTTCATCTCATTATCCTACCTACAGAAAAATGTAACTTTCGTTGCACTTACTGTTATGAGGAATTTGCAGCAGGACGAATGAATAAAAAGACAATTATTGGAATCAAAGCCTTACTCGAAAGGCGATGTGCTGATTTAAAGTATCTAAATATTGACTGGTTTGGTGGTGAACCTCTTGTTGCCAAAGATGTTGTTTTGGAAATTTCTGAGTATGCAAAAGCGTTAGTTTACAGGTATCCTCAGTTAAATTATTGGGGTAGTATGACGACAAATGCATACTTGTTAGATTACAAGACAGTTACCGCTTTAGCAAATGCTGGAGTACAAGAGTATCAAATTTCTTTAGATGGGCCTCGTGAGGTACATGACAAAAGTAGAGTTCGTGCAGATGGTAGCAGCACTTATGACCGCATTTGGACTAATTTACTAGCAATCCGTGATAGCTCATTACCAGTTTCTATCTTGCTACGTATCCACTTTACCGTCGATACCTTTAAACTCCTCGACCCACTAATTGAGGATATCAGAAGAGAATTTCTTCCTGATTCGAGGTTTTCTATTGTCTTCAGACCAATTTCACATCTTGGCAGTCCTAATGACGCGTCAATTAAGATATTTTCAGGGGTAGAGAAAGAGGAAGCTGTCAAATCTCTACAAACTAAGTTGTTTGGCGAACATCTTGAATCACCACAAAATCTTTGTGAGCCAAATGATTACGTCTGTTATGCATCACGACCCAACTCCCTATTAATTCGCTCTAATGGTGATGTCGGCAAGTGTACGGTAGCTCTTTACGATGAGCGAAATAAGATTGCTACTTTACAGCCAGATGGCACACTTAAGTTAATCCCTGGTCGTCTTGCTCCTTGGGTACGTGGAATTGAAACCCTTGACTTTGATACACTAGGCTGTCCCCTTGTTGGTCTGCCGTAGAACAAAAAAGCTTGTTGCCAATTGACTAGGGATAAATATTGGTTGACTAAAAACTTCTTGCTTATGAGGTTTTTAAGAATTTCCAAAAAGGTGGTTTCTATACTGAGGTGGAGTTCAGTATGCCCTTTTTGCCAATCCTAACTCTTATCGCCAACTGGCTTCACTATGCACTGGAAATTTACCAACAAACTTGTTTAAAAGCTGTTGAAATTGCACTAGAGAATTTGAGTGGCTCTTCTAACCAAAGGAGGATAATTAATGAACTGTACACTAGATGATTACCTTAAAGTTGTTATTCCTTACCTTAGTTCTGAGTTAGTTTCCCTCGAAGGATTATCACACATTCGCTCTTTAACTAAAATCTTACCCCCCTTATCTCCTACCATACTTGAGTGCCGACTAGGGGTTGAGCAGTCTAGAGTGGATTTTGGAGTCGATTTGTTACCCACTACTCTAACTCTATCAAAATCATTTTTGATTCATCCTACATGGCAAGCCTTCCAGCAAATCTGTCGAGAGTGGACTGATTCACCATTGCTTTGGTACGCAACCGTCATTGATTTAGTCGCCTTATGCAATGAGCTTGATTTGCCAGATTCTAAGTTGGTGGAGCAGGAAGTTGCCAAGAAAGCGGCTACTTGGGAATATTTACCACGAAAATTTTATTATTTACTTTGCAATAGTGTCAACACTGAGGTGATACAGCAGTCAGACACATTCAACAATCCTAAGCCTGAGAAGGTATTGTCAACTTAACGAAAAATGTTAGATCAAAAGCACAGCCTATTCCGCAAAGAATCCCTAGAGCGTCTCTCTTCTCCTGAAAGACTAGACCAGTTAATGCAGGTGGTCAGCCCCAAAAGCTGGCTACCTCTTGTTGCCTTGGGTTCGATTGTGGGAGTAGCTGTTATCTGGAGTATTTATGGACGCATTCCTATCACCGTCGAGGGTCGAGGCGTACTGATTTACCCAAGCAATGTTGTGCCGTTGCAATCAAAAAGCGCAGGGCAATTAATGGTTCTCAATATCAAAGTTGGAGATGTGATTAAAAAAGGACAAGTATTAGCAACCATTGACCAAGCTGAACTCCGCAAACAATTGCAACAGCAACGAGCTAAACTGACTGAACTAGAATCACAAGATAAAGCGGTTGGTTCACTGCAAGGATTGCGGCTGGAACAGGAACTGCGATCGCAACAACAACAACGTTATTATCTCCAACAACGTATACTAGAACTGCAAGCTATAACACCTCTGCTGAAAACCAAAGGCAATACCTCTATTGGACAGCAACGCCAAGGCTTGCAAGAACGTTTACGGCAAGCCCAAGCGTTGACTGCCGTTTTCTTGCAGAGAATGGAAATTCGCAAGCAGCTATTCAAAAAAGAAGGAGCGATTTCCGGTGACGAAGCTCTCAAGGCAGAACAGGAATACCTAGAGAATTTGGAAAAAATTGCAGACATCCAAAATCAGTTGAAAGAACTGGATGTCAAGGAGACGGAAACAGAAAAAGACTATCGTCAAAACCTCAGCACCGAATGGCACTAAGAAAAGCTATAAACCGTGCTGCATAAGCATTACAAGTATTA
>NZ_CAXTNP010000444.1:0-4293 GCF_964245575.1 uncultured Nostoc sp. | reverse complement strand
AGGATTGCATTTGTGGTGAGGACATTTTGGGATCTTAACTAAGTTTATTTCCTTAGATAAAGCGTAACGCCTTTGGAATTATAAGTAATGCCTAATGTAAATTAAAAACGTCTCTTATCCTGTAAGCTTTTGAGAATTGCCAAAAATTATGCTTTTAAAATTATCAACGAAATTACAGGGGTTTCAACATTTAATTCACATTAAATGTAAGTATCTCACTAACAACGAAAAATTCTACAATCTTACCCGCAGATGAGAATATTTAGATGCCTTCAATCTGGAACAACCCAGAATTTCCTGAACAAGATATATGCTAGGACGTTATTGTTAGTTTTACTTATCAATGCGTGAGTTCTAGCATTTTTAGAAGTTGCGATCACTTTTACCTTGACTTGACAAAGAAGTGAGTGAATTTATGAACTCATGTGAAGTAGTAGATGCTGTAGCAGCAAAGACCAACATCACAAAAAAGCAAGCATTGGAAGTTATTAGTGCTTTTTTGTCAGTCGTTACTAAGGCTATGGCTAATGGGGATAAGGTAACGCTCATTGGTTTTGGCTCATTCGAGCGACGTGTTCACCAAGTGTGCCGTTCGTGAAGCGTCTCCGACAGGAGAAGGTATCGCTCTTCTCGTGAAGGGCGTAATCCGAAAACCAATGAGCCAATGACTATTCCAGCAACCATTGTGCCTGCGTTTTCTGCCGGTAACCTGTTTAAAGAAAAAGTAGCGCCATAGATCAATTGCTTTAAGTAGAGCGATGCAAAAAAATCAAACTATGTAAAGAAAAATAAATTAGGCTAAAACTCTTTCTCCTCCTGCCTTCTGCCCCCTGCCTCCTGCCTTATCTTAATCAGAAATATTCACAGCGACCTACTTACCACTAGCAATTCAATCACTGCAAAGCTGTAGCGTTCGCTGTTATAAAGGCAGTATGGGGCAACGGTAGGGGAAATGTGAGTGGTAAGAAAAGCGCGATCGCTTGCTGTTGCGTCCACAGCATAAAAGAGCAGCCCCAAGTTAACTAACAAGTTGGGTTATTAATCTAACGTTACTGGTTTTATTAGTTACTTTTAATTAGTTGTCTGGGCATCATAAGTATTATATAGTGATTATTACTACAGATGCTCTCGAAATTTGCCTTTGTTGCAATTAGCGTTCTGCTTGTAGCTCAAATGTCGTTACCCGTATTTGGTAACAATCTTACCGCTACGGTCGTAAGCGTAGGTGACGGTGACACCATACGGGTGAGAACTGGTAACAAAACTGTGACTGTTCGCCTCGCTTGCATTGATGCAGTGCGATTCGTTGGCTAGAAACTAGAACCTGTAAGGGTTCGGAGGATTAGCCGCAAGGTTCCAGTCCCTCGTATCGACTGGAAAAGAACCTTGACAACTGAATGACCATGAGGGTGAAAATCTCTCCCCTGTAGATGCCAGGTGAAAGCACTTCCCCTACGGTAGCGACTAGCCATCAATCCGTAAAGCGGGGATGAAAGCCCTTCCACACTCCTAGTCCAAGGTAGTGCGGGGCAAGCAAAGAGCCTATGAGTAAAGTTAAAACTTGAACCCACGTTAAATTATCGTGACGCAAAACCAGCAAAATGGACTGACTAGCTGGGAGACCCAAAAGGGCAAGGATTAAGGGTTGGCGAAAGTATCTCGACCAACAGCATCTCCAAATAAACCCGGTAAAGAGTGGGACTCTAAAGGTTCGTAGTATGGTCATTCGGAACGAAGTAACCCCTCGTTAGCTCTTGGAGAGGTCGAATACTCCGAGTAGGTAGCTAGCCGGATGCTACGAGTGGGTGGGATTGGGAAAGAAGCGAATGCCTTGGGTAATGCCTTGGATATGCTGACATTCCCACGGTAACAAGGATGAAATAGTTTCTAAGTAACAGTACAAATGTCTAAAACGAGTGTAAAAACTACGGTGGAATGGAACCAGGTGGACTGGCGAAAGCTGGAACGTCGGGTTTACAAGCTGCAAAAGAGAATATTTCGAGCCTCTAGTCGTGGTGATATCAGAGCAGTTCGCAGACTCCAGAAGACCTTGATGAGGTCATGGTCGGCAAAGATGCTGGCAGTACGTCGTGTAACTCAGGACAACCAAGGCAAAAAGACAGCCGGAGTAGACGGAATTAAATCCCTTACGCCCGTCCAAAGGCTGGCAATGGTGAACAAACTTGAGCTAAGAGGGAAAGCCAGACCCACACGAAGGGTTTGGATAGACAAACCAGGAACGGATGAAAAACGCCCTCTTGGTATTCCCACGATGTATGATAGAGCGCTCCAAGCGCTGGTCAAGCTAGCATTAGAACCAGAATGGGAAGCTCGATTTGAGCCAAACAGTTACGGATTCCGACCAGGACGCTCATGCCACGATGCTATCGAAGCAATATTCAAGGTGATTAGGCAAAAGCCAAAATACGTGCTAGATGCCGATATTGCGAAATGTTTCGACCGCATCAACCACGAGGAACTACTCAGAAAATTAAATACATTCCCTACCATCCGCCGACAAGTTCGTGCCTGGTTAAAAGCGGGAGTGATGAACGGTAAAGAGTTGTTCCCTACATCTGTTAGCGAAGCGGGCGCGCGTACTCGCGCGACGGGTACGCCGCAAGGTGGGGTCATTTCTCCACTATTAGCAAACATCGCCCTCCACGGGATGGAAGAGAGGATTAAGCAGGTCTTTCCAGAATTAAAAAAACACCAAAGAGAGACCTGGTTTCATAAAAAAGGAGAATATTTCTCACCCCCAAACTTAATCCGATATGCCGATGACCTAGTGATTATACATGAGGACATAACCGTAGTCCAAAGATGTCAGCAAATAACTGCTGAATGGCTAAAAGGCATGGGCTTAGAACTGAAACCAAGTAAAACACGTACTGTCCATACACTAAAAAGGTATGAAGGGCAAGAACCAGGATTCAATTTTTTAGGATTCAACGTGAGGCAATACCAGGTAGGGAAATACAACACAGGTTGTACCAGCATGGGAGAACCACTTGGCTTCAAGACAATCATCAAACCCAGCAAACAAAAGATAAAAGTACACTACAACCAAATAACCGAGGTAGTTAACCAGTACAAAACAGCAACACAGGCTGCACTGATAGCCCGATTGAATCCAATCATTAGCGGATTGGCTAATTACTACCGCACAGTCGCCAGTCAGGATGAATATTCCAAAACTGACAACAAAGTGTACTGGAAACTAAAAAGCTGGGCACAACGCCGCCACCCAAATAAATCGGGACACTGGATAACCAATAAATACTGGCAAACCATAGGCGGAGATAACTGGGTATTCGCAACCAGCCAAGAGGATAAAAATCCTCTACGGTTACTAAAACATGCAGAAATTAAATCCAAAAAGCATGTCAAAGTTAAAGGCGAAGCTAGTCCATTTGACGGCAACCTAGTTTACTGGAGTACAAGAATGGGAAACCATCCGGAGATGCCTAAACGGGAAGCAACCCTACTGAAGCGTCAAAAGGGCAAATGTACCCACTGCGGACTATATTTTACTGAATCATCGGTTATGGAAGTTGACCACGTTATTCCTAAGTCGAAAGGCGGAAAGAATAATTACGACAATCTTCAACTCCTACACCGTCATTGCCACAATGAAAAAACTGCCACCGATGGTAGTTACGGTACCAAATCTAGCTGTAATAGCGCTAAACCTAAGCCCGTAAAAACGAGCGACAGAGGTACTCATGACAAGAGCCTTATTATTGAGGAGCCGTGTGAGGTGAAAGTCTCAAGCACGGTTTTGGAGACGAGCGGTTCTCGTGAGGGAGTCGCTTAGTTTAACCCAGAGATAAAGCAAAGCCCTTGGGGACAGCAATCATCAGCAAGACTCAAGCAGCTACTGCCAGTAGGACAAACTATTACACTACGCCCCGTTGAAACTGACAAGTACAACCGTTTAGTTGCAGAGATTTATGTCGGAAATCGCAGCATCAATGTGAATATGGTGCAAGAGGGACAGGCTATAGTTTATCGCCAATATCTCAAAGGCTGTCGGGAGTCTAAAGATAGTTTGTTGCAAGGTGAAAACACCGCCAAACAACAGCGTTTAGCATTTTGGAGTCAGGCTAATCCTGTAATGCCTTGGGACTTCCGCCACAGAGCTACCCAAAAGACAACTTCACAGGCGATTCAACCGCAGCAACAGAATAACTAGAGTCTGCTTACCCAGATTTTTGCATTCCAAAGAATTCACCAGACTTAAATTGCCGAGATATTAGCCAACGAAGGTTTAAAGTGCTGCCACCCGATCCT
>NZ_CAXTNP010000443.1:0-4314 GCF_964245575.1 uncultured Nostoc sp. | reverse complement strand
TATGTAGTGTTTGGGGGAACGAATATTCCTAGTAGCAGCACCTCTGTCAACCTGACTGGAACTCCTGGTGCAGATAACTTATTTGGTTCACTGAGCAACAATATCATTGATGGGTTAACTGGTGACGATACCCTAACAGGCAACGGCGGTCAAGATAAATTTTTTATTCGCCTTGGCGATGGTAATGACACCATCACCGATTTTGGTGGCGTTGGTAAAGGTACAAATCCTTCAGCACAAGTCATTGCAAATGTTGACACCTTGCAATTTACAGGTTCGGGTTTAACTGCCCAAAATCTGCAATTAACTCAAAATGGTAATAACTTAGAAGTTACCTTTGAAAATGCGGCTTCTACCAAAGTCACTCTGCAAAACTTCAAATTAGAAAACCTCGATAATCTGCCTGTTTTTGGAGCAAGCCCTGCGATTGGCAATATCCTGTTTGATGGGCAAAGCAACATCGCCGACAGCTTTGATGTCTTGAATGCCAACTCTACTCAAGCTAGCATTTTCAACAAAAACACTGTCACCTTCCTCAATGACTTAAACAATAACATCGCAGGTTTTGACAACTCCAATGATGTGATTAATGGTCAAGGAGGTAACGATATTATCAATGGCTTGAGTGGCAATGACCTGTTGCGGGGCGGGTCAGGCGATGATATTCTCATCGGTGGAGAAGGTAATGATACTCTTGTGGGTGGCAAAGACAATGATATTCTCATTGGTGGTGTAGGTTCTGACAGATTCCTTTACAACACTGATGCTGCTTTTGCCCTGACTGCTGTTGGTGTTGATGCGATCGCTGACTTCAAGAGTTCCCAAGGTGATAAGATTATCCTAGATAAAACTACTTTTAGTGCGTTCGCTTCAAGTGCGGGAATCGGTTTTAGCAATGCCAGTGATTTTAAAATCACCAGTTCCGGGGCAACTAGCACGGCGAAAATTATCTACGACGCTGTGAGTGGACAGTTGTTCTACAACCAAAATGGCTGTGCAGCAGGTTTTGGTAGCGGCGGTTTATTTGCAACTCTCACTGGTGCGCCAACTCTGAGTGCATCAGATTTTGTCGTCCAAGCGTAGGATCATACAGATGTTATCTGTGTCAACATCAGTAGCGTAGCATCGCTGTGCTACCCTACTACCATGTGTTCCATTTATATGAAAACAGCTATTACATAAGTGATATCTAGGATGGGCTATTTGGCGTCGCAACATCCAATTGCAAATCTTTTTGTATTTTGTATAGCAATAAGCCAAACAAAAATGATCCCAGTTAATCTCTAAGCAATTGGATATGCGTAGATGTAGCCCGTCGTAGACATCACATTAACTATATATACTCAATTTATCTTGCAGCTTTCCAAGCTCAAAAATGTTAGTCATGATAATTCATCTTTTTAATATCCAACCCCTAAAATCAACGTATTTCTATTCTCTAGCAATGACAATATCGTTAGATTTAATCACTGCATAAGCTTCTTTTCCCTCAGATAGTTCCAACTCTTCTGCGGAAGCTCTAGTGATAATCGAGGTTAATTCTACTTTATGAATAATTTCTAGAGTCACCTCACTATTAACTGCTCCATAAACAACTCGTTTAACGACACCTTTAAGAATATTGCGAGAACTAACTTTTAGTGATTTCTTTGGAATACTACTTTCTATCTCAGGCTTTTCAGTGTAAATATCTTCCTGCTTTTCCTGCTGAATAGGTGGCGATATTGGTGCTGATGATTGCTGATTAAGGCTACGCACGAGTTCTCGCAGAATCTCAGTCTTGGTGCGTTGAGACTGTTCGCAGAACTCCTCCAAAATTTTCCGCTCGTCCTCTGAGGTTTGAAATGTGACCCATCCTTGTTCTTTTCTTGGCATAATGTTATCAATTTTGGTTATTCTTGGTATGATTCTACCAACTATCAATTAGATGTGTTGTTTTAATAAAAATATTTTTTCTGGAAGGATTTTCTCCATTTTTATAGATAATTCATCAACTAATCTCATACATTTAACTACATAAATATTTATTTTTGTAGTTCCAAAACAATTTGTTACTTAATATTAAGTAAAAGCGCTAATTTTGTACCAGTTTAGTTGGTATAAAACTTGTGCTGGCTTAATTTGGGATCAAAATTATGATTATCTGCAAGCCTTTCTGTCGTGATATCCTCATTGATGAACGCTACATCTTGCAATCTAAACAGGGGGGATCAAAGATGTCTGTCACAAATTCAGCCATGACCAAAAAGACTAATTAAATGTTAAGAAGAGTATACTCAACTTTGAGCTAATAAGCCACTATACCGACTGACAAGCCGACGAATGTCTAATACCCACTCACAAAAGAAATTTATCGCCAGAATGATGTTCATTAGTACCACTAGCATTTAAGCTAGTACGGGTGAACTATATGTAGTATAGAATGTCTGACTTAATTTTGTTTTGGCATCGGCGCGATTTACGCATTTCTGACAATACAGGACTGGCTGCGGCAAAACAACAGAGTCCGAAAGTAGTGGGCGTGTTTTGCCTTGATCCGAATATTCTGGAACGGGATGATGTTGCTCCTGTGAAAATAACTTATATGATTGGCTGTTTGCAGAAACTCCAAGAGCGATATGCTCAAGTTGGTAGCCAGTTGTTAATACTCCACGCCAATCCTGTACAAGCGATACCAGCTTTAGCAGAAGCAATAAATGCCAAAGCAGTTTTTTGGAATTGGGATGTAGAACCTTATTCGCAAGAACGCGATCGCACCGTTATAAATGCCCTCAAAGAAAAAGGTATTGAGTTTCTTAACCAAAACTGGGATCAAATCCTCAATTCCCCAGAGCAATTACGTACCGGTAGCAATCAACCTTACACAGTTTACACCCCCTTCTGGAAAAATTGGATTACCAAACCGAAAGCGAACCCAGTAGAAACTCTGCAAAATGTTGAGGGTTTAACAGAAGCTGAACAGGAAATTGCTAAACTTGCAGGAGCCTTAACGCTACCTTCAGCCAAAGATTTAGGATTTATTTGGGATGGAGAATTGATTATTTCACCGGGAGAGGCGGCGGCGCAAGAACGGCTAGAGGAATTTACTGCTAAAGCTATTACTGAATACCAAGAACAGCGAAATTTCCCCGCAGTTGATGGAACATCGCAACTAAGTGCAGCTTTAAAATTTGGCGTAATTGGCATTCGCACCGTTTGGCAAGCCACCATAGAAGCACAAGAAAATAGCCGCAGTGACGAAACAGCAGTTAATATTCGCACATGGCAACAAGAATTAGCTTGGCGGGAGTTTTATCAACATGCAATGTATAACTTCCCCGAATTAGCTGATGGTGCTTTCCGCGATACCTTTAAGAACTTTCCTTGGCAAACTAACGAAGAACATTTCCAAGCTTGGTGTGAGGGGAGAACTGGCTATCCTATTGTGGATGCAGCAATGCGCCAGATGAATGAAAGTGGCTGGATGCATAACCGTTGTCGAATGATTGTCGCCAGTTTTCTTACCAAAGACTTGCTAATTAGTCCTCAATTGGGAGAAAAATACTTTATGCAGCACCTGATTGATGGTGATTTATCTGCAAATAATGGCGGTTGGCAATGGAGCGCTTCTAGCGGCATGGATCCTAAACCTGTGCGGATTTTTAACCCAGCCAGTCAAACACAAAAATTCGATCCAGAGGGTGAATATATTCGGCAATGGGTATCAGAATTACGGTCTGTAGATACAGAATATTTAGTTAGTGGTAAAATTCCATCTTTAGAACGTCATGCTGTTGGCTATCCTGAACCAATTGTGGATCATAAAATACAGCAACAGCAGTTTAAACAGCGTTATCAACAGCAAAAAACCGTTAGTAATGCTGAGTAGAATAGTTAGTTTTTTAATGTTTATTTATAGCATGTCTGGCTAATCAACCTTCTTTTAAAAATGTTTGTAGTCAGGACTTCAGTTCTGATTTTGTTCTCCCCCTGTGGGAGAGAGGAATGGAAGTGAGGTTCTAAGGATTAAGTTGCACATCGCGTAAAATCTATCAATTGTAGCGACTGTTTTAAAAGTAAAGTGAGGCCGAATAGCCCGTCGTAGACATCGCTTTGTTTGTGAAGATTTATGAAAGCGATGCCGTTCGCGGAGCGTCTCGTAGAGAAGGCGGGCTATGACGCTCGCGGACTCGCTAACGCTTCTCTACGAGACGCTGCGCGAACGCTATCGGCGTCGCACCTGTGTACTTGATCGCAGTGCGACAAAGTTTGAAGTACTCCAACACGACTTTGGAGTACCTCAAAACGACTTTGGAGTACCTCAAAACGACTTTG
>NZ_CAXTNP010000442.1:0-4325 GCF_964245575.1 uncultured Nostoc sp. | reverse complement strand
TGCAATTTTTAATTTTATATTTTTAATTTTTAATTTCGAGAAGCGACTTGACACGGTAATTTTGGGGTTCACCCAAAGCACAAATAAGTTCAAAATTACTACACGGAGCCAATAGGTGGGATTGACATTATCGTCTTTATGTGGTTAAGGAACATAAAAAGCTATTTGACCCATGTTTTTTCAATCATTTACGACAATTCGTCCTATTTTGAATGAAAAATTGATATTTAGATAGAGTTTTCAGCTTTTTGTCTGTATCAATAACTACAAAATTATATGCGCTTACCCTGTCTTAAAGGTCTTTTTATTAAGTCTCGTTAGGCGAACACCATATAAGCTGTCAAACTCACATTTGGTTTAATTACGAATTACGAACTTGTACTGAGCGCAGCCGAAGTATTACGAATTAGTAATTATTGTTGAGACTAATACAACACGGCGGAAATAAACATACCATTTCAAATGGCGCAAGACCTTGGAATACAATTCTCTTGACTTTTGACTTTTGACTTGCCCAAAGGGGTTGACTTCCGCCTTGCGGTACTAGCCTCCTGTGGACAAGTTACCTTTTAGGTTCTGCTTTGGAGTGGGCGAGAGTTTTGGAGACACGCTACCCAATCGCACTATGTTTTGAGATGAAATTCCCTGCAACTTGCCCCGTTTTACTAAAGCTTGATGAATCATCGCCGCCACTTCAGCCCTAGTAGCTACTTTATTAGGAGCAAGAATTTGTGGATTTGGATAGTTAACTACCAGACCATTAGCTGTAGCAGCAGCTATTTTGCTAGTAGCATAGGTTGGAATATCTTTAACATCTTTATAGACACTTAAAATCTGATTTTGGGAAGTGGATGCTTTCAAATTCAATCCACTAACAAGGGCAACTAAAACTTGCACTCGCGTAATATTTTGTTGTGGTTTAAAGGTTTTTTTCGGGTAGCCTTTGAGAAATCCGGCACTTATGGCTTGGTCAATTGCTGAAGTAGCCCAGAATTTTGCTGGTACATCTTGAAATGCGATCGCAGTCTTAGACGGTTCTTGCTCAAAGGCTTTTTGCAGGATAGCAGCAAATTCAGCGCGGTTTACAGGCTGATTTGGTCTAAAAGAATAATCAGGAAACCCCTTGAGAATACCACGGGAAGAAAGAACATCTATAAAACGCCGACCCCAAAAGTTATTGGGCACATCGTTAAATGCAATTGGGGGCGGAATAATAGATTTTTGTTTTGCCGGAGTTACTAAAGGCAACGCTAATGATGTAATTGATGACTCAAGCCCTGCTGAAGAGGATACAGATGGTTGTGGGGATTGAGTTGGGATTACCTGAACCGATGGTAACACTGCGCCAGAAGAAGTTGCGCTATTAGTTGGCAATGCAGGTGTATTGGGTTCACCAACAGCCTCAGGTGGAGATGACGGCAAAACGTTGTTGGGGGCTGCATTTGGTTCTACCTTGGAAGTAGGGAAGGGCAATACTTGATTTGGTTGAACACTTCTAGACGGAGTAGAAGAAGGCGACAGCAACCCGTTTAAGTTCCAGCTAGAATCCCTGCCAGACAATGACCAAAAAAGAATCGCTCCGATAGTGGTGAAGGCAACCAGAATGGCTATAAATTCATCAAAGCCAAGGGCAGTTCTTTGGGATGACTCCGGTTCGGAAGGAGGTCTATTTGTCATCGTGATTACCCTGGTAGCAGTAAAATTTGTGTCTAAACAAATTAAGCCACAGATTTAATTCGTAATTCGTAATACTTCGGCTGCGCTCAGTACAAGTTCGTAATTCGTAATTCATAACAAAATATTAGCTTTCTGGTTCAACGTCGCGTTTGCCCATTCAGTGTAGGCGGTACATTCGGTACATAAAACCAATCCGGTGCTTCTGCTCCTTTTTCAGGGGGATCAGTCAAGCGCCAGTAAATGCCTAAATCCTGACCAATACAATATTGACCTTTTTTTAATTAAAAATTAAAAGTTAAAAATTAAAAATTAATCAGAATAATAATTTTTAATTAATTTTGGGTACGAGCAACCACTGAAATCAAAGATTTCAGTGGTCTACAATCAGTGGTGGGTTCAGCAGCCCACAATGATTGCAATTTTTAATTTTATATTTTTAATTTTTAATTGGAGCGAAGCGACTTGACTTCCGCCTTGCGGTAGATACTTAAACCGAAATCGGATTTAGAGGGTGACAGAATGTAAAATATTAACTTATTGTTTACCTAATATTTGTAAAACTTAGGGTGTCTAGTGTCAGAAGAATTCAGTTACCAAATCTTACCGCCATTTGTGTCTCTTGGTAGCGATCGCGATATCGATTTAGATTCAACCCTCCAAGAACTACCAATGTACAACTTCCCAGTGGAAATCAATCACACTGGTATGGAAGTGGCTAGTTTTTTGGAAAAATACCCCCAGCTACCAGGAGTAATTTTGGTAGAACAGGGAAAGTTCATTGGGATGATTTCGCGGCGGCGACTGCTGGAATTTTTGATTCGCCCATTCGGACAAGAGTTATTTGTTCAGCAACCATTAGCCGTTATCTACAGCTATGCGCGGATACCGATGTTGCTGCTTGCTGATACAACATCGATTTTAACTGCGATGCAACTTAGCTTAAAGCGATCGCCAGAATTATTAGCAGAACCAATTGTAGTAGAAACAGAATCTGGTGCTTATAGATTGTTAGATGTCCAAGAATTGAATATTATTTCTTGGCAAATTCGAGGAATCGACAATCTAGTGCGGTATGAACGCAGCCAAGCCCAAATGATTCAAAATGATAAAATGGCAAATCTGGGACGTTTGGTAGACGGTGTAGCGCACGAAATTTTAGACCCCGTGGGTTTTATTTGGGGTAATATAACTTATGTTTCAACCTACAGCCAAGATTTGCTCAAGCTGATAGCGGCTTATGAAAAAGAATTACCATCAGCTTCCCAGGCAATTAATCAGATTAAAGAAGAGATTGAATTTGATTTTTTAGAACAAGATTTGTCGCGCTCCCTTGCTAGTATCCGCACTGGAGCAGAAAGATTAAAAAAACTTGTCACTAGTTTACAAAACTTCTGCCATCTCGATGAACTTTATCCCAAACCAGTAGATTTACACGCTTGTATAGATAGTATTATTTTATTAATTAATAGCCGTCTTCAAGGAGAAATTGAAATCGTCAAATACTACGGCCAATTACCCCCAGTATATTGCTTTATGGGGCAAATAAACCAGGTTTTGATGAATATTTTCAGCGAAGTTGTGGATACTTTACTCAATGAAGCAGTGCGACAGCAGTTGCATCGACAAGATACAAAGACTGTTCAAAAACCCCGAATCGAGATTACTACAGAAGTAATTTCCCAAGAAGCAAGCAACCCAAATGCACCAGATTCTCGCTGGATATTAATTCGCATTGCTGACAATGGCCCTGGAGTGTCTCAAGAATTGCAACAGCAAATTATGGAGTCGTTTTCTCTTGAAACGAAGAATAGTAAAAATACTAGTTTGGCAGTAAGTTATCGAATTATCACCGTCAGACATGGGGGAAAATTAAATTTCCATTCCCAGATTGGTATAGGTACAAAATTTGAAATTTTATTGCCTTTAGTTTGATTAAATTCTAGCTAGTACACTGTAGTGGAAGTTTGCCTACCTTAAACAAGGGGCTTTGAGCTAAGGGACTTCCAATTTAAAAAATATCCGATCGCTTTGAGGGCAGGGGACAGGGGGCTATTAGCTAGGGGAGGGAAAGTCGTTTTGATGGGCGTAAAATTGGATAATTTATTTTCTGGAGTTCCCTAAACATATGCATAAATTGACACAAATAGCCATCAAAATAATTACATTCATCCTCAGTTTCCTCATTCTTCTACCTCTTACTGCTTGGGCAAACCCAGTCAAGACTGAACACGTGCAAACACAATTGGTGAGTGAAGTCAGTAGTATTCAACCAGGGAAACCATTTTGGGTGGGGTTACATTTCCAAATAAAACCAGGATGGCATACTTATTGGAAAAACCCTGGTGACTCTGGTGTTGCTCCCAGTATTGCTTGGACGTTACCGCAGGGATTTTCGGCGGGAGAATTGGTGTATCCTTACCCTGAGAGACTACCTGCTAGTGGGTTGATGAATTTTGGCTACCTTTGGCATCGAATTTATAAGGAATACTTTCAATAACTTCACCTTAACTTCGCCTTTTGACTAGATTCAATAAGCAAAATACTTAAATGCTTTCTCAAAATGCTTGATTGCTTTCTCAAAATGCTTAAATGTTTTCTCATTTCGGTAGATTCAGCAAGCAAAAAGGCATATTGCTTTCTCAAAATGC
>NZ_CAXTNP010000441.1:0-4397 GCF_964245575.1 uncultured Nostoc sp. | reverse complement strand
TAACAAATGCGTACGCCGAAATAACAAATGCGTACGCCGAAATAACAAATGCGTAGGCGTAGCCAGCACTTTGACATACTTCGACTGCGCTACCTCGGCTTTGCCCTTCGGCTACCCTTCGACCCTTCAGCAACGTAAGTTCGACGGGTTGATTTAGGTACAAAAAAAGGCTGAGACTTGAATTAAAGGAAAAATACGCAAAAAACCCTCAGATGGTATTTATCCTAAAGACTTACCGGCTCTTCCTCCTGGCGTTTTTTCGTTCATCGAACTCACGTTATATTATAATTGCACTCACTATTTAAGACATTAGAACTCAGTATTCAATAAAAAAGAGCCAGATAACTAACTCTCTGGCTTCAGGTTGGAGACTAAATAATCATCAAATAAAGGCTAACTTGGGTAAGAACCTAAATTCTTCCCAGGTTATGCAGCCCTAAGACAACGCCCACTCCTAAGATATGACCAAAGGCGGTACTTGCTAAAAGGGCTGGTAAACCAAAATCACCCAAGAAATTGACTGAGGGTAGTTTTGGTTCTACGTTGGGATACTTGATGGTAGATTTGCCAATGACAATGGCAACGATATTAGCGAGAATTATAATCAGCCCAACTGTAGGACTCCATTCCAGGGGTGTAGTTGCAGCAGCGAGTAAGGTTGAAGTAAACACCTGATTTGCTCCTGAAATTTATTAATGATTGAAAATATAATCTGAAATTTTCCGAAGCAAATTCCAGAAATTACCCGATTTTGCATCAATATTTAACAGTTATTCTCACTACTTAATACAACCTGAGTTCAACGATATAAATTCAGGACTTATGCAAAAATCGCCAAAAAGCTTAATTTATCCGAAATTAAAGGGGTTAAGACCCTTCTGTTACAAATTTCTGATGCCTGCGGCGGGCTGCGCCAACGAGTCTGCGAGCGTCGGAAACCTCTGCTCAGAGGTTTCCGATCAGTTTCAGTCCTTAAGAGCGGGACGCTACGCGTAGCGTAGCTTCCCCGTAGGGGTAAGACAGGTCTTACAGGTAGCTCTTGCCGAACTGCTCAGGAACCATCCTTCGACAGGCTCAGGAACCATCGGGGTTTAAATTCCTCAATAGCGCCAGTGTTAGCGACAGACGAGCGTCAAGACGAGCGTCAGTTGCCACAACGCTCTTAACCGTATCGCTTGGCACTTCTCTTCGTCTGAAATGTCTTTAATGCAAGAATTTGGAATTTTGAATTATTAAGGAACTACTTTCTCTACTTTCTCTACAATAGGCTGTGCGTGTGGCTGCTTTTTCGTTTCATCAAACTCATATTAATGCATGTATCTATGGGATTATATCTGCATAAAGAAAACGAAAACTATAATACTTATCTATCAAAAGTATCAGATATTCTGAATTAATATAGCAATCAAAATTGAAAAAATCAAAAGTAAGGAAGCTAAAAGCAGGTATTTATAGGCTTTTCAGCAATTTTGCTTTTCATTAATAACTTAAGAGTTTGGACAAAGAAAATATAATTTTCATCTATCAAAAGAATGAAAAATAAAGAAACAAATTTTTTCTATCTAAAGAAATTAAATATTTGTATTTAATCTAAGAGTATACTTCTGGCAGAAGATGTAAAAAAATATTAGACATAGTAAATTAAAATCAAAATTAATCAAAGTTCCTAAACAATTCAAAGAAGTGTGCTATACACGAGCTTGGAACAGCCTAAAACTTTGTTAAAATCATCAACACACAAACTATGAACTCTACCACCGAAAAACGTATCGCCTTGATTTCTGTCCACGGAGACCCGGCGATTGAAATAGGGAAAGAAGAAGCTGGGGGACAAAATGTTTATGTGCGTAACGTGGGTGAAGCATTAGCGCAGCTAGGATGGCAAGTTGATATGTTTACTCGCAAGGTGAGTCTAGAGCAAGACTCGATTGTTGAACACAGCGACAATTGTCGAACTATTCGTTTAAAAGCTGGCCCTATTGAGTTTGTGCCGCGAGATGATCTTTTTGATTTTCTGCCAGAATTTGTAGATAATTTACTTAAATTTCAAGTAAAAAATAACATTACATACGAGTTAGTTCACACTAACTATTGGCTCTCTAGTTGGGTGGGGATGCAGTTAAACAAAATCCAAAAGAGTAAACAGGTTCACACCTACCACTCTTTAGGAGCGGTCAAGTATAACACTATAGAAGATATTCCTCTGATTGCTAGTGTGCGATTAGCAGTGGAAAAACAGGTATTGGAAAAAGCAGAGCGAATTGTAGCGACAAGTCCGCAAGAAAAGCAACACATGCGATCGCTGGTTTCCACTAAAGGCAATATCGACATTATTCCCTGTGGTACAGATATTCAGCGATTTGGCTCGATCGCACGAGAAGCAGCCAGGGCTAAATTAGCTATTGAAAAAGAAGCCAAAGTTGTATTATATGTAGGACGTTTTGATTCACGCAAAGGTATAGAAACCTTGGTGCGTGCAGTAAACGAGTCTGAGTTACGCGACTCCAAAAATCTCCAGCTAATTATCGGTGGTGGTAGTACTCCAGGTAACAGTGACGGGATTGAGCGCGATCGCATTGAAGCTATTATCAACGAATTAGGGATGAGCGACTTTACCACCTTTGCTGGTCGTCTGAGTCAAGATATTTTACCAACTTATTACGCAGCTGCTGATGTTTGCGTTGTTCCCAGTCACTACGAACCTTTTGGACTCGTGGCGATCGAAGCGATGGCAAGCGGTACACCAGTGGTAGCAAGTGATGTCGGCGGACTTCAGTTTACTGTAGTTAATGAAGAAACTGGTTTATTGGCACCACCGCAAGATGTAGATGCCTTTGCATCTGCCATCGACCGAATTCTCTTAACTCCAGAGTGGCGAGATGAATTGGGTAAGGCTGGTAGAAAGCGCGTCGAAACTAAATTTAGCTGGGATGGCGTAGCAAATCAACTGAGTGAACTTTACACCCAACTGTTGCAACCACAACCAGTAGCGTCAACAGCAAAAGAACTAGTGCAGTCAACAGCCGAATTAGTGCAGTCAACAGCAAAAGAACTAGTGGAGTCAACAGTCGAATTAGTGCAGTCAACAACAAAACAGCCAGTTTTGGTTGTTAAATAATTTTGTTACGTAACAAATAATGGTGAATGGATAACTCGGAAGTAAGCAATAATTTTTTTTCCTAGTCGTCACTCACCATTTATTTTTTTAGTCGTCACTCAACATTACTCAATCATTTATTCTAAATATTTCTCGAGGCTGAGTGATTTCCATTATTAGTTTAAAAATCAAATATGAATCCTATAACTTTAGCTTATACCAATTTTGTATGAAGATGCACAGAATATTAAACGAATCGCCCTTCGGGTGACGCTCCTTCGTCGCTCTAAATACAGTTTTGCATAAAAGCGTAGCGTTTTTAATGCAGGAGGATCCATTGGCATTGCATTGGGACGCATTAACATTGTATTGGGATACATTGGCATTGCATTGGGATGCATTAACGTTGTATCGGGACACATTAACAATGCATCCTAATGCATGGGCTGAAGATCGCGATCGCTTGCACTCCACTCTTAACTTACTAACAACGCTCGTTCCTCAAAAACCAGACTCCAAAAGGATTGCCACAAATTGTGTTTATCAACTCGAATGAACGACTGGTAAGGGTTTTGGAAAACTTTTCGGTCTACTGAAATTACTTGGTGAAAACTTTTCAGACATCCTTTAAGCACATCGCAATCCGAGATTTCCTATTTTCTCTGCTTAAAGTAATAAAGTGCTAATAAGGATAAAAAAGCACAAAATTGTTGTTGGTTAGTGACAAGCCAGGAGATAATTGTGCAAACTGTACCTGAGTAAACGCACCTGCACTACCATCAGAGTCAAAGAACAATCCACCTGTAGTAGAGTTATAAATAAATCGCTGACTAGTTGTGGTTGCAGATGCTCCGATTGTAAACTGACTAGCTTTTAGTACACCTGGTGATAAGTCGCTACTAAAACCAGCAGTTGATATCTCAATTAGTTCATTAGTGGCGTTAAAGTCATAAAGTCTATTAACACCTTGATTGTCAGTATCCAAAACAAAGGTATCAGTACCAGCTCCCCCATAAAGGCTATCATTACCGTTGCCACCTGTGAGGGTATCATTGCCATTAGTCCCCACAATCAAGTCGTCGTAGTAGGAACCGGAAAAATTTAATTGTTCGATATTCTTGTAACTAACCTGATTCGTCGTCCCCCCAATAATTGAGCCAGTGTTAGTAATAGCATTGAATGTCGAAGTGATTCCTTCAGTACCATTGTAGTACTTGATGGTCAACAAATCGTTACCTTTGCCGCCATCTATCGTATCACTACCACCACATACTTCATTAATCGTATCGTTGCCATTGCT
>NZ_CAXTNP010000440.1:0-4423 GCF_964245575.1 uncultured Nostoc sp. | reverse complement strand
ACTTAAGAGTTGGCTTCTCCCTATTATATGCAGCTTCATATTAAATTGGTATAAGGAAATAAACTTAGTTAAGATCCCAAAATGTCCTCACCACAAATGCAATCCTACGGTTGTAACAACTCTCTAGACCAGCCTTTATCCACTCTGCCGTCGTGGAAAATCAAACTGCTGTATGACGGTCAATGTCCCTTGTGTCTGCGTGAGGTTAACTTTTTGAAGAAGCGGGACGCCAGTCGAGGGCTGGTGGCGTTTGTAGATATTGCAGCTGATGACTACAACTCGCAAGCACATGGCGGTGTTGACTATGAAACTGCAATGAGGCGTATTTATGCTGTGTTGCCAGACGGAACGCTAGTTGAAAATGTTGAGGTTTTCCGTCGCATTTACGAAATTCTGGGGATGGGTTGGGTTTATGCTGCAACTTCCTTACCAGTTATCGGTGCTATTGCCGACTTCCTATATGGGATTTGGGCTGATTGGCGACTTTTCTTAACAGGACGACCAGATTTAGCGACTATTGTACGAGAGCGTTCTTCTCGACAAGCTTGCAAGACCCAAAGCCGTTGTTGCTTAATGGATGAAGATGACTAAGCCCAGTTTCACAATAAATGGGAGCAACGCGATTTGGTGAGGTTGGGCAAAAAAGGTGCGATGCCTTCTCTACGAGAGGCTTCGCCAACGGCGGGCGCAGCCATCGCTAAAAATTATGATTTAAGTACAAAGCGACTTTATTTGCCATTACCATACTGATTTGCAGGGAAATTTATCTTGATGAGATATCTCAAAAAGATTACTAGCAAGCTATTTAACGATTTTTAAAAAAGAAGTAAAGCAACCAATTTTAATTATTTAGTCTTAATTATGGCAATTGACTAATTAAAACCCAAATTAAGGTATAAAATTTATCAAGCAGATATCGGCTTGATGAACGAATTAAAGATAGAATCACAAAAATTATCCCAATTTCCAGCTATCCATTGGCATCGGAGATGTAACATAATTTCAGCATTAGTTTTTAACCAAAATTTCCCGTTTCCTTTCATACGTAAATTAACGACTTGACAATTTTACTTTCAACTGCACCACTACCAAGAGGGAGCTTTTGAGACACAACTTCATTATATTTTAAAAGCCTCCGTCGATAAGCTTTTAAAATGTAGTTTCGTTCTCGTACTAAAATTTTGCAGCGTTCTCCAGTAGCTGATAATATAAACTCACCGATGTTTCTCATTAAATCCAGTGCTTGACCTTTTTTTAAAATTTTACGAGCCTTTTTAAACCATTGTTGACGCTCATTATTTGTGTTAAAAGCAGCATCGGCAAAGTCTTGTAAATGTGATGCTGCGTGATAAAAATCTAATAACTGATAAGTTTGGTAGGGACATTGTAGTTTTTTTAATAAAGGAGGGATATGTATCCATATCCACTCTGCACCATCCCCAATTAATAAGACTTGTTTTGCTTGGCTTATACCCAAATTTACTAAATACATTTCTAAAATCTGGATGAATCCTTGATAACCTGAATACGTGCCATCATTAGTAATAGGAATTGCTGATGTCCTAACTTTTTTACCTTGTTCATTTACTACATAAATTGTTAGTAATTTTGGCTCTATCCATTCACCTGTAAAGCCATAACGATTTGTTTTAACCTTACGCTTTTCTTTTTTCGGTATCCGAATACGGGTACGACCACCGTCTACAGCAATTACAACACGTTGGTCTTTAAGAATATTTAAGGTGGATAAATTACCAGATTTTAAGTCATTTAGCTTGTGATTACGTAAATCTATTCCCAACTGACCAAAATAATATGTTAGCCGTTCTATTCGTTTTAAACTAATCTTTATTCCCCAATCAATTAGTGTTGTACGTGCAGCTTCAAAGGAACCTGCAATTGCACCATATTGAGCAACCTTTGATAAAACAACTGGGGTTAAACCCTCCGATATTCCTAAATATCTTAAGAAGGGACAAAATCCTTCATCTTGTTTATTTTTATTTGGTTGATAAAGACGTTCAACTACATACGGTAGTTTTAAAGTTACTTCAACATTCCCAACTGTTAATATTTGTCGCTTTTTATAACCATGCTTTTGCGTTGTCTTATGCCACCATCCCTGTGTCTGCTGCATTGATTTCTCTAAAAAATCTTGACATTTAGACAGATTATGAAGCAATAAAGCAATGCATTCTCCGGCTAAAATTAATGCTAATTCCCTAATCTTGTCCTCACGTAACTTTAAAATTTGTCCCTCAAATTCTAAGATGTTCGTTAATTCTAAAAGTTTCGTAACTTTTCAAAGAAAGTGTGACAATGATTTGCTCAAATCAAAGGTAGAATATATATTATTTTTCATTCAGTGACGGCAAACTCCCTGTTTTGATGTCAGATATTAAAACCTTTACTATTCGGGAATCCTACCTTTTTTTGTGGGACAAAAAAAGTCATCTTCATATTCTAAAATCCTCGACCAAGTTGATTTAGTATTAACACGTAATTGACATGTAATAAATATTTTAGTTATACGCAAGTGAGTTTTTAGCGATGGCTGCACCCGCCGTTGGCGAAGCCTCTCATAGAGAAGGCATCGCACGTTTTTTATCCGACTTCACCAAATCGCGTTGCTCCCTTCGACCTCTTGCTTAAAGATATCGCGGGGGAACATTAGAACAGCTGGCCCTGGACGACCAGAAAGAGCGGACTTAACAGCTTCAGTCAAGTGATACCAAAAGTCGTCTGGTTTTGAAACCTTCGCTACATACTTAGTAACAGCACTCCAAAGCTTTATGCTATCCACTGTACGACCGATACCTGATGAGTCTTGAAAGGCTCCTTTTCCTTCAAGCACTAACGGTGGCTGTCCAACTAAAGCAAGAACAGGAACTGACTCCGCATACGACTCTGCAATACCAGTAATTAAATTCATCATTCCACCACCAGAAGTTGAGCAGCATACACCTAATTTGCGGTGAACACGTGCGTGGCAGTCTGCCATAAAAGCCTCCCCATCTTCAGTCTTAGTCATCACTGACTGTAGCTTTCCTTCACCTAACCGATGGATGGCATCGTGAAGGTGTTCAATATTTGCGCCGCTAACACCAAAAATGTAGCGCACGTTTAAAGATATTAAAGCTTTTACAAGTGCATCATTTAACTTAATACAAAGATACTTATTACATTTGTATTAATTAAGCAGTCACAAACTTTGAAAAAATGAAATATAGCACTAAAATTGATAATAGCAGCATCATGAGATTTACGATAGTAGTTAAAGAAAAAAAATCGTAAGGATTCAGGTCTAAAAATATTCGTGATACTCCTAATCAAGTGTCTCCTTTGTCAATACTCTGCTACCTGAATCCTTACAAAAAATCTAAACCATTTAATCAAATATCTACGGTTTTTCAAGACTTTGTATGCTAAATCAGTTTGCTAAAAATCTGAAAATATTGCTGTACAATAAACGCTCATCAATACAGCTTCTGCATACTACTCCTTGTTCTTGCAAGTTTGCAATAAAGTTAATTCTAAACGAAGATTAGCAACATCTAGCTCCAGTTTTTATTTTACTATTTGTATAGCTTCTAATTGCACTTTATAGCTATCACGCTCGGTTATTAACTTTTGTACTTCATCTTGTTGAGGCGTAAAAGAGATTGGCATAGAATTACTAGTTGATTGTTATATCTGACCAACCTCAACCTTGGGTAAGGCTAATGCTTCAATTTTATTTGCATCACTCTGTTGTCTTGTTCTTATTTTAGAACTTTTATATTTATTCATGAGATTTTTCGCAACTTCTGGATCTACTACTTTGCCTGCTTTGATAATATCTATTGCTTCATCTCTAGCTGCTTGACAAGTACTAGGGGCTGCTAATTTGTAGAGAGCAGTAGGAGTGATATTATTAATCAAATTTCCGATTATCGGAAATTTGGACTCAAATGCTTTAGCAACGTGAATGAACTCATAAGCTGAAGTTTTACCCATTCCGAACTCCCGTCGCAACCAAGGTAGAAACTCACCATGCTCTATGAGGTTTTGAGCTTCTAGTAAGTTAAGACCAATGCAATAAATATCCATAGCACTTCGTTTTAGCCTGCGTCGTGTGTCTTCTGCTAAAGTAGTTAAGCGTTGTTGTTTTTCCTCTTTAGTCTTAAAGTCTGACTTACTTTTTGGTACTAAAGGCTGTTCAATGATTTCCTCTGGCTGGGTAGCTATTACTTCGACTTCTATAGGTAAAGCTGCTGACTCGTCGTTAATAATCTCCATATAGTACATTCCTGCCAGTATTCGTATTTTTCTCAAAGATATTCTTGCATAACAGTGTTTTAGCCTTGTTACATCATGCTTTAGGGAACTTGTAAGTAAGTCGGCGGGGAAATTTATAAGTATGTAACAAAAGCTTAACCAGAGT